>NZ_LQIH01000017.1:0-85428 GCF_001499835.1 Mycolicibacterium novocastrense
CGGCACGCAACGCGCTCACCGCGGCCTGCAGGTCGACTCCCGACATGCTTCGAACATACATTCGACCACCGACAAAAAACGGCCTGCGCGTCTGCGATGTCATGCGAGATAACGCGCTTGCGTCACGGTCTGTTTGGGGCGCCACCGGGATGGCCGGGGTCAGTGCGCCCCCTCGCAGGGAGCCAAGGGTGCTTCAGTTATATCCCGCTGAGGCTATATCCCGCTGGGGCCCATGTCCCGGTGATACCGCCCAATATCTGGGAGAGTCACCTCCGTTACTGCCCGCCTCACCTCCGTTTACTGCCCGCCTACGCGCGAATTATTCGCTGCCAGCGAATAATTCGCTGATAGCCGGGCAGTTGCACACATGGGCCCGGCGGGGGACTGGTGAGACTGGTGGTGCGAGTCGCCTGGCCCCGCCACGAATTCCACGTCCGGTCGAGTCGCGCCTGGCCGCAGCATCAGCCCCGAGAGACCTCGGGTAACCGGGCTCCGGCGAACACTCCGACGAGCCCCATCGCCGCGAGGAACAGCAACGCCCAAGAGATGTGGACGATCGCCAGCAGCGAGCTGATACCACCGACGATCAACAGGATGAATCCCATCGCCGAATTCGAAACCGCCACGTACACGGTCCGCTGGTCACCGACGGCCATATCGATGACATAGGTCTTGCGCCCCACCCGCACGCCGGTGTGCATCAGCGCGAGAGCGAAGTACACGGCGATGAACATCGCATTGCTCAACCAGCCCACACCGCTGAACCCGGGAAGCGCGACGATGACGACCGTCGCGATGACGATCACCGAAGACACGCCCGCGCCCACGCTCATGAGCCGCTTGCTCGAGCGGTCGGCGAAGCGGCCGAAGAGGCGACCGCCGATCAGCGCCGCAAGCCCGGAGGCGATGACGAAGCCCCCGAGACCGGCGAGGCTGTGGGCGCCCGACTGGATCGACAGCGTCACCACGAACGGTGTGCTCAGCGAGGAGACGAGCAGCAGGCTGCGCACCCCGACGAAGTGCCGGAACAGCTTGTCCTCCCGCAGCAGCGTGTGCGTCTGCCTGAACCAGTTCTCCGACTCGGTGAAGCTGTCGAGGTCGGAAGAGGCGTCCGGCTCCGGCTCCTCCCATGGCGCTTCGCCGGGCGGCTCGTGGACGCCTCGGTAGACCACCGCCACCGCAACCCAGAGCACCGCACCCGCGGCGAGCACCCACGCGAGTTGACCGGGCGAAAGATCCTCACCGCCGAAAAGACGGATTGCGAGCCCGAGAGTGACGGCGACGAGCCCGGCCGCCGTCGTTGCCACGCCGTTGATCTGGCCGCGTTCACCCTTCGGGATCGTTCGACCCTGCACATCCTTCGAAGCGATCGAGCACAGGCAGCGGCCCAGCGCGAAGACCGCGAGGCTGGCCACGATGACGACACCGGCGGCCAAACCCCTCCCGAGAGCCGCGGTGGCCGCCATCACCGCGACCGCGGCGGCCTGCACCAGCGCGCCCGCGATGAACACCCACTTGCGGTACCGCACCCTCAACACCAGCGGTGTCAGAAAAGCCTGCGGCAGCATCGAACCCGACTCACGGACCGGTACCAGCACACCGGTGAGGGCGGGAGGCACACCCAGGGTCGCGAACAGCCACGGCAGCACCGTCGATGCGTTGACCGTCTCATCGCCCGACGACTGCAGGGCGCTGGCGAGCATCAGCCTCAGTCCGTTCGGCGCGAGGTTGCGCCGCACCTCGCTCGGCAACTCGCGCTCGGCTTCCCGATTCCGCTTCAACAGTGCGGAATAGAGGTTTTGGACTGCGCCCATCGCGTCAGCGCCTCAATCGGGTCCTCAGAGACCGGCGGGCTTAGTGGTCCTCGTCGGCCTGCGTCTCGTGCACCGTGCCATGGGCGTGGTGCGGCGGCGCGTACAGGCTGTACAGCTTCAACGGCTCATCGCCGATGTTGGTGATGTTGTGCCACGACCCCTTCGGCACCAGGATGATCCAGTCGTCCGAGATCTCCTCGTCGAACGTGAGGTTGTCCTTTGACGGGCCCATCTGGACTCGCGCGCGGCCGTGCTCGAGGCGCAGGAACTGGTCGGTGTCGGAATGGATCTCGAGACCAACATCGCCGCCCACCGGGATCGACATGAGCGTGAGCTGTAGCTTCTCGCCCGTCCACAACGTCGTGCGGAACTTGTCGTTGGCTTCAGTGGCATCCTCGATGTTGACGACGTAGGGCTTGGGTCCGTGGTCGGTGAACTGGGCCAACGGTCTCTCCTTATGTTCGGGTCGCAGACGGCATTTCGGGCAAGCGTCGGTGGTTGCCCACCGGATGCCGACGACCCGGTTCGCAAACCCGAACGCGCGCAATGGCGCTCGGGCAAGCGGCCAGGTCATCAGGCATTGTCTGACGCTAACAAGCCGGGGTGCTCGCTTCCAGCAAGGGCAGCCTGACCTTGTGTATCCTGGCGGCCTTTGAGCGTGGCGGGAGACGTGGCGAGACAATGACCAGTGTGAAATTCTTTTCCGACCCGGTACTGGAGTCGATGGCGACGCGGCGGTCGATCTCGAAAGTGGGTCCGGACACGCCGGGCGACGAGGAGCTCGCCGAGCTCCTCGCGGCCGTCACGTCCGTGGCGGATCACAAGGCCCTGCGTCCCTGGCGGCTCATCCTCCTGCGCGGCGATGATCGGATGAAATTAGCCGAGGCGCTCGACGCGGCGGCAGGCGAAGTGCGCGAGCCCGGCGACTACAACACGAAACCCTTCCGCGCCGAACTGTTGATCGCGTTGGTCGCAAGCCCGACGGAGCATCCCAAGGTGCCGACCTGGGAACAGCACGCGGTCGCTGCCGGGGTTGGTCACCTGCTCGAACTCGCGCTGTGGGCCGCAGGGTGGGGCGTCATGTGGCGCACGGGTCTGCTCGCCAACAGTCGTGAGGTTCGCGCGGCCCACGGCCTGACCGAGCAGGAGCACTTGATGGGCTGGCTATACGTGGGCAGCATCGACGACTCTCTGCGTAGGCGTCTGCGCGAATCGAAGCGCCCTGCCCTCGATCCCCACCAGTTCCTGGGCCGCATGCCCCCGTAGCGGCAACTGCGCTCAGGAGTAGAACGAGTCGAGCAGCTCCTGGTTCTGTTTCTCGACAACCCCCCGCTTGACCTTCAGCGACGGTGTCAGCTCACCGTTTTCGATCGACAGGTCGTGGTCGAGCAGCTCCCACTTCTTGATGGTCTCCCACCGGTTCAGTTGCGAGTTGAGCTCGTCGACGTAGCCACCCACCATGTTCCGCACCGCATCCGCCTGGACCAGCTCCGCGTAGGACTTGCCGCCGAGGCCGTTGTGCTCGGCCCAGCCGGACAGCGCATCGGGATCCAGCGTGATCAGCGCGACGCAGAAGTTGCGGGATTCGCCGAAGACCAGAATGTGGCCGGCATACGGGCACAGGGCCATGAACTTGCCTTCGATGGCCGGCGGAGCGACGTACTTTCCGCCCGAGGTCTTGAACAGTTCCTTGATCCGGCCCGTGACCGTCAAGAAGCCGTCCTCGTCCAACTGGCCTTTGTCCCCGGTGCGTAGCCACCCGTCCTCGGTGAACGTCTCCGCCGTCTTGTCGGGCAGGTTGTGGTAACCGTCCATCACGCATGGGCCCTGCACTTGCACCTCGCCGTCATCGGAGAGACGCACCGACGTGCCGTCGAACACCTGCCCGACGGTGCCCAGCTTGTAGTTGTCGGGCCGGTTGATGAATGCGCCCGCCGCGGTCTCTGTCAGCCCGTAGCCCTCCAGAATCAACAGACCGGCGGCGTGGAACCATTCGGCGATGTCGCGGTTCAGTGGAGCGGATCCGGAGATGAAGAATTTGATGCGCCCGCCGAACACATCGCGCACCTTGCTGAAGACCAGGCGGTCGAACGCGGCGTGCGCGATCTTCAGCGGAAGCGGTACCGCCTGACCCGCCAGCCGGTAACGGTCGGCGTTGCGTCCCGCGGCGAAGGCGGCGGTGAACAGCTTCTCCTTGACCCCTTCCTGAGACGAGGTGACGCGCGCGTGGGCCTTCTCAAAGATGCGCGGAGCCGCGCCCATGAATGTCGGTTTCACCTCGGCCATGTTCGGCACGATCTTGTCGACGCGGCCGTCGATCGCGCTGGCGAAGCCGCACGCCAACTGCGCCGTGATCAACACCTTGCCGAACGCGTGCGCCAGCGGCAGCCACAACAGCTGCAGGTCGTCCTCGCCCAGAATGCCGAAATCGGCGATGGTGTTTCCCTCGTACACCCACGCCCGGTGCGACAGCCGCACACCTTTGGGCTTGCCGGTCGTACCCGACGTGTAGATCAGCGTCGCCAACATATCCGGCGTGATCGAGTCCGCCGTTGTCCGCACGCAGTCGGGGTGATCGGCGAGGTACTTGGTTCCAAGGCCGGCCAACTCGGCGATGGTGGTGACGTGGTCTCCGTCGCCCGAGCCGTCGAAGAGCACGACCTTCTCGAGGTGCGGCAGGTCGTCGCGCCGCTCTTTGAGCTTCTCCAGTTGCGTCTCGTCCTCGGCGAACACGACGCGAGACTGCGAATCGCTCAGGATGTAGGCGGTGTCGGTCGCGTTGGTCGTGGGGTACACCGTGGTGGTGGCGGCACCGGCACACATGACCGCGAGATCCGCCAGAATCCACTCGTACCGTGTGCTCGAGGCGATCGCGACGCGTTCCTCGGGCTGGATGCCCAGCGCCAGAAGCCCGGCGGCCAACGCCTCCACCTGTTGTGCGGCCTCTCGCCAGGTGAGGGAGACCCATCGATCCCGATCGAGTTTGCGGAACGCCTCCCGGTCTGCGGATTTCCCGACGCGGTCGAAGAACATGACGGCCACGTTGGCCGGCGACACGGTCGTGGATGGCTGGTTGGTGTCGGTCGACATCGCTGATCTCCTGAATCTCTTACGGCACCGGTGCCGTTCATGGTGCGCCTCTCATACCCAAAGCGGGCAGGTATGACGCGATAGGGCTGGAAGCCCCGATGTCGGCGTCGTGTTGTCCCTCTCCCTGGGGGAGACTTGAGCATGAGTACATGACACTGCACAAGAGCGATGGCACCGACATTCGACGCGATGAACTGCCCTGGGCGGTCGCGACCTATCTCACCGCGCACCGCGACGTCACAACCGCGCTGACGGCCTTCACCGCCGACGCCGCCGTCACCGACGAGGGCCACACCTACCGCGGCCACGACGAGATCGCCGACTGGATTCGCAACGCGGCCAGCGAGTACACCTACTCGACCGAGCTCGTCAGCGCGACCCGGTTCGGCGGCGCACACCTCGATGTCCTGCAGCATCTCGAGGGCGACTTTCCCGGTGGCGTGGCCGACCTGCACTTCCGGTTCACGCTCGAGGGCGAGCTGATCGCGCGCCTGGTGATCGAACCATGACCAGGACGTGGTTCATCACCGGAGGCACCCCCGGCGGGTTCGGGATGGCGTTCGCCGACGCCGCTCTCGAGATCGGCGACCGGGTCGCCTTGACCGTCCGCCGTCCGGCCGAGCTGACCGACTGGGCGCAGCGGTACGGCGAGCGCGTCCTGGTGCTGCCGCTCGACGTCACCGACACCGAGCAGGTGCGCGAGGCGGTGCGCGCGACCGAGGAGCACTTCGGCGGTATCGATGTCCTGGTCAACAACGCCGGCCGCGGCTGGTACGGGTCGATCGAGGGTATGGCCGATACGGCGGTCCGAAAGATGTTCGAGCTCAACTTCTTCGCGGTGCTGTCAGTGATTCGCGCCGCGCTGCCCGGTATGCGTTCCAGGGGCAGCGGGTGGGTCATCAACATGTCTTCGGTCGCCGGATTGTGCGGCGTCACCGGCTTCGGTTACTACAGCGCAACGAAATCGGCGATCGAGACGGTCACCGAGGTCCTTCGCGAGGAGGTCGAACCTCTGGGCATCCGCGTCATGGCGGTCGAACCAGGAGCGTTCCGCACCCGCGCCTACGCGGGTTTCGCCGACGAACCGATCGAGGAGTCCGTTCCGGAGTACGCCACTGTGCTCGAGCGGGTCCGCGACGCGATGGTCGAACAGGACGGCGCGCAGCCGGGGGATCCCCGACGTGGGGTGCGCGCGGTCATCGCGGCGATGGCCGAGGATCCGCCGCCCCGGCGGCTCGTCCTCGGCAGCGACGGTTACGACACCGTCGTCACCACACTCGAAAACTCCCTCGCCGAGATCCGGGCACATGAGAAGCTGTCCCGCGGTGCAGATTTCCCGCCTGAGAGCTGACGCGAGCTCAGACGGGATCCCCATCGGGAGCGACCCGGAACACCGGCCAGCCGATCTCCGTTCGCCACCGCGCCGGATCCGTCGTGTCGCGGGGCCCGACAACGTACGTTTCGTGGATCGGCCCGTCGACAGCGAGCGCATTGTCCACCACCCAGGCTCCGAGACGGCCGTAGGTGACGTCGAGATCGTCGTGCGGACCTTCGTGGACGGTGACGACCAGATCGACGGGCGGAAGCTCCACGACCTCGATACGGCCGGACGGCCGCGGGACGCGCACCGGCCGGAAGACCGTCATCGCCCCGACGGACTGGGTGAACAGTTCGTTGGCGTAGCGCCCGCCGGGTGGTCCGGTGCGCTCGGCTTCGGGGAATGCGGCATCCAGTTCGGCCATCGCCTCGTCGTACCACGCAAGCGAATCGTCGAGCCGCACAAGACCGGTGATCGCGGCGACCCGCCGCGCGGGAACCGACCGCAGCTCGACATCGAGGTCGGCCGGCTCCGGATTGAGCAACCGGCGCAGCGACACCACGGCGGCGCGCGTCCGGTCCAGCTCGCCTTCCAACCGCCGCACATGACCGGCGATCACCTCCGGGCGTCGCTGCGGATCCTCGGTGTCGAGGATGGCCCGGACTTCGGCGAGCGGCACGTCGAGTTGACGCAACCTGTGGATCACCTGGGCGGTCGGTATTTGTTCGGCGGAGTAGTAGCGGTATCCGGTGAACGGGTCGACGGAGGCGGGTTCGAGCAGTTTGGCCTCGTGGTAGCGGCGCAGCGTCCGCACGCTCAGGTGCGTCACCGTGGCGAACTCTCCGATGGTCAAACCCGACCGCATGCGGCCAGTCTGCCTTCTCGCCGTCTATCCTGCGCGCATGGGAAGCTCGCGAGTGTCCGGCGGCGTGGTGCACAAGCTGCCGACCGATCTGCGTAAGGCATTGCTCGCCAACGACACCGCGCTCGCGGCCTGGAACGACATCACCCCGCTGGCGCGCAACGAGTTCATCTGCTGGGTCGAGGACGCCAAGCAGGAGAAGACCCGCGAACGCCGGATCCGCCGGACCCAGGAGGAACTCGAAGAAGGTAAGCGCCGCCCGTGCTGCTGGCCGGGCTGCAAGCACCGTGAGCGAAACGGCAGATAGTCACTGCCCGTACGCGGGCGCCGTCTGCAGTTCCGGTGCCGCCGCGGCGAGCAGCGCCTGACGGTCACCGGTCAGCGGGGGATAGATCCGCTCGCCGTTGATGATCCGCTTTGTGGCCTTGGCCGCCGCGCCGGTGCTCACGACGCGCCGGTCCCAGCCCTCGGTGTACACCGCACCGGCCGCACCGAGGTCGAGCACCGTGACATACCAGGGGATCCGCAGCGTCCTCATGGGCAGACCCAGCAGGTCGCCGATCACGTTGTAGCCCGCGTACCGACCCATCGGCCTGCCGTGTTGACACGACATCACCGACATGTGCTCGTCATCCATCCGCGCGGCAGCCACGTCACCGGCCGCGAACACACCACTCACGCCCTGCACCCGTAGGTAGTCGTCGACTGCGACGCGGCCGAACCGGTCCAGCGGAACACCCAGCTGACCGGTCAGCGGATGGGCGCGCATACCGGCACACCAGACGACGGTGGCCGCGTCGATCACCTCACCCGTCGACAGCGTGACGCTGCGCTCACCGACCGCGGTGACGCCCACTCCGGTGATCACCTCGACGCCGTTGTCGCGCAACGCTTTCTCGATGACCGGCCGTGCGGATGCGCCCATGTCCGAGCCGACGTGTGCATTCCGGTCGACGAGCACGACCCGCGGTGTCGATCGCGGACCGAGAGCGTCCGCCAGCCTCGCGGGCAGTTCGCTGGCCGTTTCGATACCCGTGAGGCCGGCGCCGACCACGGCGGCCGTCGCCGACGCCGGGTCGCCGGGCCGCAGCGAGCGAAGGTGTCTCTGCAGCTTGTGCGCGGCGTCGTAGGTGTCGACGTCGAACCCGAACTGCGCCAGACCGGGGATGTCGGGTGTGACGACGCCACTGCCCACCGCCAGCACCAAGCGGTCGTAACTCAATGTCGCCCCGTCGGCGGTGCTCACCGTCGCGGCCGCCGGGTCGATTGTGGCCACCTCGGCAGCCAGGTAGCCGACGCCGACGGGATCGAGCAACTGCGACAGCGGAATTCGGCACGGTGTGAGGTCGGGTTCGTAGTTGCGCACCCGGATGTCGTGGTATGGCTTCGGGCTGACGACGGTGACGTCCACCGTGCGGACGTCGAGTTCGTCGAGGCGGCGCGCTGCGCCGAGCGCGGCCCACAGTCCGGCGAACCCCGACCCGACTACGAGAACACGCGCTGACGTCGGCATCGTCTCATCGTGGTGCGGCGACGGGGCGCGGGCAAGCACCATGACGAACTCGCGAACTGTACGCCAGGGTCGTGGTCGCCGGCATCCCGCGACCCTCCGGTACATTTCGCGAGCTTCACGACGTGCTGACGCCGCCGAGGCTAAATCAATCGCTTGATTTAACCAGGGCCGGGGTGTCTACTGAGTCGGTGACCGCAGCCCGGCCCCTGAGTGGACACCGATCGGAAGGGACGCGCGAAGTACTGCTCGCCGCCGCCGAACGCCTCTTCGCCGAACGGGGTATGCACGCCGTGTCCAACCGCCAGATCAGCGAGGCCGCTTCGCAGGGCAACAACGCCGCGGTCTGCTACCACTTCGGCACCCGCACCGACCTTCTGCGCGCGATCGAGAGCAAGCACCGGGTGCCGATCGAACAGTTGCGCGCCAGGATGCTGGTCGAGATCGGCGCGTCCGCGGACCTGCGGGACTGGGTCGACTGCCTGGTGCGGCCGCTGACCGAACACCTCGACCAGCTCGGCAACCCGAGTTGGTACGCCCGGTTCGCCGCGCAGGCCATGGCCGATCCGACCTACCGCGAGGTCGTCACCAAGGACGCCCTGTCGTCGCCGCATCTGGTCCAGGTGATCGACGGCATCACGGGATGTCTCGCCGAACTGCCCAAGCGAGTCCGCTTCGAGCGGATCGTAATGGCGCGCAACCTGCTCATGCATACCTGCGCCGAACACGAGGGGGCGCTGGCGCACCACGGTCGGCTCGCGCGGTCGCCCTGGAAGCAGGCCGCCGAGGGACTCACCGACGCGATCACCGGGCTCTGGCAGGCGCCGGTCCGTCGCACCGCTTCCGGGAACTCGCGGTGAGCACACGGCCGTGACCTACCTGGATCGAGCGCCATGACAACCGACGCGATCACCGCGGCCGACGAGGTCTTCCACTCCGCCACCGACGATCCGCACTGGAACGAGAGCGGATGGTTCAACTTCGCGATCCCCGAGCGCGACATCAACGGATTCGTGTACTACTTCCACGACGTCCGCACCGGGACCAGCGGAGGCGGGCCCGCGATCTGGGACCCCGGCGGCGAGCAGACTTACGACTGCCTGTTCTACGACTGGCGCTGGATCCAGCCTCCGACCGGGACATTGGATTTCACCGACTTCCGACTCCCGAACTCGTTGCGTCACAGGGTCGTCGAACCGATGCACCGCTACCGGCTGTCCTACTCGGAACTGGGACTCGACCTCGACCTCGAGTGGACGTCGCTGCTGGCGCCACACGTCCTCGGTGACGCATCCCCGCAGCACTGCCACTTCGACCAACCGGGCCGCATGCGGGGCACCGCGACGCTGAACGGCCAGCGCCTCGACATCGACTGCTTTTCAATGCGGGACCGCACCTGGGGCCCGCACCGCCCCGGGGCCCGCCGCTCCGGTGACTATCTGTGGGCCATCGCCGACGCCGAGTCCAGCTGGCATGCCATCACGATGGCGACCCGGTCCGGCGTCGACCGCGTGATCGGTGGGTATCTGCTGCGCGACGGAACGGTGGGGGAACTCGTGACCGGCGAGCGCCGCGTGCTCGACCGCCGCGCGGGCGCTCCCGTGCGGGTGGTGCTCGACGCAGAAGACGACCGCGGTCGCGCCCTGCACGCCGAAGGCGATGTGCGCACCGCGTTGCGCTGGCTCGGCTGGCCGGGACGGATGACGTTCTGGACGCTGACCGATTGGCGATGGGACGGCCGGCAGGGGTGGGGCGAGGATCAGGAGTTCTTCGCTCGCGAGCAGGTGCGGGCCCTTTTACGTTAGAGCGCACCAAGTTTCGTCACACCACCACGCGTATGCCACAGGTTCAGCACATTGATCAGCATCTGCAACGGCGCGCGCACACTCTCGTCGGACCGGATACGCGGATCGGTGCGGGTGGTGTGCGGGCCGGCATCGGGAAGCCGCTTGTGGATCAACGCCGGGACGTCGAGTAGCCAGGTGACACCCATCAGCGTCGCGTACAGGACAAGGTATCGCTGTACCGCGGCGGGGTCGAGCGTCGGTCCACCGCTGGCGAGCACCTCCTTGCAGAACATCTCGAGCAGCTCGTCGAGATGGTGGTCCCACAACGATGTCTCGGCTCCCGAAAGGGATCCCCAGACGGCCATCGACACGTTCATCCGGCTGACGCAGCCCCAGTCCATCAGCCCGCAGCGCAACTCTCCGTCGTCGTCGCGCCAGAACCAGGCGTTGTCGACGTTGGCGTTCCAGTGGCACAGCGCGAGGTAGTCGGGGTCGACGCTCAGCTGCTGCCACACTTCCCCTTCGCGCCTCATCAACTCCGTTGCCTCCGTGGTGATCTGAGACAGGAACGACGACGACCGCACGTTGGGCGCGAACAGACCCCGGTGATGCTCGACGAATTCGGCGAGCCGGCGTAGGCGGCGCTCGAGTTGACCGGCGGTGTACGCCGGCGGTTGGCCCACCGTCGCCGCCTGCAGGTCCACCGGGAACTGTGCGAGCAGATCGACGGGCAGCAGGCCCGACCGCTCGGTTCCCGCGAGCCGGGCCACCGCGGTCAACAACGCCCGATAATGTGTTGCCTGGTCCGGCATCTCGTAGTCCAGGCACTTGTGGTACTGCGGTTCGATCGCGCCAGTGCCGAACGCGATCCGCTCGCTGATCATCAACCCGGTGCCGGTTTCGCGGTGGAAGTCGGCGAACACGGTGGCCGGCACGGCGATCGGAAAGCCCGGGGCGCGGGTGAGCGCGGCGAACCGGGTTTCGGACTCCATCTGGGTGCGACCGATATCGCGCACCGCGTCGTCGAAGTCCCGGGAGAACTTCACGAACAGGTCGGTGTGCGCGTCGGGATGCTCGCGCGCGTAACGCACGCTCAGCAGGGCCTTGCGTCCGGTGCTGCCGCCGGACACGTCCTCGAAGCGCTCGATCGCGACCACCTCGTTGTCGTCGGGCAGCGCACCATAGGCGCGGAACGCCTCGGTGAGAAAGCCGGTTCCGGCCGCCCGCAGCGAGTCGGGATGGGCGGGGAACGCGAGTCCGGTCGCGTCGCCGCGCACCCAGTCGATCTTCACCATGTCTGTTCCGCCGCGCGAACGAGGATCTCGTTGACCGCGACGTGCCGGTCGCGGGTCACCATGTACCTCACGGCATCCGCGACGTCCTCGGGCCTCAGTTTGACCATCCCGGCTGTCCTGGATTGTTGAGCCGTAAGCGCCTGCGGGTCAAGGTGATCGAAGATCTCGGTCTCGACGGTGCCCGGTTCGACGATTCCCACGCGGACGCGGTTGCCGATGAGTTCCTGGCGGATGCCCTCGCTGAACGCGTTGACGCCGAACTTGGTCAGCGAGTAGACGGCGGTTCCCGGCCGCGCCACCCGCCCGCCCGTGGAGCTGATCGTGACCACGTCGGCGACGCCGCGGACAGAATCGGAGGCCGCGGCGATCAGATGGGGCAGCGCCGCACGCGTGGCGTACAGGACGCCTCGAATGTTGACCGACACCAGGGCGTCCCAGTCGGCCAGCGCCGCTTCGGCAGCGACACCCATCCGCAGCAAGCCGGCGTTGTTGATCAACGTGTCGAGGCGCCCCCACTGGTCGACGGTCGTCGCCACGGCGCCCGCCACCTGATCGGCATCGGTCACATCGGCGGGCACCACCAGTGCCCTGCCTCCAGCCTCCTCGATCTCTCCGGCGACCGCCCTCAAGCGCTCAGAGCGCCGCGCCAGCAACGCGATCGACGCGCCCTCGACGGCCAGCGCACGCGCGGTTGCCGCACCGATCCCACTGCTGGCGCCCGTCACCAACGCCACCGTCCCGGCCAACGCGGTCATCTGTTCCCCCCGTCCGTGCGCCCGAGGATGTCACCGAGCACATAGTCGTTGTGTTCGCCCAGAATCGGTGCTCCACGCTCGATGCGGGCGGGACGCGTCATCAGCCACGACGGCCCCAGCACGGGTCGCTGTCCCTCGAGCCGGTCGGACACGAACCGATACGTGCCGCGCCCCCAAAGCATTTCGTCACCGATGACGTCGGTGGCCGTTGCACTTTTGGCCGCGGGCACGCCGACAGAACGCAACCGACGCGCGAGGTCGGCAGCGTCATGATGGCGGGTCAACGCGCTCAGCTCGGCATCCAGGGCCGCCGCGTTGGATTGCCGCGCATCCACCGTCGGGTAACGGGCGGCGAGCGCACCGGCGCCCAGCGCGCCGCACATTCGGTGCCAGTCATCGTCGTCCGCGACGGCGACCGCGATCCAGTCACCGCCCGCGCAGGGGTAGCTGCCGTGCGGCGCCATGTCGGGGTGGCGGTTGCCGTCGGGCCCCAGCAGCATGCCGGTCAGGTTCTGCTCGAACAGGCAGTCGCCCACCATCGATGAGAGCACCTCGACGGCGGAGACGTCGACGAATTGGCCCTGCCCGGTGCGCTCCCGGTGCAGTAGCGCCGCCACGGCGGACATTGCCGCGGCCGCACCCACGGTGGAATCGCCGTAGCGCATGCTCGCCCCGAGCGGAGGGCCGCCCGGATAGCCGACCAGCGAGGCGAGGCCCGCCAGGGCGGCGAAACACGGCGCGTAGCCGGTCTGGTGGCCCAGCGGCCCGTCGTTACCCCACATCTTGACCGACACCGAGATGATGTCCGGTTTGAGCGCGGTCAGGTCCCGGTATCCGAGGTCTTGGCGTTCCATGGCCCCGGGCCGCAGGTTGTTGAGCACGATGTCGCTGTGAGAAATCAATGCCAACAGGGCATCCCGGCCCCGGGGAGTCTTGATGTCGAGGTCGACGCTGAGGATCTCGGGGTTGATGCTCAGGAAGTAGGGGGCGTGGTTGATGTCGGTGCCGCCGTAGGCGCGCATCTCCTCGGGAGTGGCCGAGCACTCGACCTTGATCACCTCGGCGCCGAGGAAGGCCAGCAACTTGCCGGCGTAGGGTCCCGCCCACACCTTGGTCAGCTCGACGACGCGTACACCTTGCAGCGGACCACCCCGCGAATCATTCGGGGTCTTGAGTTGAGGGTTGCGCACCGCGGGCGGGGTGTGCGGGCGCGAGAGCTCGGCCAGGACCTCGTCGGTGTGCTGGCCGAGCCCGGGTGCGGGTCGAGCGATGCGGGCCGGCGTCGCGCTCAGTCGGTAACCCACGGTGGGGTAGGCGCTTGTGCCCAGTGCGGGATGGGTGACGTCACAGAAGAATTCCCGGTGCCGGTACTGCGGTGAACGCAGGAGTTCGGCCGCACCGTTGACAGGTACCAAGGGAACGCCGAGTCCCTGCGCGGATTCCGCAGTGTCCTCACCCGGCCGGTCGCGCATCCAGTAGGCGAAGCCGCGCCGGAAGTCGGCGACTTTCTGGGGTGTGACGCCGAATTCCAGCCAGTCGTCCTCGAATTCGTCGAGCCATGCCGGGGTACCCATCAGCGTTTTGAGGCCCAGCCAGTGCGCGCGGTTGGTCATGTAGAGGTAGACGAAGCCGTCGCTCGAGGCGAAGAACGTCGCGGGGCCGGCCTGGTCGTAGTCGTCGCGGCGATTCTGCGGCGCGATCTCCCCGGTGATGAATCGGCCCAGAATGCAATCGGCCCGGGAAACCATGACGGCCTGCACTGACACGTCGATGTATTCGCCCCGCCCGGTGTGCATGCGGTCGAACAGTGCCGACATCACGCACAGGGCGGCATCGAGGGCGCCCTCGTAGTCGGTGAGGAACCGGCCGGGTCCCTTCAACGGCGGCCGGTCCGGGTCGGCGTGGCTGGGAGTGTGGTAGCCCCACCCGCTGGCGTGAAAGACGTTCAGCCCCAACGCGTTGTCGAGTGCGGTCGGTGCGGTGCGGCCGAATGGCGTGACGGCGCAGAACACCACGTGGGGATGACGACGGGCGACCTCGGCCGCTGTCAGTCCGTGCTCGGCGGCCCAGGTTGCGCTGTGGTCGTCGATCACCGCGTCGGCGGTGGCGATCAAATCATGTGTTGCGGCGGTGTCGAATTCAACGGATCGCTTGCTGGTGTTGAGGTAGGCGAACAGCGCGCTGCGCTCGGGACCGTCATCGCCACCGATGAGGGGGGCCATGGCCCGGGTGGGACTGCCCCACCCGGGCCGTTCGACTTTGATGACGTCGGCGCCCAGATCGGCGAGCAGCTTGCCGCAGTACTCACCGGCGACCCGCTCGGCCACTTCGACGATCCGGAAGCCGGTCAGCGCCGACATGCCGGTCAGGGCTTGTTGCGTCCCGACCGGCTCAGCCGCCACTCCGGTGGGAAGTTCATGTCGTTGTCCTTGACCACGTTGTTGAGCCCCTTCTCGAAGGTGCCCTCGGTGAGATCGACATCGTTGCGCTGGTCGTTCTGGATCAGCGGCAGCATTCCCTCGACCATGCCGGTCAACAGGCTGCCGAAGTACTCGCCCTTGTGCTGCTTGTACAACTCGAGGAAGGTCTTCTGCACCGCGACCGTGTCGGTCGGACGCGACTTCGAGCAGGCGAGCGCGTACTTCTCGGTCTCGGCTTCCAACTGGTCTCTGGGCACGACGCTGTTGAGGAAGCCGCACTCGTACATCTCTTGCGCGCTGAACGGCCGGCCGGTGAACAACATCTCGGAGAACTTGCGCAAGCCCATCGTCTCGGCCCACCACCACAACCGCGGGCCCCAGCCGACATAACGGAACGCCGGATGGCCGAAGAGCGCGTCGTCGGAGGAGACCACGAGATCGGCGTCGCCCGCCTGATAGAAATGCCAGCCGTAGCAATACCCCTTCGCTTCGATGATGCTGACCTTGCGAAGTTCCTGCAGCGGCCGGTTGCCGGCACGCGCCTTGGCGTAGAAGTCGGTCACCGTCGAGAGGTAGCGATACGAGCCGCCGGGCGGGTACTTGACGTCGTCGTCGTTGATCGCGAGTTCGTGCAGCAGCGGCATGCCCGGGTTCTCGAGCATGTCCCGCTGTTCGGGGAGATCGCCGCCGCTGCCGAAATCCTCGCCCTCGCCGCGGATCACGACGACCTTGACGTCGTCGTCGACGTTGCACTTGTGGATCATGTCGGCGTAGAGCTGGCGCATGCCCATCGTCGTCGAGTTCTGCGCCTCAGGCCGGTTGAACGTGATGTAGGCGATCCGGTTCTTCCGGTCCTTCTCGAACCGGATGTGCTGCTCGGCTTCCCGCTTCATCTCTTCGTAGTCGTACTCTGGCATCGTCGCTTCCTCCACTTTGTGTCATCTCCAGTAGGCGGCCCGGCAGCCGGGCAGCTGAACGCCTCCGACGCAATCGAATTCGTCAGCGGCGAAGACTCTGATCGTTATGCGTATCGCTCGTCCGTCAAACCACCACGGCAGGCATCGAGTCCCATCCACGCACGGTGGACGTCGGGCTGAGTTCGGCATCGGTGAGGTCGACGTGCCGGTCCGGGAATCGTTGAAGAGTCTCGTCCAGCGCGATCCGTCCCTCCAGTCCTGCGAGCGCGTTGCCGCGACCGGCCTTGATGCTCTCCAGAACCGCCTTGCGCGCCGAGCTGAACAGCAGCGCTGCGTCGACTTCGGCGTAGCGGCTCAGCGCATGGAAGTGGTGCTCGGCGCTGTAGTACAGCGGCGCGTGCACGCGGGTCCGGGCGAACATCGGATCGGCATCGCGGTTGAGGTGGGGGTCGTAGTGCACGTCCCCCGTCTTGACGGCGCTGTCTCGGCTGTCTCGCACACCTTCGTCAGCGCTCACCGTCATCTGCGTTCCGCCTTCCACCGGACCTCACTCACTAGCGGTGACGCCACACGCCACCGGCTCGTGGACAGTCTGTCAGCGCTCGCCCGCGGCGGGGCTGTTTAGACCTTCCGCTTAAAACGCCGTGTCCTCGTTCCAGCGGACCGTTTCCCGGCTACTAAATGGTCACCAAGATCAATGTTCCGGCGATTTGGTTTCGCCGCCGGGAAGCGCACGTTTCCCAGCGGACCTCCGGCTCGGACGTCGCGGTGTCACGGCGGCGTGGTCACCGACCACGACCTGCTCCGATGGCGGAGGATGAGGCCGCGCTGCCCACCCCGCGAACCAGTCGTCGCCATTCCGGACCTCGACTTGTGAACCAGTCGCGGCGAGGTTGATCTTGAGCCGCCATTCACGATGGTTCTTCGGTCGGCAAAGATTTGCAGCAATCCACTCGCAAACGTCACCAATAGCTCTGTATTGCGGGGCTATATCTATGTAACAATCGTCTATCAAACCCTCTCTCAACGAGGGTTCTCTTTTCGGACGGAGGCGATCATTCCCACGTCACCTTTGCGCGTCACGGCGGGTGTATGTGTACTCGCTGCCGGATTGCTGTTCGGCGCTGGCGGCGCCGTCGCCAGTGCTGACGACTCGAGTAGTGCGGGAACGAGCGGCTCGACCGGGGCCGGCCCGGGTTCCACCACCAGCGCCGACGGTTCGGAGACTCCCGGCGCGACCACCGGGACCGCGACCAGCACCACTCCGAAGATCGACCGGCGCTTCCGGCTGCGCCTCCCGGATTTCTCCCGGCAGTCGCCCTCGCGGCAGAACGGATTCAACCGGCCGACGACCATCCTGCGCGGCGGCGTCGAGACGCAGGCCGAGAAGGACGCGAAGCTGGAGGACTCCGACCTCGCGTCCGACAACGAGACCGCGGCGGTCGACGATGCCAAGACCACATCCGATCCGCAGGGGACTGAACTCGGCATCGAGGCGGAGACCACCGAGAACGCAACCGGCCCCGCCACCCAGGAACTGACGACGGAGACCGAAACCGGTGCTGAGGGCCCGGTGCCGACGGTGCCCGCCGATGCCTCGGGAACTCAACCCGACTCGAACTCCGCCGCAGACGATGCCGCGGCGTCACCCACCCCGCAGGCGGGGACGACCCCGCAGACGGGGACGACACCCGCAGTTGAGGTCGATGCCCCGGTCACGCCGGAGGCCAAGACCGCTGATCCGCTGACCAACGCGTTCGTCACCATCAACGGCGCGATGGTGACGTGGTCGGAGTCGCTCGCCGCGCTGCAGACATCGAAGACGCCGGTCCGAGATGCGATCACCTCGCTGCAGACCATGCTGACGACCGTGGCCGGCGCAGTCACGCGGGTGCCGTCGGACTTCTACGCCATGCTGGGCATCCCCACTTCGGCCGGTCCGCCCCAGTCGTTCATCGGTGGAAGCGGCACGCTGGACGCCAGGAAGGTCAACGCCCCGACCGGCGGAACACTGGTCGGACCCCATCCGGGTGAAGCCACGCGACCCGTGGTCCCCGCGGACAGCGGGTCGTTGTTCGGCACCATGGCCCCGCCCCCGGTACAGGGCAAGGTGGCCACCACTGACACCGTCCAACCGCTCTCGGTCTCGGGAACGGTGCCGCTGAGCACCGCCGCGGCGCCCGCCAGTGCGAAGTCCATCTTCGAGCACGTCATCGAGGCGGTCCTGGTGCCGGCATCGTTGACGGCTCTGGCTGCTCTGGCGTTGCCGGGTGTCGGCGCCTTGCTCATCGTCGCCGCGGCGGGCATCCGTGTCGGCTACCGGCAGGCGAAAGCCGCTGTCGCGCTGCGAGCCTCCGGTATCGCGCGGTTCGCCGGACCGGGTCCGCTGGGCGTCGTCCGCGCGGGCTCCATGGTTGCGCTACGACAGCGCGCCCGTGGGCCGCGCACCAAACGCGCGGTGTGCCCGGAGGCGGACCGCCTGGCGCGCAGCCACGAACGCGTCGCCTAGCCTGCGGCTACATCCTCGATTTGGCGTCGGTCAACGCCGCATCGATCTCGGTCCATGTGCGCCGCACGATGTCCGCGACCGGCAGCAGCTCGCCGATCCGGGACGAGACCTGTCCGGTGTTGGCCACACTGGCGTCCATATCGCCGTCGAAGTACAGCTCGGTGATCTTGCCCAGCAGGCGGGCGCCCGGGGCGTGAGCCGCGACCCGTGCGGCCAGCCCGGTGCGCAGGACGCGCATCGTCGGGTTGCCGGGGATGTCGAGCAGCACGGTCCCGGAGTCGTCGGCCGTCACGATCGCGTCCTTGAAGTTCGCGTGCACGGCCGCCTCGACGCTGGCCAGCATCCGGGTGCCCATCTGGACGCCTTCGGCGCCGAGGACCAGCGCCGCGGCCGCCGACCGGGCGTCGCACATACCACCTGCCGCGATGATCGGCAGGTCCACGTTCTCGGCGACCAACGGAAGAAGCACCATCGTCGACGCGCCCAGCAGCGACTTGAACCCGCCGCCTTCGACGCCCTCGACCACCAACGCGTCGACGCCGGCATCGGCCGCCTTGCGCGCGCCCTTCAAGGATCCGACGACATGTACGACCGTCATGCCGGCGTCGTGCAGGCGTGCGGTGAACAACGCCGGATCGCCCGCCGAGGTGAAGACGTGGTTCACCCCGGCCGCGGCCAAGATGTCGACGATCGACGGGTCGGCCTTCCAGCCTTGGATCATCAGGTTGGCCGCGACCGGCTTGTCGGTGAGCTCCCGCACCCGCTGCAGATCGGCGCGGCCGTCCTCGGTCAGCGTCTCGATCATGCCCAGGCCGCCGGCCTCGGAGACCGCCGCGGCCAGTTCGGCCCGCGCGATGTAGGTCATGGGCGCCTGCACGACGGGGAAGTCGACGCCGAGGAGCTCCTGGATTCGGTTGGTCACGACGTCATTCTGCGGTGAGGCCCGCCCGCGGCGAAATACCCTGGCCATTTTTACATTGAGTGCTCTATCATTTGTCGGACCGAGACCCAGTGGCAGCGCAGCCCGAGAGGACGTCGATGGCCAAGCCACCCCTGTCGATGAAGCCGACCGGATGGTTCCAGGTCGCGTGGTCGGCAGAGCTCAAGCCCGGCGACGTCCGGCGGATGAAGTACTTCGACCGCGAGATGATCGCCTGGCGAACATCTTCCGGCCAGGCCGTGGTGATGGACGCGTACTGCGAGCACCTGGGGGCCCATCTGGGCTACGGCGGCCATGTCGAGGGTGACGTCATCGAGTGCCCGTTCCACGGCTGGCAGTGGAACTCCGAAGGCCGCAACGTCTGTATCCCGTACCAGGACCGGCCGAACCGCGGCCGTCGGATCCGCAGCTACCCCGTCACCGAACGCAACGACTCGATCTACATCTGGCACGACATCGACGGACGTGCACCCTATTTCGACGCGCCGGACATCTTCGGCAGTTTCGGTGACACCCGCACCGCTGCCGACTACTACCCGCCGATGACGCTGCACCGCGAGGGCCTCGAACTGCATCCTCAGTACGTGCTGGAGAACGGCGTCGATTTCGCGCACTTCAAGTTCGTGCACAAAACACCGATCATCCCGGTCTTCACTCGCCACGACTTCGCCGAGCCGTGGTCGTATGTCGACTTCACCATCACCTTCGAAGGCGACGAGACCCAGTCGATCGACGACGTCCGAAGCGGTGTGGAAGCCATCAACGGTGGTCTCGGCATCGCGGTGACCAAGAGCTGGGGCATGGTGGACAACCGGACGATCTCGGCGATCACCCCCGTGGACGACCGAACATCGGATGTCCGGTTCATGGTCTACATCGGACGGACCCCCGGCCGCGACGACCAACGGGCCGAGGCCAAGGCCACCGAGTTCGGCGCCGAGGTCATCCGCCAATTCACCCAGGATGTGCACATCTGGTCGCACCAGCGCTATTCCGACCCGCCCGCGCTGGCGACGGCCGAGTACGAGGGTTTCACCGCATTACGCAAATGGGCGATCCAGTTCTATCCCGACGGCCGCGGCGGCAATGCCGCGGACCTCGAAACATCCCGCGCCACCACGTCATCCGAGAAAGGCCCGACCCGATGACCGCACACCCCGCCCGCCCGACACGTGTCTTCCAGGTTGCCACGGGCAACCTCGGGACCGAGATGATCAAGCGGATCGGGGAGCATCCGGATCTCGAGCTCGTCGGACTGCACTGCTACACACCTGAAAAGGTCGGACGTGACGCCGGTGAGATCGTCGGCATCGACCCGATCGGGGTGACGGCCACCGGCACGGTCGAGGAGATCCTCGCCGCCGAACCCGATGTGCTGACCTTCCACGGCGTGTTCCCCGATGAGGACCTCTACGTCCGGGTTCTCGAGGCGGGCATCAACATCGTCACCACGGCCGACTGGATCACCGGCTGGCACCGCGACACCAACCATCCGCATCCCTCGGGTAAGTCCGTGTCCCAGCTCCTCGAAGAAGCCTGTCGCAAAGGCGGTTCCACGTTCTACGGCACCGGGATGAACCCCGGCCTCAACCAGATTCTCGGCGTCGTGTGTTCGGCCGACGTCGCCGAGATCGAGAACGTCACCACGATCGAGTCCGTCGACGTGTCGTGCCATCACTCGCGCGACACCTGGATCGAGGTCGGCTACGGCCAACCCGTGGACGATCCGCAGATCCCGGGCAAGCTGGAGAAGTACACCCGGGTGTTCGCCGACAGCGTGCTGATGATGGCCGACTGCTTCGATCTGGAACTCGACGAGGTCAAGTTCAGCTACGAATTGGGCGCCTGCACAAAGGATGTGGACCTCGGCTGGTATCAGCTTCCGAAGGGCTCGCTGGGCGGGAACTACATCAAGTACCAGGGCATGGTCGACGGGGTCCCGCGGGTGGAGACACATCTGGAATGGCAGATGACACCGCACACCGACCCACACTGGGATATCAAGGGCTGCTACATCACCCAAATCAAGGGTGACCCGTGCGTGTACAACAAGCACATGATCTTCCCGAAGCCCGGCGTGGACCTGTCGAATCCCGAGAGCTTCGCCTCCATCGGAATGACGGTCACGGGAATGCCTGCGCTGCATGCCATCCGGTCTGTGGTGGCCGCGCCGCCGGGGTTGATCACCAGCGCCGACCTGCCGCTGCGCGGGTTCGCCGGCCGCTTCAAGAGTTAGGAATGCCCCAGGCCGCCAACGTCGCGCCGCGCCGCCCGCCCAACGGCAAGCAGGTCCGCGCGGACCGTACCCGCGCGATGGTCATCGAGGAGACGGTGCGCTGTGTCCTCGAGGAGGGATTCGCCGCGGCGAGCGCCAAGCACATCACCGAACGCGCGGGCGTGACCTGGGGGGTGATCCAGTACCACTTCGGTGACCGCGACGCGTTGTTGATGGCCGTCGTCGACGAGGGCTTCGGGCAACTGGTGGCCTGCCTGCACGACGTCCAGTCCGAACTGGGGGAGCACCACGGGCGCGCGCGCACCGAACTGGTGATCAACGCGGTCGCCGACGCCTTCCTGAGCCCGACATCCGTTGCGGCGCTGGAAATCTTGATCGCCACCCGAACCGGGCGCGCCGATGCTCAGCAGCGTCATCTGGCGGAGCTGTTCTCCACACTGACCCGGCTCGGCCGGTTCGTCGCCGAGGGCCTCGAGCGCAAACACGCCGACGCGGTGGGCAACCTGATCTGGACCACGCTGATGGGGGCGATGGTGGCCAAGATGGCGGTCGAGGAACCGGTCGACGTCGGCCGCGAGCTGCGGGCGTTGACCGACGTCGTCACGGCCTACGTCGAACTTCAGCTCCGGGCCGCGCGGTAGCTCACCGCGGCCGCACGACGATTACCGGTGCCTTGGCCGATTGAGCGACCTTGGTGGCGACGGAGCCGAGCACAAGGCTCGAGAATCCGCCGCGGCCCCGGCTGCCGACGACGACGAGCGCAGCCTCGCCCGACTCCTCGACGAGCCGTCGTGCGGGGTCGTCGCTGACGATCCGGCGCTGTACCTGCACATCCGGGTACCGCTCCTGCCAGCCGGCGAGGCGCTCGGCGAGGATCCGGTGCCCGCCCTCTTCGTACCGTTCCCAGTCGGTTCCGATGGAAGGAAACGACGCGTCGCTCCACGCGTGCATGGCGATGAGCGGCACGCCACGCCTCGAGGCCTCGTCGAACGCCAGCGCGGTGGCCTCTTCGGAGGCCGGCGATCCGTCGACGCCGACGAGGACGGGGGCGCTGGTCTCGACGGCGGGCGCGTCATCGGTCCGCACGATCGCGATCGGCCCGCGTCCGTGATGCAGCAGGGCACTGCTGACCGAGCCGAGGAAGGCCCGGCCCAGGACACCGAGGCCTCGGGACCCGGACACGGTCATGTATGCGTCGCGCGAGGCGGCCACGAGCGCCGCGGGCGCCGCTGCGTTCACGATGTCGGTTTCGATGGCCGGTGGCGCCTTGTCACCCGCGGCCGCCTGCACGACTTTCTGCGCGGCATCGAGGATGTCGCGGCCGTTGGTTTCCATCGACTCGATGTAGCTGGCTTCCAGGTACGCCACCGGCCAGGTCACCACGACGGGCGCGATCGCATGGAGCAACCTGATCGGTTCGTCCCGCAACAGCGCCTCGCGGGTGGCCCACCGGATGGCGGCCTCCGAGTCCGGTGATCCGTCGACGCCAACAAGAATTCCGCTGGGACCGGCAGCCATGATCTCTCCCTTCGCCACATGGCGGTTGACCGACTCCACGTTAGGTGGTCGGCGGTGCATGTGGACAGAGCCTTTGGTCCCTCATGCCGTCGCGAGGGTCAGGACCTGGTCAGCTCCGCGTAACGGGTGACGTGGAAGTCGGTGGTGCCGAACTCGTACTGCAGCGCTGTCAGCCGCTTGAAATAGTGGCCGATTGCGAGTTCCTCGGTCATGCCCATACCGCCGTGCAGCTGAACCGACTGCTGTCCGATGAATCGCGCGGCCCGACCGACGGTGGCCTTGGCGGCCGAAACCGCGCGTGCCCGCACATCCGGTTCGGCCTCGAGGTTGAGGACCGCCAGGTAAGTGGCCGACACCGCCTGTTCGACTTCCATGTACATGTCGACCATGCGGTGCGCCAACACCTGAAAACTGCCGATCGGCTGGCCGAACTGCTGGCGTTGTTTGGCGTATTCGACGGTGTCGGCCAACACCTTCCGCATGCACCCGACCGCTTCCGCGCAGACCGCGGCGGCTCCTTCGTCGCGTGCCTGCGCCAGCGACGGCCACGCCGAGCCCTCCTCGCCGAGCAGCGCGTCGGCCGGAAGCCGCAGGGCGTCGAAGGTGAGGTCGGATGCCCTGCGGTCGTCGATGGTGCGGTAGTGGTGGGCGGCGACGGCGTCACCGGCCGACTCGAGATCGACGAGAAACAGCGAGATCCCGTTGGTGGTGCGCGCGGTGGCCAGAAGGTGAGTGGCCAGAGGCGCACTCGCGACGACGATCTTGGACCCCCGCAGCACCCATTCGTCACCGTCGCGCTCCGCGCTGGTCGCCACCTCCGCCCAATTGTGGCCGGACGCCGACTCGTTCGCCGCCAGCGCGACGATCGCCGTTCCCTCGACGATCCGCTCGAGCAGCGCCGAAGCCCTCTCACCGCCCGCACGCTGCAGCAGGCCACCGGACACGACAACGGTGTCCACGTACGGCTCGACGGCCAATGCATGTCCGAGCGCCTCGGCGATCACCATCACTTCGACCGGCCCGCCGCCGATTCCGCCGAGGTCCTCGGGCAAGGCGGCGCCGAGGATTCCGAGTTCGTTGGCGAACCCGGCCCAGATGTCGGGCTGCCAACCGGCACCCGACTTCGCCGCCGCGCGGCTGCTCTCGAGCTCGTATCGGCTCGACAAGAACTTGTTCAAGCCGTCGCGCAACAGTTCTTGTTCCTTGCTCAGGTTGAAGTCCATCTGAAGCCCCTCAGAGTCCCAGCGCCGCTTTGGCCAGGATGTTGCGCTGAATCTCGTTGCTGCCGGCGTAGATCGAGCCGGCCCGGTCGTTGAAGTAGCGCAACGGCGCGACCGCCTGCCACGGTTCACCGCTGGTGTATCCGTCCGACGGCGGTTCGAACTCGGCGATCGGTCCGCCGGGGCAGGTGGCGTGCGGCTGGTAGACGCGGCCCCGCGGTCCGGCCGCTTCCATGGCCAGTTCGGTGATCGCCTGGCTCAACTCGGTTGCGAGCACCTTGAGCATCGACGAAGCGGCGCCGGGGTTCTTACCCTCGGCCACCGTCGCCAGCACCCGGTACTCGAGGATCTCGAGCACCTCGGTGCGGATCCGCGCATCGGCCAGCTTGCGGGCGAAGGCGGGGTCGTCGATCAGTCGGCCGCCGCCGGGGCCCGGTTCAGTGGCCGCGACGGCGGCGATCTCCTGCGCCATCACCTGCAGTGCCGGTGACGACGCCCCTCCACCGCGTTCGAACTCCAGCAGATACTTGGCGACGGTCCATCCGTCGTCGATCTCGCCGAGGACGTTCGACGTGGGCACGCGCACCTCGTCGAAGAAGACCTGGTTCTGTACCTCTTCTCCGGATGTCATCACCAGCGGCCTGATCTCGATGCCGGGGGAGGACATGTCGATGAGCACGAACGTGATGCCCTGTTGTTTCTTCTGACCTCTCGACGTGCGCACCAGCGCGAACATCCAGTTCGCCTCGCGGGCGTGCGTCGTCCAGATCTTGCTGCCGGTGCAGACGAGGTCACCGGCCGATTCGTCGAGGACCGCCGCCATCGACAGCGCGGCCAGATCGGACCCCGCCTCGGGTTCGGAGTAACCCTGACAGAAGAAGACCTTGCCGGTGAGGATGCGGGGCAGAAAGAAGTCCTTCTGTGCGTCGGTCCCAAACTTGATCAGCGCGTGGGCAACCATGCGGATCCCCATCGGTGACAGCGACGGCGCACCCGCGAGCGTGGACTCCCGGCTGAATATGTAGTGCTGGGTGAGGCTCCAATCGCAGCCGCCGTACTCGACCGGCCAAGCCGGTGCGGCCCAGCCCCGCTCGTGCAGGATCTGCTGCCATTTCATGCTTGCGTCGTGGTCGGCGTAGACGCTCGTCATGAGGCGGCCCGCGCGGCGAATCTCGGGCGTGAGCTTCTCGTCGAGAAAACTGCGCACCTCGTCACGAAACGCCGTGTCGGCCGGTGACCACTTCAGGTCCATCGTCGATCCCCTGTCTCTTGACGCCCTACACAGTAAACCTAGTTGACTAGGTGGCCTTTCCGGGGGCGTTGAGTTGACGGCGCTCGTACCTAATAGTGGAACGGGGGCGCTGGGGCGACGGCATAATTGAATCCGTGGAGCGACGACGAGACGGTCAGGTTGCGAAATCACCGACGGCTGTTCTCGGGGAGTTACCGGCTGTGGTGGTGCTCGATCGTCTGCCGGTACCGGTGTTGGCGATCGCAGAAGACGGTGCGATCGTGTTCGCCAACGAGGCGTTCGCCGACATGGTGGGCTATTCCGCCGATGCGCTCCGCGAGCTGCATTTTCATCAGATCTTCCACACCCTGCCCGCCGATGAGTCCGCGGTGTCGGTGATGCGCGCGCACGAGGAGCTGGTCGTCGAACTGCTACACCGGGACGGATCGATCGTGCGGGCCAGGATGAGCAAATCGGCCCTGCGGCGCGGCAGCGACCCGGTCGCGCTGGCCACCTTCCAGGACCTGACCGAACAGCTCTGGGTCGACGAACTGTGAGTCAGGGCTCGAGGGGCGGGGCGGATTGGCGCATCGACTCGCGAGCCAGGTACTGCTGGAAATAGCTCAGCGACTCGTCGGTCACCAGGGCCGGCAGCAATATCTCCCATACCCGCCCGAGGCGCTCGACCACGTTGACACCGGAAGCCATGATCGTGGACAGGAGTTCGGCGCCCACCATCGTTCCGAGGATGGTCTCGGCGACGGCTGACGGATCCAGCTCGGCTCGCAGATCGCCGTCTTCGATCGCCTCGACGGCATCCGAGATGATCTCGTCGAGCCAGCGGGAGTAGGCGCTGGCCGCCACTGTGTGGAACTCGCCGAAGGCGCGCATCAGATGGATGCTGCTGCGGGCAATGGCGTCGGTGTTGAGGAGGCCCACGATGACGAAACTGCTGTGAATGATGCGTTCGAGCGCAGGCGCCGACGATTCCCGGATCCTGGCGAACTCCCGGAACAGGATCGCGCTGCCTTCCTCGATGATCGCGGTGCCCAGCGCTTCCTTTGAATCGAAGTGATAGTACAGAGCGCCCTTCGTCATTTCCGCGCGCTCGATGATATCGCCCAGACTCGTTGTGGCATAACCGATCTCATTGAACAATCCCACGGCCGAGTCGATGATCCGTCGTCGGGTCGCCTCAGATCGGGCTTGGCGCGCCATCGCCGGTACCTCCGGATGCTCCGACGGCCTCAACCGGGTGGAGATGGCCTGGTCGGGGGATCATAGATCATCCAAGCGGGGTTGCCCTCTTCACGGCGACGGCGGTGCGCCGCTTGACGAACTCGGCGAGATAGGAGAAGCGGTCCTGGTGGGCCAGGCCGGGCAGAAGCAGCATCCAGGCCGACTGCAGGTCGCGCATGAAGCGTTCGGGGTCGTCGAGATCGCTGGTCTGACGTAGGCCCATGTAGACAGAGACCAGAAGGCGGCCGATCGCCGCGGTGTCAGCGTGGTCGCGGAGGTCGCCCTCGGCGACCGCTCGGTCGATGACCTTCGCGTAACCCTCGACCCACGTGCGCAAAATGTCGGGTTGCAATCCGTCGGTGCGGCCGATGGACTCCAGGAGATTCAGTCCTGCCCTGGCCACCTCGCTGCCGATGTCGTCGATCGCGAGCCGAAACGACAGATCGATGAGCGTCTCGAGGCCCGACAATCTGCGTGCCAGCACCTCATCGACCGATGCCCGCGCTTCCTCCATGCGGAGTTCGACGATGGCCGACGCCAGCGCGTGTTTGGAACGGAAGTGGAAGTACATCGCCCCCTTGGTGACCGCGGCGTCGGTGAGGATGTCGTCGAGGTTGACCCGGCTGTAGGAGCTGCGGGCGAACAGACGAGACGCCGCACGCAAGATCTGGAGCCGCGTCGAGTCCGACCGTCGATCGACCTGTTCGGCCGGTGGGGGTACGCGGTTCAGCGGGGGCCTCGTTTGCCTGAAATTAACCAACCCTGCAATTCTTCCATCCACTTCCCCGGTTCGACGAATTCTCTCGAGTTAGCTGTGTGCGACAACGCGGGTGGCCACCTGTTCTTCCGGCACATTCGATTCTTCTTGCAATCTTTCGTCTGACTATTCCAAGAATCCCGCACGTCGAATTGTTGTGTCCGACACGTCAAACTCTAAGTCATAGTTAGACCCCCATAACATCCGAAAAGTATGTAAAGTACCCCCCGTGATGACTTTCGGTTCGCGCCAACGCCTATCGCGACCCGTCGGTCTCACTGCGTCGCCGGCATCCCGTGCTCACCGCGAGCGGACCTGCCCGGCGCCGCGCACGTTGTTTCCTATCGCGTTGCCATTGCCTGTAGCGGCAAACCCCTCGAAAACGCCCTACAGGCAATGGCAGCTTTCTGAACGGGCTCAACCACGGAGTTATGCGGAGATTCGTCTCGGCAGCGAGGCCCGACTCTAAGTTTCAGCGACCCTGGAGAAGTTAACGGTGCAGTGGGATGAGGAAGTCGATGTGGTGTGCGCCGGCGCCGGTGCGGCCGGGCTCGCACACGCCATCGCGCTCGACGATCTCGGCGGCGAGGTGTTCGTCGCCGATTGGGGCGTCGCGGAGCGCAACTGGCTCGGCACGACCGCGGCCGACGCGAGTACTCGGGACTTCTTCGAGGAGATGACGTCGGATCTGGGCCCGCCGCATCGTCAGTCGCATGACGTCGGCGTGCCGATCCGCGCGGTGCCCCCGCACGTGCCCGCTGATAACGGCCGCACGGTGGCACCGTTCGTCGGGGCGCGCTTGCGGGAGTGGGCAGCCCAATGTCTGGCGACACCGTTCGGATACCTCTCCACGCGGCTTCCGGATTGGAGCGCGACGACTGTTCAGGCGTCCGACGGCCAGATCCTCGAGGTGCTCGAGATCGGTGCGCTCGCCGCCGATACCGAGGAGCTCGCCGGTTCCGTGCTCGATCTGCTCACCAAGGGCGTAGTCGACCGAGACATCGAGGTGCACTCCGAGCACGCGCTGCAACGCCTGGTGTTTGAGGAGGGCGTCGCGGTGGGCGCGGTGTTCGCGACTCCCGCCGGACCGACGGCGGTCCGGGCCCGGCACGGTGTCACCGTCACCAGTGGAGCCGTGCGACTTTCGGAGGTCGATCGCCGCTCGGTGTCGGGTGACATCCTGCGTGTCTGCCTGGTCGGACAGCGCGCCAGCAGGTTCGGCCGCGTCGAGGTGCTCACCTCCGAGCCGCCCGCACTGTCCGGCGCGGCGTGCCATGCGCGCGGCCGCCGTCTACCGGCCAATCTTCGTGAGACGTACCGCCACTCAGGATCGTGGCGATGCGGCAAAGTCCACGGGTATCCGTCCCTGGGCGAGTAGCGATTCCATCTCGGCAGCGGGCAGCGGACGCGACAACAGAAACCCCTGCGCCCGGTGGCATCCATGCTCGAGCAGGGTGCGCGCGGCCTCCTCGGTCTCCACACCCTCGGCGACGAGCTGTAGGCCGAACGCGTCGGCCAGCGCGATGATCGCGCGCACGATCGCGAGATCGCCGGGATTCTCACCCAGCTCCCGAACGAAGCCCTTGTCGATCTTGAGGGTGTCGACGGGCAGCGACTTCAAATGCGACAGCACGCTGTAGCCGGTGCCGAAGTCGTCGATGGCGACCTGCACGCCGACCTGTTTGAGACCGGCCAGCGTCTTGCGGGTGGTTTCGATGTCCTGAACCACGACGCTCTCGGTGATCTCCAGGCACACCGATCCGCCGTCGAGGCCGAACTCGCCGATGGTCGCGGCGACCGATTCCACAAATCCGTCGCTCACCAGTTGGACCGGCGAGACGTTGACCCGCAACACCGCGTCGCGGCCGACGCCGTTCGCGCGCCACTGTGCGAACTCGCGGCATGCCGTCCTCATCACCCAGCGCCCCAATTCGCCCGCCAGGTTGATGGATTCGGCCACACCGATGAAGGAGCCGGGTGCAAGCAGGCCGCGCGTGGGATGCTGCCAGCGGACCAACGCCTCGGCGGCGAGGATCTCGCCGGTGCGCATGTTGACCTCGGGCTGATAGTGCAAGAGGAGGGCGCCCGCTTCGATGACGTTGTGCAGGTGAAGCTCGATGTCGTTGCGGAAATCGGACTCCATCGACATCTGCTCGGTGAACACCGCGACGTCGTTGCCGCCGGAAGCCTTGGCGGTCAACACCGCTTGGTCGGCGCGCCGCAAGAGGTCTGAGGTGTCGTCGCGGCCCGGCTCGCCCAACGCCACACCGATGCTGACCGTCCGGGTGAGCCGCTCGCCGTCGACCGCCACCCGCTCGTTCAGCGCCGATTGCAGCCGGAAGGCCAGTTCCCTGGCGGTGTCGACGTCCGTCGGCCCTGCAGGCACGGCCACGAACTCGTCACCACCCAGCCGAGCGAGGAATGTGCTGTCGTCAGCGCTTTGACGCAGCCGTTCGGCCAGCACGCGAATGAACCAGTCACCGGCGGTGTGGCCGAGGTAGTCGTTGATGGCCTTGAGCCGGTCCAGATCGAAGAACAGCACCGAGACCGGCCCCGGTTGTCCCCGCTCGAGACGGGCGTCCAGGTGCGCCAGCAGCGCGCGCCGGTTACACAATCCCGTCAAGTCGTCGTGTTCGGCCAGGTAGCGCAGGCGATCCTCGGCATCGACGCGCGCTTGAACCTGGGCGAACAACGACGCGATCGCCTTGAGCGCGTTGAGTTCCTCCGGCGTCCAGTCCCTGTCGCCGAACTTGACGAATCCGAGCACACCGGACGTGACCTCGCCCGAGAGCATCGGCACGCACGCCATCGACGTCGAGGGAACCTGTCTGCCCTCGGCAATGGTCTGCTGGTACTCCTCGGTCGAGGGCTCCGGGCGGAACACGATCGGTTCCTTCTGGTGCTCGCACCGGGCGAACACCGGGTCGGCGTCGGCGAAATACACCACGCCCAACGGGTCGGGGTCCGGAATTCCGGGACGGACCGGCCACTCCGCGACCAGCACCGACGCCCGGATCGAGTGATCGTTGTGGCGCAGGAAGCTAACGTCGACGCCGAGGTACTCGACGAGATCGGCCAACACACGCTGACTCACCTCTACCGAGGTCGCGGCGTTCACACCCATCAGGTGCGTGGCGACCGAGGTGACGAGGTTCTCCAGACTGCTGGGCACTAACCCTCCCTAACGCCGTCGGCGCTGTCGCGACGGTGATGACTGCGGCGCCGGCTTCGGACCGAAGGGCGGGCCGCGTAGGTCAACCTGAGGATCAACGCCTGCGACTGCGCCGTACCGGTTCCCGCGAGTTGCCGGAAATCATATTGCAGCCTGCCGAGGTCGTCGGCGAAAGCGGGCGAGACCCGGCGGCGGTCCTGCTCGTCGAGCACGTACAGAAACGGTGGTGAAACCGGTTGTACGGCAAGCCCATGCTGCTGGGCCCGGATCCACACCGACTCGACGGCCGCCCCGGCGCGCGCGTAGTCGGTGAGCCGGCGCCCGGTCACGGAGATGACGGCGAGACCGGCGCATTCGCGTACGCGGCGCGCGGTGTCGTCGCCGAGGGCCCGCCCACCGTCCCACGCCTTCAGGTGGCTCATCACCTCCGGTCGCCGCAGGATGTCGAGCATCACCAAGTCCGACGGAGCGAGTTCGAGTGTCCGTACGTCGATGCCGTCATCGAGGGAGGGGGCGTCGGGCCATCGCAGTTCGGCGAACATCTCGGCGTGCAGGCGCGGAGTGAGGTACCGGATGCGGTCGGCGGCAGCCAGGATCGTTGCGGCCGATTCGAGGTCGTCCTGCTCGGTCAGGACGCTCAGCCGGGCACCTTCGGCCTCCGCGGCGGCGACCAAGGTGGCGATCGTGTCGGCGGGTATCGGCGCCGCGTTGCCGAGATGCCGATTCGTCTCCCGGGCCAGCATCGGTTCGTACAGCGATGCGAGCTCGGGATCGTCGCCCGGCTCGAGATGCACCGTCGCGATCAACGGGGAGGCCTCGTCGCCGCGTCCGTACTCCACCTGCGCGATCATGTGATGCGAGGCGGCAGCCACGCGCGCGTTGAACGTGGCGGCGCCGACGGCGACGGCGCTGGCCCGGAAACCGACGTCCATCGTCGTCGTGAAGCGCGTGTCCAACGAGACCCTCGCCGATTCGGCCGTCACCTCGATCCGCCACGGCTGAGCATTGCCGCCCGAGGGCGCGCGCCGCGCGGCGGCCGCGATCGCGTCCGTCGCGCGGTCTGGTGGGGCGTCGGGGGGCGGATCATCGACGGTGTGGTCGGCACCGGGCACCACTGGGGTCACGAGGCGGTCGAAGACCTCGGCGATGTCCATCCGCACCCGTCCCGACGGGAGATGCTCGCCCAGGCCGATCCGCCGGACCGCCTCGGTGACCAGGCTCGTGTTCAGCGCCACTTCGGACGTCAGCTGCGGCCACGTCGACAAGGTCTGGCCCACCTCGATCAGCGAGGCCGCCATCCGGGCCGAAACCTGGCTCGCCTCGGCCAGCCGAAGCGAGTACGGCAGCTTGTCGGTGCTGCTGAGATTCGCGAGGCCCGCCGCGTCCAGGTCTCCGACGAGGCCGTGCAGGATCGGGCGCGCCGGCTCGAGGTCGAACCGCTCGACATCGAGCAGCGCGCGATCGCTGGTCGACATGAGCACCGGGATCCCACGCTCCCGTGCGGCCTCGCGGACCAGCAGTTTGGCGTCCAGGGAGTCGCATTCCTCGATCACGAGGTCGAGGCCGTCGAGGAATCCGTGCACGGTTCGCTCGTTCACGCCGGAGACGTCGACCCGCACGGTTAGGTACGGATCGAGTTCGGCGATCCTTCTGGCGCACACGATCGCTTTGTTCACCCCGATGTCGAGCACCGAGGCGGGCACCCGGTTCAGGTTCGTCAGATCCATGTCGTCGAAGTCGCTCAACCGCAAGTGACCGCACAGCCCCTGAGCCGCCAGCGCGTAGGCGATCGTGTGACCGACGCTCAAACCGAGGACGCCGACCGTGAGGTTGGCGAGCTTCTTCTGTTCGGCCGGCGTGATCAGGTTCCGGTTGCGGTCCAGCCGCACACGCCGAAATCCTCTGGGGCCGAGGATGCTGGCCGCGGCCCGCCGCCACGGATAGTAGGCCCAGCGAGTCGGTTCAGCGAGAACGTCTTCCGGCGGTGGCGGCCGGATCTCGCGCAGCTCTCGCTGTTGTTGTGCGGCGCTGTCGGTGAACGCGATGCCCGGATCTGACTGCAGTTCGGCGAGGTCGGGATCGTCGGCGCGCAGAATTACTGCAGTGCACCAACTCTTGTCGTTGTCCCCGCCGATCACCGCTCCGTCCCGGTGGCGGCCGATACCCCCGCCGCCTTGTGAACCGGAGCCAGCATCTGTTGTTCGGCGAAATACAGCGAAAGCTGTTTGGGGTCGGCGTGTTTGGCGAAAGTCGCACGATCCCACCAGGCCAGTCGAGTTTCATAACGCTCGTCGGGATACGGCGTCGGAGGAATCTTCGTCGCCAGGATGCCGCCGGACGAGAGCCATCGCTTGAGCACATAGGAGGCCGCCGTGGCGACGATGAACTGAATGTCGAGCAGCCCCATCGCGTGCAGCGGTGTTCGGGAGATCGCGTAGGTGAGCTGACGGTTGCGATCGGGATCGTCAGTCACCCATGCGGTTTTCATCTCCACGACGCCGAATGGTAGCCGGTCGCTGATCATCTTTCGCACCGCATCGAAGCCCGGTTGGCCTTTCCACTCCAGCAGCGCATGGGCCTCGTCGGCCGACTGGTAGGGCCCTTTCGCGCGTAGGCCGCCGACCACCTTTCCCGTCCGGTCGACGCAGGCGGCGAACAGGATGGTGTCCGAGCCGGTGTGCAACGCATCCATGTCGAGTGCTTTTGCGACACCGTGCTTGGTGTAACTGCGGGCGGCCCCCTGGACGAAATCGCGCCAGAGCTCGGGTTCGACAGCGGGGTGCGCAAAGGTGATCGTGCATTCCGTGTCCGAATCCCAGAAACTGGGAGTCTGTCGCAAACTGGCGGCAACATCGGTGGCGGGCTGGAATTGTGCAATGGTCATAATCGTCCGATCATCCGGCAGTTCCCATGGTCAGGTCGCTGCTGATTACGTGTGGATTTCCCACATCCATATGAGTATCTCGCCGAGTTCTGTTTTATTACCAGCAAGCGCACTGATCTTGTTGTGAAAAAGCTTGTTGTCGGCGCGAAAAGGATGTTCGACATCGTGCGTTGGATCGCCTACAGCTAATTGGTCGCGATCCGTTGCGGAATGGAACGGGCCTGCCCGCGGATTCGGTGCGCGAACCCGCGATGCGGCGGTTCACCTGCGCTTGTGGCGGCCGAGTGCCACGCTGGGAGAGGTGACCGGGGGATATCCGAGTCCGGGTGCAGGGAACCTACCCGTTAAGGATGTGGGCAGGTTGCTGCTTCGTTGTGTGGATCGGCCCGGATTGGTGGCGGCCGTCAGCGCTTTTCTCGCCGCCGCCGGTGCCAACATCGTGTCGCTGGATCAGCACGCGACCGAACAGTCGGGCGGCACATTCATGCAGCGCACCATTTTTCATCTGCCCGGCCTGACCGCCGCACGCGATGAGCTCGAACGCGAATTCGCCGAGCAGGTCGCCGTACCATTCGGTATGGACTTTCGGCTGACCGAAGCCGCGAAACCCAAGCGGGTGGCGATCATGGCGTCCAAAGAAGACCACTGCCTGCTCGATCTGCTGTGGCGCAACCGGCGCGGCGAGCTCGACATGAGCGTGGCCATGGTGATCGCGAACCATCCCGATCTCGCAGATCAGGTCCGGCCGTTCTCCGTTCCCTTCCTCCACGTACCCGCCAGTAGGGAAATCCGCGAAGACGCCGAACGTCGTCAGCTCGAATTGTTGCGCGGCAACGTCGACCTGGTGGTCCTGGCACGTTACATGCAGATCCTCACGCCGCAATTCATTGCGGACGTCGGGTGTCCGCTCATCAACATCCACCATTCGTTCCTGCCGGCGTTCATCGGCGCCGCGCCCTACCGGCGGGCCAAGGAACGCGGGGTCAAGCTGGTCGGCGCTACGGCGCATTACGTCACCGAGGACCTCGACGAGGGCCCGATCATCGAGCAGGATGTGGTGCGGGTCGACCATCGGCACAGCGTTGAGGATCTGGTCCGCCTCGGATCCGACGTCGAACGCGTTGTGTTGTCCCGGGCGGTGCTGTGGCACTGTGAGGACCGCATCATCCGATTCGGCAACCAGACCATCGTCTTCTAGCCGGATCCTGTCGCCGGTACGAAGGAGAAGCAGTGAAGAAGTTCAGCGACCTCGACGAGTTCATCGCGGCCGAGGGCAGCCAGCTCGGCCCCACCGAATGGCTCGAAGTCACCCAGGACCGCGTCAACCTGTTCGCCGACGCCACCGAGGACCACCAGTGGATTCACGTCGACCCGGAGAAGGCGGCCAACGGACCGTTCGGTCAGACGATCGCCCACGGCTTGCTGACGCTGTCGCTGCTTCCGCACTTCTCGCACCAGCTGTACACGGTCGGCAATGTCGCGATGGCGATCAACTACGGGTACAACAAGGTTCGTTTCATCACACCGGTCAAGGTCGGCGCCAAGATCCGCGCCAGGGCCGAACTGACGAAGATCGACCAGCTCGACGGTGCCGTGCAGTCGACGATGACCACGACGGTCGAGATCGAGGGTTCGGAGAAGCCTGCCGCGGTTGCGGAGTCGATCGTCCGCTTCATCCGCTGAGGAGTCTGGGCGCCCCTGGGGCGGCGTCAGTACTGGGTGGAGCCCTGATCCACCGGAATGGCCGTCGCCGTCATGTGTTTCGACTCGTCGCTGGCCAACCAGCACACCACGTCGGCGACGTCCTCGGGCTCCAGGATCCACGTCGGCAGAAACGGCGTCATCATGTGCTGTAACTGAGGATTGGTCTCCATCACCTTGCCGATCGCGGTGATCATGTCGCCGGAACCCATTGCGGTGTTGACGGGGCCGGGGTGCACACTGTTGACGCGGATCGAGTGCCTGCCGAGTTCGGCGGCGAGCGCGCGGGCCATGCCGGTGACGGCGTGCTTGCTGGCGGTGTAGTGAACCATGAACGGCTGCAACTTGATTCCCGCAGCCGAGCTGATCAGGATCACCGATCCGCCCCGGCCCCCGTCGATGATGTGCTGCGCGCCGGCGCGCACGGTGTTGAACGTGCCCGCCACGTTGATGTCCATGACGTCGCGGAAGTCCTCCGGCGTGATCTCGTCCCACACCTGCGGTGGTGAGACACCCGCGTTGGCGACGATCACATCGAGCCTGCCGAACGCCGCGACCCCCTCGGCGACAACCTCGCCCAGGGTCTCGGCGTCGCGAATGTCGGTCTGTGAGGTGAGGATGCGCCGGCCGGTGGCCTCGACCAGCCGGGCTGTCTCGGCCAGGTCCTCAGGTGTGGCATGGTCGTAAGGCACACAGTCCGGGAGCTTTCCGGCGATGTCGACGGCGATGATGTCGGCGCCCTCGGTGGCCATCCGTACCGCGTGTGCGCGGCCCTGCCCACGCGCGGCGCCGGTGATGAACGCGACCTTGTCGGTGAGCCTGTTCATGAGCGCTCCTTCTGCGCAGTCTTGACGAGATTGGATCCGATGATGAGCCGCTGAATCTCGCTGGTGCCCTCGTAAAGTCGCAGCAGCCGGACATCGCGGTAGATGCGTTCGACGGGAACCTCGCGCATGTAGCCGCTGCCGCCGTGGATCTGGACGGCGAGATCGGCGACATCGCCGGCCATTTCGGTGCAGAACAGCTTGGCCGCCGACGGTGCCACCCTGCGGTCCTCGCCGCGGACCCACTGGCGCGCGGTGTCGCGGACCAGTGCGCGCCCGGCCATCACGCCGGTCTGCTGATCGGCGAGCATCGCCTGCACCAACTGGAAGTCGCCGATCGGTGTGCCTCCCTGAGTCGCGGTCGCGGCATAGGCGACCGACTCGTCGAGCGCCCGTTGCGCGGCCCCGACCGCCAGAGCGGCGATGTGTACGCGTCCGCGCGCCAACGAGATCATCGCGGCGCGATAGCCGATGTCCTCGCTGCCGCCGACGAGCGCTTCGGCGGGTACGCGCACGTCGTCGAAGCTGACGTCCGCCGTCCACGCGCCTTCCTGGCCCATCTTCGCGTCCTTGGCGCCGACCTGGACGCCGGCGGTGTCGGCGGGCACCAGGAACACGGCGATGCCGGCGCCGTCCGCGTCGGCGGGGCGGCTACGGGCGAACACGACGAAAAGGTCGGCCGTCGGGGCGTTGGTGATGAACCGCTTCTGGCCCGTGATCGCCCAATCATCGCCTTGCCGAACGGCTTTGGTGCGAAGCCCCGACGGATTGGAACCTGCGCCGGGCTCAGTGAGCGCGAACGATGCGACGACGTCACCGGTGGCCATCGGCTCGAGCCAGCGCGCCTTCTGCTCGTCGGTACCGAAACCGACCAGGACCTGTCCTGCGATGCCGTTGTTGGTGCCGAACATCGAGCGCAGGGCCAGCGAGGTGTAGCCCAGCTCCATCGCCAGCTCGACGTCCTGCGAGAGATCCAACCCAAGCCCGCCCCACTCCTGGGGAATGGCGTAGCCGAAGAGCCCCATCTTCTTGGCCTGTTCGCGAAGGTCGTCGGGGACGCGGTCGGAGGCCAGGATCTCCTGTTCGCGGGGGATCACCGCGGTCCGGACGAAGTGACGGGTCTGCGCGAGGATCTCCTGGAAGTCCTCGTCGCTGACTTCGGACGTCGTCATCCTGTGCTCCTGTCCCTCATCTGCCCATGTGAGCGTCGATCGATGCGACGGCGAACGCCCGCGCCGTATGACCGGTCGGGCCATCGAATGGACGCGATCATATATGAAATATGATGTTCGATTGATGCGGCCCTGGGTGGGCCTTGACCAGCGGAAGGGGTGATCAGGTGTCGCTGTTGGCCGGACAGACGGCGGTCGTGACCGGAGGGGCACAGGGCTTGGGATACGCGATCGCCGAACGGTTTATCGCCGAGGGTGCCCGGGTGGTGCTGGGCGATCTGGATCTGGCGGCGACCGAGGCGGCGGCCGAGCGACTCGGAGGTGCCTCGAAAGATCCGGTCGCGATCGCGGTGCGGAGCGACGTCACGAAGGCCGACGACGTCGAGGCCCTGGTCGGTGCCGCCGTGGAGCGGTTCGGTGGTCTGGACATCATGGTCAACAACGCCGGGATCACCCGTGACGCAACGCTTCGCAAGATGACCGAAGAGCAGTTCGATCAGGTCATCGCCGTGCACCTCAAGGGCACATGGAACGGGCTGAAGGCGGCCGCACCGATCATGCGCGAGAACAAGCGCGGCGCAATCATCAACATGTCGTCGATCTCGGGCAAGGTCGGCCTGGTCGGGCAGACGAACTATTCGGCGGCCAAGGCCGGCATCGTGGGCATGACCAAGGCTGCCGCCAAGGAACTCGCCCATCTGGGCGTGCGGGTCAACGCGATTCAGCCCGGATTGATCCGCTCCGCGATGACCGAGGCGATGCCGCAACGCATTTGGGATCAAAAGCTCGCCGAGGTGCCGATGGGTCGCGCGGGTGAGCCCGACGAGGTGGCCAAGGTCGCGCTCTTTTTGGCCAGCGACCTGTCGTCGTACATGACCGGCACCGTCCTCGAGGTCACCGGCGGGAGGTACGTCTGATGCGCGAGGCCGTCATCTGCGAACCGGTGCGCACGCCGATCGGCCGCTACGGCGGAATGTTCAAATCGCTGACGGCCGTCGATCTCGGCGTCACCGCGCTCAAGGGTCTGCTGGAGCGCACCGGAATTCAGGCCGAAGCGGTCGAGGACGTGATCCTGGGGCACTGCTATCCGAGCAGCGAGGCGCCCGCCATCGGACGCGTGGTGGCGCTGGATTCCGGGCTGCCGGTGACCGTGCCCGGCATGCAGGTCGACCGGCGCTGCGGTTCGGGTCTGCAAGCCGTCGTCCAGGCCTGTCTGCAGGTTGCCAACGGTGACAACGACGTCGTGGTCGCGGGCGGTGCCGAGAGCATGAGCAACGTGACGTTCTACTCGACCGATATCCGGTGGGGGTCCAAGTCCGGCGGCGTCATGCTGCACGATTCGCTGGCCCGCGGACGCACCACCGCCGGTGGCCGGGACTACCCGGTGCCCGGCGGGATGCTCGAGACCGCCGAGAACCTGCGCAGGCAGTACGGCATCTCCCGTGAGGAGCAGGACGAGCTCGCCGTGACGTCGCATCGCCGCGCGGTGGCCGCCCAGAAGGCCGGCATCCTGGCCGAGGAGATCATCCCCGTCACCGTGCGCACCCGGCAGGGCGAGGAGGTGATCGACACCGACGAGCACCCGCGCCCGGACACGTCGCTCGAATCGCTGGCGAAGCTGCGACCGGTTCTCGCCAAGCAGGATCCGGAGGCGACGGTCACCGCGGGCAACGCGAGCGGCCAGAACGACGCCGCATCGATGTGCGTGGTGACCACGCGTGACAAGGCCGACGAGCTGGGGCTGACGCCGCTGGTGCGGCTGGTGTCATGGGGTTCGGCGGGTGTGGCGCCCAACATCATGGGGATCGGGCCCGTGCCCGCCACCGAGGTTGCGCTGGCCAAGGCGGGACTGTCGTTGACCGACATCGACCTGATCGAGCTGAACGAGGCGTTCGCCGCACAGGCCCTTGCGGTGATGCGGGAGTGGAATTTCGGCGCGGCGGACACCGAACGCACGAACGTGCACGGTTCGGGAATCTCGTTGGGGCACCCCGTCGGTGCGACGGGCGGGCGGATGCTGGCGACGCTGGCGCGCGAGCTGACCAGGCGCGGCGCCCGCTACGGTCTGGAGACCATGTGCATCGGCGGAGGCCAGGGGCTGGCCGCGGTGTTCGAGAGGATCGGCGCATGACGAAACTCGCCCAGACGGTCGGCCTGACCGATGTACAGACCGAAATCCTGTCCACCGTACGCCAATTCGTCGAGAAGGAGATCATCCCGAACGCGCCGGAGTTCGAGAAGACCGACACCTACCCGCAGGCCATCGTCGATGCGATGAAGGAGATGGGACTGTTCGGGTTGATGATCCCGGAGGAGTACGGCGGTCTCGGCGAATCGCTGCTGACGTACGCGCTGTGCGTCGAGGAGTTGGCGCGCGGCTGGATGAGTATCTCCGGTGTGCTCAACACCCACTTCATCGTCGCCTACATGCTCCGCCAGCACGGCACCGATGCGCAGAAGCAGCACTACCTGCCGCGGATGGCGACGGGGGAGACGCGCGGCGCGTTTTCGATGTCCGAGCCCGAACTCGGATCCGATGTCGCCGCGATCCGGACGCGGGCCACCCGCAACGACGACGGCACCTACCGGATCGACGGCCAGAAGATGTGGTTGACCAACGGTGGCACGTCCACACTGATCGCGGTGCTGGTGCGCACCGACGAGGGGGCCGACAAACCGCATCGCAACCTGACCGCGTTCCTGGTCGAAAAGCCGGTCGGCTATGGGGAAGTCGCGCCTGGCCTGACCATCCCCGGCAAGCTCGACAAGCTCGGCTACAAGGGCATCGACACCACCGAGCTGATCTTCGACGGCTACCTGGCGAAGGCCGGCGACATCCTCGGCGAGGCGCCGGGGCAGGGCTTCTTCCAGATGATGGACGGGATCGAGGTCGGCCGGGTCAACGTATCGGCGCGGGCGTGCGGTGTGGGCATCCGCGCCTTCGAACTGGCGGTCCGCTATGCCCAGCAGCGGCAGACGTTCGGCAAGCCGATCTCCGAGCACCAGGCCATCGCCTTCCAATTGGCCGAAATGGCAACCAAAGTCGAGGCTGCCCATCTGATGATGGTCAACGCCGCCCGGTTGAAGGACTCCGGAGAACGCAACGACGTCGCGGCCGGCATGGCGAAGTACCTCGCGAGCGAGTTCTGCGCGGAGGTCACCCAGCAGAGTTTCCGGATCCACGGCGGCTACGGGTACTCGAAGGAATACGAGATCGAGCGGTTGATGCGCGACGCGCCGTTCCTGTTGATCGGCGAGGGCACGAGCGAGATCCAGAAGAACATCATCAGCAAGCGCCTGCTCGCCGACTATCAGGTATGACCGATGACAGCGCCCGAATTCGCCTTCCGGCCCCAGCTCGCCGAGGACGTCGCACGTTTCGTGCGCAAACGCATCTTCGACGGAACCTACGCCGCCGGTGAGTACGTGCGGCTGGATCAATTGGCCGCCGAGCTCGGCATCAGTGTCACCCCGGTCCGCGAGGCGCTGTTCGAGTTGAAGGCCGAAGGGCTTCTGGCCCAACAGCCGCGGCGCGGATTCGTCGTGCTGCCGGTGACCGGCCGCGATCTCACCGACGTGTCGAATGTTCAGGCCTACATCGGCGGTGAGCTCGCGGCGCGCGCCGCGGCCAACATCACCGACGAGCAGTTACGCGACCTGAAGCAGATCCAGACCGACCTGGAATCCGCGTACGCCGCCGCCGACGACGAGCGGGCGGTACGGCTCAACCACGAATTCCACCGCGCGATCAATGTCGCCGCGGACTCGCCCAAGCTGGCGCAGCTGATGTCGCAGATCACCCGCTACGCCCCCGAATCGGTGTTCCCGGTCATCGCGGGTTGGCCGGAGAAGTCGAACGATCACCACCGCAGGCTGCTGGCGGCGCTCGAACAGCACGACCAGGCCCTCGCGCGCGCCGAGATGTCCGAGCACCTCGCCGCGGGCGCGAAGCCCCTAATCGACCACCTCACCGAGCGGGGCGTGGTCACCTGACCTGATCCCGCAGGACCTCGCGCAGCGCCAGGACGTCGACCTTGCCCGACGCCTTGCGGGGGAGGTCGCCGTCGTTGCCCGTGACAAGCCACACCGTCGGGACCTTGAAGGCGCTCAACCGGATTCGCGCCTCTGCGCGCAACTCGTCGACGGGGCGTTCCGACACCACGGCGGCGCCGACGGCACCCGCCACGTCGGTCACGATCGCGTTGTGCACGCCGTCGATGGTCCGCAACGCGCGCTCCACCTCGCTGGGATAGACCGTCGCGCCGCTGACCTTGAACATGTCATCGCAGCGACCGTGAGAGAACATGAAGCCCTCGTCGTCGACATGCCCGAGGTCACCGGTGGGGTAGAAGCCGTCAGGGGTGAACACGTCTTCGCGGCTGCGTCGGCAGATTCCTCGCATGACGTGTGGCCCGCGGATCTGGATCATCCCGATGGTCCCGGTCGGCACCGGCACACCGCTGTCGGTGTCGACGATGCGGACCTCCATACCGTCGAACGGTTTTCCGCAACTGCCCCATGCCGAGCGTGGCATATCGGTGTCGGCGGGATAGCCGCAGTACGGGCCGAACGATTCGGTCATCCCGAACAAGTTGGCCCGCGCGCCGGGGGCCGCGCGCTGCTCGGGTGGCAGCAACGCCTCCATGCTGCCGGGCCGCAGCTCCGAAAGGTCAGCTCCCGCGGTGGTGTTGGCGCGTGCCATCGCCTGCGCCTGGTCGGGCCAGCCGCGGAACAGGGTGACGCGTTCACGTTCGAGCAGCCGCAAGGTCGTCTCCGGTCGCGGGATCTCCTCGGTCACCAACGTCGCGCCGGTCAGCAACGCGGACAGCAGACCGCCGGCCAACCCGCCCACCCAGAAGAACGGCATCGGCAGATACAACCGGGTGTCGGCGAAGATGCATCGCGCCGCCAGACCGGATCGCACCGCGCCCAAAGCGTTGCCGTGCGAGTGGATCACTCCCTTGGGCGGGCCACTGCTGCCGGAGGTGAACATGATCGCCAACGTGTCGCTCGGCGTGACCGCGGCCGTGATCTCGTCGACGGGCGCCGCGCCGCGCGGGGGCAGCCGGTCCGCGCGCCAAACCTGGCGCAGGGCAGGAAGACTGCCGCGCTCGGCGCGGACGTCGTCGAGGTAGCGGTGGCCGCGGAACTCCTCGACGGCCACCACGAACTGCACCGCGGCCATGCGAAGCTGGGCAGCGAGTTCGGGTGGCTGCAGCAGCGTGCTCAACGGCACGAGCACGGCGCCGATGCGGGTCAGCGCGATCGCGATCCGCACCCACTCGACGCTGTTGGGCATGATCAAGGCGACCCGGTTGCCCTTGCCCACGCCCGCAGCCACGAAGGCCGCGGCCAGCTCATGCGTGGTGGCGTCGAGCTCGGCGTAGGTCATCCTGGCCGACGGGTCGACCACCGCCGGCTTGTCGCCATGTTCGGCGGCTCGCAGCCGCACCACCGCGTCGATCGTGTCAGACATCGAAAACCTCTGCCAAACGGGACAAGTCGACCTTTCCGCTCGACAACACCGGGATGTGAGCAGCGGGCACGGCGGCGAACCGCCGGGGGATCTTGTAGGCAGACAACTCGGCCTTCAGTCGTTCGCGGCAGGAGGCCTCGTCGAACGACGCGCCGTCCTCCAGCGCGACGACCGCGGCGACGAGCTGGCCGCGGTCGGCGTCGGGGAGGCCGATCACGTGCGCGACGGCGCCGTCGGTGACCTTAGCGATCGCCCGTTCCACCTCGGCGGGTGCGACATTGGCGCCCGCGGTCTTGATCATCGAGCCGCGGCGGCCGACGAAATAGAAGAAGCCGTCGGCATCCGTGCGGACGAGGTCGCCGGTGCGGAACCAGCCGTCGGCGTCGAAGCACTCCTCGCGGCTGCGTTTGTAATACCGCTGCATCATGAACGGCCCACGAGCGCACAGTTCACCGACGGCGCCGGCGCCCACGGGCGCTCCGGTGTCGGGATCGACGACCTTGACGTCGAACCCGGGTACCGGCTTGCCGAACGATCCGCGCCGGTGCTCGGGCTGATCGGATTCGTCGGCGCAGGCCAGGATGACGCTGCCGGATTCGGTCATGCCGAGCATGGTGTGGCGTAGTTCGGGGTCGGCGGGCCGGACGTCGGGTGCCATGATCGGGTACAGGTTGCCTCGCCTGATCGACGACAGATCGCGGCTCGGCAGGCTGGGGTGGCGGGCCAGGTGTGCGATACCGGCCACGAACCCGTTGGTCATCGTCGGCTTCTCGGCCTCCAGCAGATCGAGCGTCTCGCCGGCATCGACGGCGTTGGAGCACAACAGCGTTGCGCCTGCGAGCAGCGTGGCCAGTACGGAGTAGGCGCACCCGCCGATCCAGAAGAACGGCGAATTGCTGAACAGCTTCACATCGGCGGTCAGCCCGCGGATCTCGTTGAGCACCACCTGGTGGTCGAGCAGTCCTGCGTGTGTGTGCACCACGCCCTTGGGCGCGCTGGTCGACCCCGACGTGTAGATGATCGCCAACTCGTCGCACGGCTCGACGTCGTCTTCGAGCGCGGTCAGCAGTTCGGCGTCGGCGAGCTGCGTGAGCTCGGTGTCGACGAGAACGTGGCGCAGCAGCGGAAGGCCCGTGACATCGGCGAGCCGTTGCCGGTAGTCGTGGGACCGGTACGACGCTGTGGCCAAGAGGATCTCGACGTCGGCGTGGCCGAGTTGTTCGCGCATTTCCGGTGCGGTCGCCAGCGTCGAGACCGGGATGACGACGGCGCCGATCCGCGCGGCGGCCAGCATCGCGACGACGAACGCCGACCCGTTCGGATACAGCACACCGACGTGCGTGCCCTTGCCCGCGCCGAGTCCGATCAGCCCCCGAGCCAGCAGGGCCGATCGGCGTTCGGCGTCGGCATAGCTCAACCGGTCCGCATCGCAGATCAGCAGAGGGTGATCACCGCGCGCGGCGGCCTGCGCTCGCAGGACCGAGCCGACGGTGCGATCAGGCATTGTCGACGGTGGCTTCGACTGTGAAGTACTGCCGCACCGCGCTCAGGTCGGGCTTACCCGACGGCGTGCACGGCATCTGTTCGACGATCGCGATCGCCGTGGGAACCTCGTAGCGGGCCAGGCGGTTTCGCAGGAACTCCTCGAGCGTCGCGGCATCGACGGGTTCGCGGGGCTGCACCATCGCCACCGGTGTCTCGCCGAGTCGTTTGTCGGGGCGACCGACGACGGCGGCGCTGTGCACCGCGGGGTGGCTCTCCAGTGCTGCGCGAACATCGTCGGGCATGACCTTGAAACCGCCGCGGATGATCGCCTGGTCGGCGCGTCCCAGGATCCACACGAACCCGTCGCCGTCGATGCGGGCCATGTCGGTGGTGCGCATCCAGTCCGCTGCCGGGCCCAACTGGCCCGGCTTGACCTCGAGCAGGCCGGGCGCATCGACGCCGAGGGGGCGCCCGTCGTGGTCGACGACGCGCAGCTGTGCGCCGAGGCTGGCTCGCCCCACACTGCCCCGCTTGGTCTGCCAGTACTGGTGGTGATCGGCCAGCGTCCAGCCGGCGACCCCGCCGCCGAACTCGGTTGCGGCGTAGGACGTCAGAACCGGTATGCCGAACTTCTCGGTGAACGCGTCGGCGTCCTCGGCGGACAGCGGTGCGGTTCCGGAGGTGACCGCTTGGATGCCGGCCAGATCGTCGCGGGTCAGCTCCGAGTGCAACACCGTGCGCAGTGCGGCCGGCACGAGCGACACCGCGCGTGGACGGTGCCGTCGCACCGCGTCGGCCCAGCGGTTCAGCTCGAAGCGGTCGAGCAGGACGAACGAGCGCCCCTCGCAGACGCACTGCAGCACCCGAAAGACCCCACCGATGTGCACCAGCGGCGCGTTGACGATGGCCACCCCGCCCCGCAGTTGCCTCGGCGGTGGCGCTTCGTCGAAACCTTTGCCGATCACGCTGTGCGCCAACATGTCGTAGGTGAGATCGATCCGCTTGGGCGGCCCCGTCGTGCCGCTGGTCAGCATCCGCACCGCGACACCGATGCGGTTCTCCTCTGGCACCAGGGCGCGCGCCGCGGTCAGGCGGATGGGATCGGAGACCGTCGAGATCGCCACCATGTCGGTGCCCGGAGTGCGCACCAACCGCGTCAGGTCCTCCTGTTCGCCGATCACCACCGGTAGCGCAAGCGCGTCGAGGTCGGCCCTGATGCGGTCGTCGCCGCGGGATGGGTTGACGACCACCACGGTGCCCCCGCCGAGCAGGACACCGAGGAAGCTCGCGACGTGGGCGGGCGTGTTACGCAACAACATTCCCACCTGTCGACCCGTCACCCCGACACCGTGGATCTGGGCGGCCAACTGGGCCAGCTGGCCCCACGTGAGCCATTCGCCGTCGTATTCGATGGCGGGCGCGTCCGCATCGAGGGCGAGGACATCGCTGATGCGTTGGCGCAGCGGGTGATCACCCATCATCGGATCCTCGGTTCGGGCCGCGCGATCGGCGGCGCCTGGGCCAACTCGGCCTGACCGAGCGGATTGCCCAGCCGGGTGTAGATCAGGTTCTGCTCCATCGCCGCGCGGTACGGCTTCTCCAGCGACTCCCAGATCGCCTTGACGGTGCCTTGTGTCGCCGACGGTGGCTTTGCGGCGATGCCGGCGGCGATCTCATGTGCGCGTGTCCACAGGCGGTCGGCGGGCACCACCTCGGTCACCAGGCCCATCTGCAGTGCCGTGGTGGCGCTGACGCGTTCGTCGTTACCCATCAACGCGATTCGCAGCGACTGGGCCAGCCCGACGCGGCGCATCAGCCCGATCGGCTCCAGCGCGCACACCAGGCCGGCGCTCACGTGGGAGTCGAAGAAGGTGGCATCCTGCGAACAGATGACCACGTCGGCCTCGTTGAGGAAGTAGAACGCCCCCGCGGTGCACATGCCCTGTACCGCGCAGACGACCGGCTTCCACATCTTCTGCCACTTCGGGCTGAGGTGCTCGCCGGGATCCTCGTGGTTCCACACGTTGTCCGGCTGGCCATAGGACGCCTTGATGTCCAGGCCCGCGCTGAACGCGCGGTCGCCCGCCGCGCGAAGCACCACCGCGTTGACGGCGTCGTCGGTCTTGACGAGGTGCCAGGCCTGCGACATCTCCTCGCACATCGTGCGGTTGAAGGCGTTCAGCGACTCCGGTCGGTTCAGCGTGATGGTCGCGACGTGGTCGGTGGCGTCCACCTCGACGATGATGGTCTCGAACGACGGCGTCGTCGGGTCTATCTCCATGGTCATCGGCACTGCCAGTTGGGGGCGCGTTTCTCCATGAACGCCTTGGGTCCCTCGGCGGCGTCGTCGGTGCGTACCACCCGCTCACGGAACGTCTCGGCGAGGATCTCGGCCTCGTGCAGCGGTAGGTCCAGCGTCTTGTGGATGGCTAACCGGGTGCCACGGACCGCAAGCGGGGCATTGGAGTTCACGATGTCGGCGATCTCGTGCGCGCGCTCCAACAGCCGGTCGTGCTCCACCACTTCGCTGATCATCCCCAGCTCGTAGGCCCGTTCGGCACTCATCCGCTCATGTTTCCCCATCAGCGCCATGCGCAGCGCGATGTTGCGGGGCAGGATCCGCGCCAGGCGGACCATTTCGCGTCCCGCGACCAGCCCGATGCTCACGTGCGGATCGAAGAACGTGGCTTTGTCGGAGGCGATCGCGATGTCGCCGGTGGTGATCCAGTCCAGCCCCGCGCCACAACACAATCCGTTCACCGCGGTCAGGACCGGCTTGGCCATCCGCCGGAACGGGGGAGTGCCCTCCTGCGGGGCCTCCCACTGTTCGTAGGTGGACAGGTACGGCCGCTCGTAGATGACGCGGCCGTCCTCGGGGATCTCGCCGACGTCGGCGCCGGTGCAGAACGCGCGGCCCGTGCCGGTCACGATCAGGAGCCAGATGTCGTCGTCGTTCTCGGCTTCGTCGTAGGCGGCGCGAAGTTCGGTGACCATGTGCGGGCTCAGCGCGTTGAGCGCATTCGGCCGGTTCAAGGTGATCGTGGCCTTGTGCCCGTCGACTTCGTATTTGATGTCGTCAAAGGTGTGGGACATTCTTGTTCCTATCCGTCAGCGCCCTTGGAATTTCGGCGGGCGCTTGTCACGGAACGCCGCCAGTCCTTCTTTGAAATCGGTCGTCCGGCAGGATAACTCGACGTTGTAGAGCTCCCTGCTCATCGTGTCGGAGAGCGATGCGTGCTGGCCGTAGTGGATGGACTGTTTGGCCAGGCCGAGCGCGACGGTCGGTCCGGAGGCCAACCGCTCGACGAGTTCGTCGCTCACCGCGGATAATTCGGATTCAGGTACCGCGGCGTGGATCAGGCCCCACTCGGCCGCGTCGGCGCCGCTGACCTTCTCGCCCAGCAGCAGCATCCGCTTGGCGCGTGCCAGGCCGATGAGCCGGGGCAACAGCCAGGACGAGCCCGAGTCGGGGCTGAAACCGCGGCCGAGGAACGGCTCCCAGAACACGGCGTCTTCCGCGGCGACGGTGAAGTCGGCTGCCAGCGCGAGGTTGCACCCCAGGGCAGCGGCCCATCCGCGCACCGTGCACACCACCGGCAGGTGCAGCGTGTGGATCAGTTCGACGACCCGGTGTGCGGTGTGGGGTTGGCGCCGGACGATATCCCCGGTCCGCGGGCGCTGACCACCGGCGTTGGACGCCACCCAGTCCACCCCCGCGCAGAAATCCGACCCGTCGCCGCGGATGTGCACGACCCGCAGAGAGTCGTCGGTGGCGGCGGCGGTCAACGTCGCTACGAGTGTGTCGGTCATGCTGCGGCTCAACGCGTTACGCCGGGCGGGCCGGCTCAGCGTGATGCGCAGTATCGCGTCGTCGCGTGATGTCTGCACCACGCCCTCGTCGGCCGCATCGGTCACCGTTGAATCCGCCAATCTCGAGCTTTACGGTTAGACATACAGTATTGCTATCTTGTACAAGTTAGCAAGGACAGCGGTCGAATAGACGGCGCCGCCGACGAGAGGCCATCGATGGCACAGGACACGCCCAGCTACGGCGAGCAACCGCTGGCGCAGACTGTCGCCGCCGCGGGCGCCCTTCGCCGGCTCAGCAGTCTGCTGCTCTCGCTCGAACACGAACACCCGACCGTCGATGTGATGTTGCGCCAGATCGACGAGTGGGAACGCGAGCTGGCGTCGGCCGCACCCCCGGATCCGACACCGCGCATCGGACCCGACGCCACCGAGTCACAACGCGTCTACCTCGACCACGCCTTCGACATCGGCGCGTACAACCCGGCGTTTCCCGAATACACCGTCGACGAACTGGACGCCGACTCCGCGTCGGGCCGGGTCACGTTTCCGGTCGTGTTCGAAGGTCCGCCGGGCCTGGTCAACGGTGGATTCCTCGCGGTGTTCTTCGACTGCGTGACCCAGCACCACAGCTGCGCGACCGGCCGAACCGGCAAGACCCGCTCGCTGACCGTCACCTTCCGCAGGCCGACGCCGATCCTCACCGAGCTGAGATTCGACGTGACCCGCGCGGAGGCCGACGGTCGCGTGACGTCCACGGCACGGCTGCTGCTCGGTGACGAGGTGTTGTGCACCGGCGAGTTCAGCACGTCGGCGTCCTCACCAGAGCGGCTGTCGGTATTTCAGTTCGGGAAGCGCCGGACGAAATGACCAACGCGCACAGGATTCGTCAGCCGCGAGTCGCGGAGATCATCGCCGCGCGGTTGCGCGACGACATCCTGTCCGGGCGGCTCAAGGAGGGCGATGTGCTGCCGTCTCAAGACGGCCTGCTCGCCGAGTTCGGAGTGAGCCCTCCGGCGTTGCGGGAGGCGATCCACATCCTCGAGACGGACGGACTGATCTCGGTGCGGCGGGGCAATATGGGCGGTGCGATCGTGCACCAACCGTCGGCGGACCGGACCGCGCACATGATCAGTATGGTGTTGCAGGCCCGCTCGGCGACACCGGCGGACGTCAGCGGCGCGTTGCTGCACCTCGAACCGATCTGCGCGAGCATGTGCGCCGCCAGGGCCGACCGCATGACCGAGGTCGTACCCTATCTCGAGGGCGAGATACGAAGGCAGATCGACGAATTCGACGACCCGGCACGATACGTCCCCAACGCCCGGCGGTTCCACGAAACGATCGTCTCCCGTTGCGGCAACGAGCCGATGATCCTGTTGATCGGCTCCTTGGAGCTGATCTGGTCGGCGCACGAGTCGTCGGTGTGGGGAGACGAGACCGGAGCCGATCCGATGAACGACAAGACGATGCGGGCCGCGCTGCGGGATCACCAACGCCTGCTCGACGCGATCCGCGACGGCAACCAGTCCCGTGCCGCGAAGCTGGCCGCCGACCATCTTGCGGTCGCCCGGCGCAACACGCTCGCGGCCGGAACGGACAAAACCATTGAGGCCAAGCTCATTTCCGATGTTCAGTGAGGACACCCATGACCAACGCCGATGACCGCGTGCTGTTCGACGTCGACCGCGACAAGCGGATCGCGACCATCACGTTGAACAACCCCGCGCAGCGCAACTCCTACGACGCGGCGATGCGCGAGACGGTGGGCCGTCACCTCGACCAGGTCGCCGAGGACGACGACATCACCGTCGTCCTGCTGCGCGGCGCCGAGGGGGTGTTCAGCACGGGGGCCGATATGAACAACGCGTACGGCTGGTACGGCGATGGCGATGAGCGCTCGCGCGAAGAGCGGAAGGCAAAGGACTCGGCGCAGGCGAAGCGGCGCCCGAGCCAACGTCGACGATTGACGGTGGACCGCAAGTCCTTCGGCTTCTACCACAACTTCATGGGCTTCCCGAAGGTCACGGTGGGGGAGATCAGCGGGTATGCGCTGGGCGGCGGCTTCGAGATGGCGTTGATGACCGATATCTCCGTCATCGCCCGCACCACGAAGATCGGCATGCCCGCGACCCGCTTCCTCGGGCCCGCGCTGGGCAGCCTGCACATGTTCTTCCACCGCCTGGGACCGGTGCTGGCCCGCCGGCTGCTGCTGACCGGCGACATCATCGAGGCCGGCGCGGTCGAGCACCTCGGCGTCTTCACCGAGACCTGCGAGGCCGACAAGGTCGCTGCACGGGCCCGGTATTGGGCGGAGAAGGCCGCCAAGATGCCCGCCGACGGAGTCGTGATCGCCAAGGAGGCGTTCCGCCTCGTCGAGCAAAGCCAGGCCTACCAGGGCGAAGAGGTGGCGAGCTACCTGTTCCACGCGTACGGGACGAACCTGCAGTTCGCAGAGGGTGAGTTCAACTTCGTCAAGACCCGCGCGCAACACGGCACCAAGGAAGCGTTCCGGCTGCGTGACGAGCATTTCCACGTACCCGAGCCCGAGTAGCCGGGTCCGCTACACTAGCTGCTAGTTTTGTAACGCCGCTAACGTCGAAACCCGAGGTAGAAACATGGGAACACCCGTCATCGTCGGTGCCGCCAGGACCGCGATCGGCCGCTCGTTCAAGGGCACGCTGGTCAACACCCCGCCGGAGACGCTGATCACCGCCGTCCTGCCGGAGGTGATCCGTCGCTCGGGTATCGACCCCAACGACATCGACGACCTCATCTTCGCCGAATCCCACTACGGCGGCGGCGATTTGGCGCGCTACGCGGCCGACGCCTGCGGGCTGCCCGATGTTCCGGGCCAGTCGGTGAACCGGCACTGCGCGGGCAGCCTCACTGCGATCGGCAACGCGGCAGCGCAGATCGGTTCCGGCATGGAGCGCGCGCTGATCGCCGGCGGTGTGCAGTCGCTGTCGATGACGCCCCTGGTCAACTGGCGTATCCCGGGCCCTGAACTGAAGTTCGAAGAGAAGTGGATGCCGCCCACCCACGTCGAGACGCCTGACGCGCCGACACGGGACATGTCGATCACCGTCGGATGGAACACCGCGCAGGCGGTCGGCATCACGCGCGAGGAGATGGACGCCTGGGCGGCGCGGTCGCACCAGCGCGCGATCGCCGCGATGGACGCGGGCAAGTTCGTCGACGAGATCGTGCCGCTGAAGGTGCAGCAGTTCGACGGTTCGGTCACCGAGTTCAGTGTCGACGAGCATCCGCGCCGCGACACCACCGTTGAGAAGCTGGCGGGTCTCAAACCGCTGCACCCCGAGATCGAGGGCTTCTCGATCACCGCGGGCAACAGCAGCGGCACGAACGACGCGGCGGCGGCGGTGGCGCTCGTCGACGCCGACTACGCCGGCGCCAACAACCTCACCAGGCTGGCCACCGTGAAAGCCTGGGCCGCAGCGGGTGTGCCGCCGCGCGACTGCGGACTCGGCGCGGTGAAGGTGATCGGCAAGGTGCTCGACCGCGCCGGCCTCAAGCCGTCCGACGTCGCGCTGTGGGAGATCAACGAGGCGTTCGCATCGGTGCCGATCGCGGCGTGCCGCGAGTACGGGATCGACGAGGAGCTTGTGAACTTCTCCGGAAGTGGTTGCAGCCTCGGCCATCCCATCGCGGCATCGGGTGCGCGGATGGTCACCACGCTGGTCTACGAGCTGCAGCGGCGCGGCGGCGGAATCGGAGTCGCGGCGATGTGTGCCGGCGGCGGCCAGGGCGGCGCCGTCGTCGTGGAGGTGTAGGCGGTCCAGCCCACCGCCGCTCGATTGTGCATCTGGCGACGAATTTCACCGCGAAACGTCGTCAGATCCACAAACGAGGGCGCAAGCCCAGAAGTCAGCGCTTGCGGGCCGTCTTCTTGGCCTTACCGGCGTCCTCGATCAGGCGTTCCGCCCGGTCGAGGATGCACTCGAGGCCGAACTCGAAGTTCTTGTCGTCGGCCGCACCGATGTGGTGGCCCTTCTCGGTGACCAGCGCCAGCAGCGGTGTGCTGTCGGCGTCGATGCTCATGGTCTCCTCGAGGTCGCTGGGGCCCTCGTCGGCGGCCCGGTTCTTCTCCCGAAGGCGGTGCAGCACAACGGATCCGCGGACATGCACCGAGACCGCCGAGTACGTGTCGAACGCATCCTCGGCCGACAGACCCGCCTCGACCAGGCCCGCGATCGCTTTCTCGACCTCCTGCACGCCCAGCTTGGCCACCCGGGGGCTCAGCGCCGACCGGATGAGGATCAGGTCGCACAGAATCGGGTTGCCCATGAACGTCTTGCGCATGGTGCGCGCATGGTTGCGCAACGTCTCGCGCCAATCCTTGGCCTCCACATAGGGCGTGGCGAACACGTACTGGCGCAGTGCGCGGTCGGTCATCGCGTTGAGGAGATCGTCCTTTTTGCGGAAGTACCAGTAGATGCTGGTGACGCCGACGCCGAGATGCTTACCGAGCAGCGGCATGGACAGGTTGTCGATGCCCACCTGTTCGGCGAGTTCGAAGGCGCCCTTGATGATGTCGTCGGGATTGATCGATCCGCGCTCGCGTCGTTGACGCTTCTCCGCGGTCGCCTGCCTTGCCACTAGGGCACCTCCATCGAATTAGCCGCGCGCAGCCTGCAAAGCGGGTTGGTGGACCTGAATGTACCGTCAGCCGCCTCTGATCTGCGCCAATGCAGGGGTGTCGCGGCCACGCCGTTGCCGTCAACCATACTGGCAGCCATTCCGTCGCCGGTCTCCACGGTGATTTCGCTGTTCTACTGTAAGTCCTATAGTAAGCTTTTCTACGCAATCGGGTGAGCGAAAGGCCGCATGGACCTCGGGCTGAAGGACGCCACCGCCGTCGTGGTCGGCGGCGGGCGCGGGATGGGTTTTGCGACGGCGCGCTGCCTGGCCGAGGACGGGGCCAGGATCGCGGTTGTCGGGCGGACGCCGGATGTCCTCGCAGACGCGGCGACCGCCCTCGCCGAAATCGGAAGCCCGGACACGCTCGCGCTGAGCGCCGACACCACCGACGCCGACCAGGTGCAGCGAGCCTTCGACGAAGTCGCACAGCGCTGGGACGGTCGGCTCAACATCCTGGTCAACGCCGTCGGTCCCGACGCGGTCGGCACCTTCGAAGACCTCACCGACGAGCAGTGGCGCATCGCGTTCGACAGCGGCGTGATGGGCATGGTGCACTGCGTGCGCTCGGCTTTACCGCTGTTGCGCGCGGCCGAATGGGCGCGGGTGGTCAACTTCTCCGCACATTCGACGCAACGGCAGAGCGTGATCCTGCCCGCCTACACCGCCGCCAAAGCGGCGCTGACGAGCATCTCGAAGAACCTGTCGCTGCTGCTGGCCCCCGACGAGATCATGGTCAACGTGGTCTCTCCGGGCAGCATCGCCTCCGAAGCGCTGATCGGGTGGGCCGAGTCGGTGGGCGTCGACGGCAACGATCCGTACGCGTTGATGTCCGCCATCGGCGAGCACTTCGGCCATCCGGCGCATCTCCCGCGCGCGGGGCTGCCCGACGAAATCGCGCCCGTTGTCGCATTTCTCGCCTCCCGCCGCAACTCGTATATGACCGGCGCCAACGTAAACGTCGACGGGGGCTCAGATTTCACCTGAGCCTTCACGTGAGATCCGATCGAATCGGCTGAGGAGGTCATCGTGGCTTCGGCGAAGGATGCCCGGGAGTGGGCCCGCAATCATCTGCGCGGGATCGGTGATTCGCTCTACACGCCGTTCTGCGGCGTCGACGGTGACGACATCGATTGGGACGCCTACCGGACGCTGGTGCGGCACTGCGTCGGTGCGTTGAATCATCCGCTGCTGTGGTGCACAAGCGGTATCGCCGAATTCTGGGCGCTGACGCTCGACGAGCGAAAGCGGTTGCTGGAGATCGCGATCGAGGAGGGCCGCGCCGCCAACCCCGATGTCGTCGTGCAGGCGTGCACCGCGGCGACGGCCGCCAAGGACTGCCTGGAGCTCACGCGTCACGCGCAGGAGGCCGGAGCCGACATCGTGTACATCCAGACCCCGATGATGGAGGCGCACGCCGGGCAGGGTGTGCTGAACTTCTTCCGCTACATCGCCGACCGCACCGACATCGCATTGGGCATGTTCAATTCGCCGTCGTCGGGCTACGTCCTGACACCGGCCGAAAGCGCCGCCATCTACAACGAGATTCCGGCGGTCTGCGCGACGAAGGAAGGCGCCTTCCGGCCGATGGCGAGCAGGATGCTGCACGAGTTGGCGCCCGGTCTGGCGGTGTGGGAGTGCGACAAGACCGTGTACCGCGCCGGGTGGCTGCGCGACGGCATCGTCTGCCCCGCGCAATTGGGCACCGCCGGCTATCTGTTCGAAACCCCGGAGCGACGCGTGTTCAGCGAGTACTGGGAGCTCATCGTGAACGACAAACTCGTGGAGGCGATGGACCACGCGCGCGAGTCCGGGCTCGACCAGTTCGACCTCGACATGGGCTCGTGGTTCACCTGCTATCCGGGGCGGCCCGACTACTTCACCCACTGGGGCGGGGCGTTCAAATACGCGGCGTCGGTGCTGGGCCTGCCGATCGGGGAGTATCCGCACTCTCGTCCGCCCCAGGCGCAGCTGCCCGCTGAGGCGAAAGCCCAGATCGACGCCGCGTATCGGCGGCTCGGACTGGTCGATGCGTAAGCGTCTCGACGTGCCGTCCGACCACGTTCGGCAGGCGGCGGCAGCGGTTGCGGAAGGCGCTACCGATAGGTGTACAGTATGAGCATTCACAAAGCTCGCGCCGCTGGAGGAGGACTGCTGGGTGAGCGCTCCTGACCACGTCGTCGACGCCCGTTCCGACTCCGATGACGCGCCGGTCCGCTACGAGGTGCTCGACACCGGGGTAGCGGTGCTCACCCTCAACAGGCCGGACCGGATGAACGGTTGGGGCGGCGGACTTGCCGGCACGTTCTACGAACGCATGGATGACGCCGAAGCCGACCCTGCGGTGCGGGCGATCGTCGTCACCGGCAGCGGCCGCGCCTTCTGCGCGGGTGCCGACATGGGCGACCTGACGACGATCAGCGCGACGACGGTCGACGCCGCGGCCGACACCGACGTCGGCAAGCTCGTCGGGGCCCGGCATCCGCACTTCCTGATGGGCATGCGCAAACCCGTCATCGCCGCGGTCAACGGCGCCTGCGCGGGCATCGGGCTGACGCTGGCGCTGGCGTGCGACGTGCGCTTCGCGGCCGAGGGCGCCAAGTTCACGACGTCGTTCGCCCGGCGCGGGTTGATCGCCGAATACGGCATCTCGTGGATGCTGCCGCGCATCGTCGGCACCGGCGTGGCCATGGACCTGCTGCTGTCGGGACGGGTGTTCTTCGCCGACGAGGCCGCCAGGCTGGGCGTGGTCAACGAGGTGGTGGCAGCCGACGAATTGCTGGCCCGCGCGATCGGCTACGCCGAGGACATCGCCGCCAACTGTGCGCCCAGTTCCCTGGCGGTGATCAAACAACAGGTGTACGCAGACACCATGCGCGATGTCTTCGACGCCAGCGACCACGCCGAGAAGCTGATGCACGAGTCGATGGCACGACCCGACTTCCTCGAGGGCATCACGAGTTTCTTCGAGAAGCGCCCCCCGAACTTCCCGCCCCTGACACGTGAGGAGGATGCGACATGAGCGCACCACAGCCCCTGGACTACATGGCCATCGACGTCGACAACCACTATTACGAACCGCTCGACGCGTGCACCCGGCACCTGCCCAAGGAGTTCCGCAGCCGCGGCGTGCAGATGCTGACCGACGGAAAACGCACGTACGCGGTGTTCGGCGGTGTGATCAACCATTTCATCCCCAACCCGACGTTCGACCCGATCATCGAACCCGGCTGCCTGGACCTGCTGTTCCGCGGCGAGATACCCGAAGGTGTCGACCCGGCGTCGCTGATGAAGGTCGACCGGCTGGCCGATCATCCCGAGTACCAGGACCGCGACGCCCGCGTGAAGATCCTCGACAAGCAGAACCTCGAAACCGTGTTCATGCTGCCGACTTTCGCGTGCGGCGTCGAGGAGGGACTCAAGCACGACATCCCGGCCACCATGGCGACGGTCCATGCTTTCAACCTGTGGCTCGACGAGGACTGGGGATTCGACCGGCCCGATCACCGCATCATCGCCGCGCCGATCATCTCGCTGGCCGACCCCGAGAAGGCCATCGAGGAGGTCGAATTCGTCCTGAACAGGGGCGCGAAGCTGGTGTGCGTGCGGCCGGCGCCGGTGCCGGGTGAGGTACGGCCGCGCTCGCTCGGCGATCCGGTGCACGACCCGGTGTGGGCGCGTCTGGCCGAGGCGGGCGTCCCGGTGGTCTTTCACCTGTCCGACTCCGGCTACATGGCGATCCCCGCGCTGTGGGGCGGCAGCGGTGTGTTCAAGGGCTTCGGTAAGCGCGATCCGCTCGACATGGTGATCATGGACGACCGCGCCATCCACGACACCATCGCCGCGATGATCGTCCACCAGGTGTTCACCCGGCATCCCAAGCTCAGAGTGGTCAGCATCGAGAACGGTTCCTACTTCGTCTACCGGCTGATCAAGCGGCTCAAGAAGTCCGCCAACAACGCGCCGTACCACTACAAGGAGGATCCGGTCGAGCAGCTGCGCAACAACGTCTGGATCGCGCCGTACTACGAGGACGACGTGAAGCTGCTGGCCGACACCATCGGTGTGGACAAGATTCTGTTCGGGTCCGACTGGCCGCATGGTGAGGGGTTGGCAGATCCCACCTCGTTCACCGCCGACATCCCGCAGTTCCCCGAGTTCAGCCACGAAGACACCCGAAAGGTCATGCGCGACAACGCCCTCGAACTGCTCGGCGCGAACGTCGCGGCCGTGTGATGCCGACCTTCGGAATCACGCGCCATTGTGCGGTTTCATCCGCGCATCGCGGCGTGTCGCGGATGAAACCGCACAACGGGAACAGCGGGGGTGCCGGCCGGTGAGCGAGTGGACCATCGGGGCGGTTCTCGACGCGATCGCCGAGGCGGTGCCCGATCGGGTGATGACGGTTTGCGGCAACCGCCGCAGCACCTTCGGTGAGTCGGCGGACCGCACCCGCCGCCTGGCCAACTATCTCGCCGCTCAGGGACTCGGCGCGCACCGCGAGCGCGCCGACCTGCAGAACTGGGAGTGCGGACAAGACCGTGTCGCGCTGCTCATGCACAACGACCTGTACCCGGACATGGTGATCGGATGTCTGAAGGCCCGCACGGTCCCGGTCAACGTCAACTACAACTACACGCCGCGCGAGGTCGCCGAACTCCTCGACTACCTGCGCCCGCGCGCGGTCATCTACCACCGGTCATTCGGCCCGAAGTTCGCAGACGTGCTGCCGCCCGCTTCGGCGGACCTGCTGATCGAGATCGACGACGGGACGTCCGAACGTCAGCTCGCCGGCGCCCGCACACTCGATGATGTTCTGGCGCAGGGCAATACCGACATCGACATCACCGCCTCACCCGACGACGTCATGATGGTGTGCACCGGTGGGACAACCGGCAGGCCCAAGGGCGTGATGTGGCGCCAGAGCGACACCTACGTCATCTCGATGAACGGCGCTGACCACGAGTCGGTCGACGAGATTTACGCCAAGGTCGCGCATGGGGGACAACCCTGGTTCGCGGTCTCTCCGCTGATGCACGCGGCGGGGATGTGGACGGCGTTCGCCGCCTTGCTCAACGGCCTGCCCGTGATCCTCTACGACCGAACCCGATTCGATGCACGAGCGGTGCTGGAAACCGCCCAGCGGGAGAAGGTCGGCTTGATGACGATGGTCGGTGACGCCTACGCGGCACCGTTGGTCGAGGAGCTGCGACACGGCTCCTACGACCTGTCGTCGTTGTTCGCGATCGGTACCGGCGGGGCGGCCACCAACCCGAAACACCAACGCGCGCTTCTAGAGTTACTGCCCCAGATCACCCTCATCAACGGGTACGGATCCTCGGAGACCGGAAACGTGGGGTTCGGCCGCAGCCAGCGCGGTGAGCAGAAGGAGACCTTCGAGCTGCGGGAGGGTGCGCTGGTGCTCTCCGAGGACTACCGACGCTTCCTCGAACCCGGCGAGGACGAGATCGGTTTTGTTGCGCGCGGCGGCCGAATTCCGCTCGGCTACTTCGACGACGAGGCGGCGACACGCCGGACCTTCCCGGTGGTCGACGGCCAGCGTGTGGTGATCTCGGGCGACCGGGGATCGCTGGCCGCCGACGGCACGCTGCGGTTGTTCGGACGTGATTCGTTGGTCGTCAACACGGGAGGCGAGAAGGTGTTCGTCGAGGAGGTCGAGGAGGTGCTGCGCGCGCATCCGGCCATATCCGACGCCCTGGTGGTGGGGCGGCCGAGCGAGCGCTGGGGTGAGGAGATCGTCGCGCTCGTTTCGCTGCGCGACGGTGCCGAGGCCGCCCACGACCCGTTGCACGCGCACTGCACATCGAGCCTGGCGCGGTTCAAGGCGCCCAAACAGTTCATCTTCGTCGACCAGGTACGTCGCCTCGGAAACGGCAAACCGGACTACCGCTGGGCCAAAGCCGCTGCGACACAACAGGTGAACGCATGAGCGCGCGCGCCAGCCGGGCCATTGACTGCCTGGTCAACGTCCACTTCGGCGAGACCGAACAGCAGCCGACCTGGATGCTCAAGGTCCGAGACGACTACTTCAAGGGCCCGCAGTCGATGTTCGCCCCCGTCGATCTCGGCGAGCTGCTCGAGGAGATGGACGAGCAGGGGGTTCAGAAGGCGATCCTGATGGACAGCATCGCCAAACCCTCCACCACGGCACGCAAGTTCGTCGACGCCCGGCCCGACAGGTTCGCGCTGGCGATCGGCGGGGTCAACCTGCTGCGGCCGATCCCGTCGCTGCGTGAGCTGGCATCCGTCGTCAACGACCTGCCGGTGGCGTATGCGGCGGTGGGACCGAGCTTTTGGGGTGACGGGCAGTACCCGCCCAGCGACGCGGTCTACTACCCGCTCTACACCAAATGCGCCGAACTCGGGCTGCCGCTGTGCGTCAACACCGGGATCCCCGGACCGCCGATCCCCGGCGAGGTGCAGAACCCGATCCACCTCGACCGGGTCTGCGTGCGGTTCCCCGAACTCAAGCTCTGCATGATCCACGGTGCCGACCCGTGGTGGGACGTCGCGATCCGCCTGCTGATCAAATATCAGAATCTGCGCCTGATGACGTCGGCATGGTCGCCCAAGCGGCTGCCCGACAGCCTGCTCCACTACATGCGGACCCGCGGGCCCGACAAGGTGATCTACGCATCGGATTGGCCGGTGCTCAAGATGCGCCGCGTCGTGCCCGAGGCGCTCGCCCTTGACCTGCCGGCCGAGGTGCTGGACAACTACTTGTACAACAACGCGCAGAAGTTCTTCTTCGGCGCCGACGAGGAGCAATGATGGACCGCTACGAACTGCGCAGGCTCGACTACAGCCTGTCCGACGACCACCAGGCGCTGCAGACGGCGTACAAGGACTTCTTCAAGGCGCACTGTTCGATCGAAACCGTCCGCGCCGCGGAGGCATCCGGTTTCGACAAGAGCCTCTGGGAGCGGTTGTGCACGATGGGCGCGGCCACCATGGCGCTGCCCGAAGACGCGGGCGGCGACGGCGCCACCCTGGTCGACCTCACCCTGGTGGCCGAGGAGATCGGTCGCTCGCTGGCGCCGGTGCCGTGGATCGACCACGTCAGCGCGGCGCGGCTACTCGGCCGGCTCGGCGCGGCCGACCCCGACATCGTGAGCGGCACGCAGATCGTCGGGCTGGACCCCCAGCAGGACAGCGTATCCGGGGTGCGCCTGCTGCCGAGCGGATCGATCGCCGACCACATCGTCCTGCGCGACGGTGACGACATCGTCAAGCTGACGTTCGCGACCCGCCCCACCAAAGTCGACAACATCGGCCGGCTGCCGATGGCGTGGATCGACCCGGCCGCCGCCGACAACCGGACCGTCCTGGCAAGCGGAGCCGACGCGCTGGCGGAATACCAACGGGCACTGGATGAATGGCGGGTGCTGACCGGTGCGGCGCTCGTCGGTCTGGTCGAGGAGACGATGACGATCGCCGCGGAGTTCGCCAAGACCCGCTACACCCTCGGGGTGCCCATCTCGACGTTGCAGGCGATCTCGCATCCCCTGGCCAACATCGCGATCACGGTGCAGGGCGGGCGTAACCTGGCGCGCCGCGCCGCGTGGTTCCTCGACAACGAACCCGACGAGCGGCCCGAACTGGCGCCGTCGGCGTTCGTGTTCATGGCCGAGGAAGCGTCCAAGGCCGCCACGATGGCGGTGCAGGTGCAAGGCGGGCTCGGGGTTTCGGCCGAGGCCGCCGCCAGTGCGTACCTGCTGCGCGCCCGCGGGTGGGCACTCGCCGGGGGAGACCCGGCCGCCGCCGCCAAGTACATCGCCGGCATCGTCGCGGCTCGCGAGAGCGGAGAGGGCAAGTAATGGATTTCTCACGGGTCGAACTGTCCGAAGAGGATCAGGCGTTCCTCGAGGAGTCGCGGGCCTTCCTGGCCGAGATCGTCACCGAGGAGGTGATCCGGCGGGACCGCGAGACCGGCGACAACTTCGACGAGGGTGTGCATCTGGCGCTCGGCAAGGCGGGATACCTTGCGCGCGAATGGAAGCCGGAATCCGAAGGCGGGTTCAACCGGGTCCGGCGGCGCATCTGGGAGCTGGAGAAGCGCCGTGCGCATGTGCCGTGGGTGACGTTCGGTACGACGGCGATGATCGCGCGGTCCGTCGACAAGTTCGGCTCACCCGAACTCAAGGCCGAGGTGATGCCGCGGGTGTACACCGGCGAGGTCCGGCTCTGCCTGGGCTACACCGAGCCCGAGGGCGGATCCGACGTGGCCACCTGCAAGACCAGGGCCGTGCGGGAAGCGGATGGATCGAGCTGGATCATCAATGGCTCGAAGATGTTCACCACCGGCGCCCACAACTGCCAGTACGTCTTCCTGATCACCAACACCGACCCCGACGCACCGAAGCACAAGAGCCTCACCATGTTCCTGGTCCCGCTCGACTCACCCGGGATCGAGATCCAGGGCATCCGCACAGTCGACGGCGACCGGACGAACATCGTCTACTACAGCGATGTCCGCGTCGACGACAAGTACCGCCTCGGCGAGGTGAACGACGGCTGGACGGTGGTGCGCGAACCGCTCAACGTCGAGCACGGCGCGGTCGAGGCGGCCGCCGACGGCCTGCAGGACGTCTCGATCATGATGCACCAGGCCAACACGATGGCCGCCGCGGTCGACAAGGCCGCCGCCAAGGTCACCGAACCGGATCCCAACGGGCGCAGGCTGATCGACGACGGGTCGGTGGCCTACCGGTTGGGCCGCAGCGTCGCCCGCATGGAGGCGGCCTTCTCGGCCACCAGCATCTTCGGCCGGGTGGCGCTGGCACAGACCATGCGCGACATCTCCCCCGATCTGATGGATCTGCTCGGCACAGCGTCCTCGCTGCCCCTGGGCACCGACGGGGCGATCGACGACGGCGCGGCCGAGTACGTGTACCGCTTCGCGCCGCTGGTCGGCATCTACGGCGGCACGCTGGAGGTGTTCCGCAACATGATCGCCCAGTACGCGCTCGGCCTCGGCAAGCCCGCATACGCCCCGCCGGCCAAGAAAGCCTCCTAACCCTTTTTTCGCGAGCGTCCGTGTTTGCACACGAAACGCCGTGAAAATCTGACAGTTTCCGGTCGCTCGCGAGGTACAGAACATGACAGACGCACCCCCGACAGCGAAACAGCCCGCGCGCCGCGCGCTGGTGATGGGCCCGAGCGGGTTCGTCGGTTCACACGTCACGCGCAAACTCGTCGAGCGCGGCGACGACGTGCGGGTGTATCTGCGTGAGACGAGTTCGACGGTCGCCATCGACGACCTCGACGTCGAACGCTGCTACGGCGACCTGTACGACGAGGAAGCGCTTCGCGCGGCGATGGCCGACCGCGACGTCGTCCACTACTGCATCGTCGACACCAGATTTCATCTGAGCGACCCCGCACCGCTGTTCGAAACCAACGTCAACTGTTTGCGCCGGGTGCTCGATGTCGCGGCGAAGGCGGGCCTGCACCGGTTCGTGTTCTGCAGCACCATAGGAACGATCGCACTCGGCGACGGAAGCCGTCCCGTGACCGAGGAGATGCCGTTCGACTGGGGAGACCGGGGCGGCGCGTACATCGAATCGCGCCGTCAGGCCGAGGAACTGGTCCTGTCCTACGCCCGCGACCGCGGCCTGCCCGCCGTGGTGATGAACGTGTCCAACCCGTACGGGCCCCGCGACTGGCAACCGCACCAGGGGCTGATGGTTCAGTACGCCGCGTTCGGCAAGATCCCGGCCTACATCAAGGGCGTGTCCACCGAGGTCGTCGGCATCGAAGACGTCGCCGAGGCCTTCCTGCTCGCCGCCGAACGCGGCGGCGTGGGCGAGCGATACATCATCTCCGAGAGCTACATGCCGATGCGTGACATGCTCACGACAGCCGCACGGGCGGTCGGGGCGAAGCCGCCGCGTTTCGGCGTCCCGCTTCCGGTGGTGTACGCGACCGTACGGGTCGCCGGCGTGGTGGCCCGGCTGCTGCGGCGGGAGATCCCGATGAACACCACCGGGATCCGGCTGCTGCACATCATGGCGCCTGCCGACCACAGTAAGGCGTCACGGGAACTCGGGTGGCATCCACGGCCCACCGCCGAGTCGCTCGAACGGGCCGCGCGGTTCTACGTCGAGCAGGCACAGAAGATGTCCACGAGATGACCCAGGCCGACCTCGTCGAGATCGAGGAGATCAAGCAACTGAAGGCGCGCTACTGCCGCCTTCTGGACACCAAGGACTGGGCGGCGTGGCGCACCCTGTTCGCCGATGACTTTCTCAGTGACACGTCCCCCGCCGGTGGAAAGGTGATCCGAGGCGCCGACGAGTTCGTCGCGTTCACCCGGAAGAGCTTGCGCGGCCAGGCCACGGTGCATCAGGTGCACGCCCCGGAGATCGAGCTGACATCGCCGACCACCGCGCGCGGGGTGTGGGCGCTCGAGGATGTCGTGCGCTTCGGCCCCGGTGTCAACCTGCGCGGCTACGGTCACTACCACGAGACCTACGAGAAGCTCGACGGCCGGTGGCGCTTCACGAGTTCGACGTTGACGCGGTTGCGCGAGGACGTCTTCAACGGACTCTTTGCCGTCTACATCTCCGAGCGGGTGCGCAAACTCATCGTGAAAGCCTCGCGTCGCGCGATGAAGTGACCGCGGTCAGGACCGGATGAACTCCAGGAGATCCGGGTTGATGACGTCGTGGTGGGTGACGAACGCGCCGTGCGGATAGCCGGGGTAGGTCTTCAAGGTGCCGTTGGGCAGTAGCTTCGCCGAGAGCGGACCGGAGTTCTCGTACGGCACGATCTGGTCGGCGTCGCCGTGCATCACCAGTACCGGGATGGTGATCTTCTTCAGGTCCTCGGTGAAGTCGGTCTGCGAGAAGGCGACGATGCCGTCGTAGTGCGCTTTGGCGCCGCCCATCATGCCTTGGCGCCACCAGTTTTCGATGATCGCCTCCGACGGCTCCACTCCCGGCCGGTTGAACCCGTAGAAGGGGCCGGCCGCGAGCGAGCGGTAGAACTCCGAGCGGTTGGCGGCCAATTGCGCTTGCAGATCGTCGAACACGTCTTTGGGCAGCCCGCCTGGGTTGGCGTCGGTCTTGACCATCAGCGGCGGCACGGAACTGATCAGCACCGCCTTGGCCGCTCGCGCCTGCCCGTGCCGGGCCAGATAATGCGCCACCTCGCCGCCGCCGGTGGAGTGGCCGATGTGGACTGCGTCGTGAAGGTCGAGGTGCTCGACGACAGCGGCGAGATCGTCGGCGTAGTGGTCCATGTCATGTCCGTCGGCGACCTGCGCCGAGCGGCCATGCCCACGGCGGTCGTGGGCGATCACGCGGTACCCGTGTTGGGCGAAGAACAACATCTGCGTGTCCCAGTCGTCGGCCGACAGCGGCCAACCGTGGCTGAACACGATCGGCTGACCCGACCCCCAGTCCTTGAAGAAGATCTCGACGCCGTCGCTGGTGGTGATCGTGGGCATGCTGGCTCCTCCCGGGGAACGTCCGGCTATGCGCACTCTGCCACGCTTGCACTGCTTACGCGCGACTTCTCGTCGCGCTCGTCAGGCGTTCGACAGCGCGGGCGGTCTGACGGCGTCCGGGTCCGGGTTGGCGATCGGCAGGCCCATCAACCGGCGCGCGTTATCGCCCATGAAGTCGTAGGTGCGACGCACGTCCATGCCTTCGGCGTACTTCCAGAAGCCCTTCGGCTCGGCGAGACCCTCCGGATGCGGGTAGTCCGAGCCGAACAGCACCCGGTCCCAGCCGACCGTCTCGACGACGTCGGATACACAACCCTCCCAGAACGGGCTCACCCAGATGTTGCGCCGGAACACCTCGTGCGGATGCTCACCGAAGTTCTGTGGCATCTTCCCGTAGAGGTCGTCGAAGTCCTTGAACAGCGGTCCGATCCACGAACTGCCGTTCTCGACGCTGGCGATGCGCAGCTTTGGGAAGCGCGTCAGCGTGCCGTGGCAGATCAGGCTGGTGATCATGTCAGCGATCTCGCGGTGGCCGAGCACCATCCACCGGAACGCGCTCTGCGCCATGAAGTTCTGGGTGTGCGGTGGCTCCCACTGCCCGACGTAGTCGTCGAGCGGGGGATAGCTCGCGTGCAGCACGATGGGCAACCCGGCAGCTTCGACGTCGCGCCAGAACGGGTCGAACTCGGGAAGCGCCGGTGAGCGCCAACCGTGCAGTCCTCGAACCGGTCCCGGCTTCACGAGCGCGACCTTGGCGCCGTTGTCGAGGATGTACTCGAGTTCGCGTTGCGCGCCGTCGACCTCGGAGAGGTTGATGATCGGCGTGGAGAAGATCCGGTTCTGGTAGTTGAAGGTCCAGTGTTCGCACATCCACTGGTTGAGGGCGTGGATGATCGCGAGGCTGAGTTGGGGATCATCGGCGGTGGCGTGCTCGATGAGGCTGGCCAAGGTCGGGTAGTTCAATGCTTCGACAACGCCTTGGCGGTCGAGTTCGACGATGCGGTCGTCGGGGTTGCGCGTCGCGGCGGGCGCTTCGATCGCCGGGCCCTGCATCTCGCGCAGCGTCAGGCCTTCGGTGTTCTCGCCGGCGAAGAACTTCTCGTGGGCGCCGGGCGCGGCGACGCGCTCGAACGTCGGATTCGGGATGAAGTCGTTGACGCGGTTGTTGATGACGATGCGGGTGTGCCGGCCGAACTTCGCGAATTGCACGGCGCGCGAGAATTTCTCGGGCAGGTACTTGGTCAGCGCATCGGCCGTCTCGTACATGTGCTGGTCGGCGTCGAAGATCGGAGCCCCGGTGAATTGGGTCATGGTCACCTCGTGAGGATCGTCGCGGCGGCGGTTCCGGGTGCGCCGTAGAGCTGCGCGAAGCCGACCTTCGGCTCGCCGGGCACCTGGCGATCACCGGCTTCGCCGCGCAGTTGGCGGACCAACTCGTGGATCTGGCGCAACCCCGACGCGCCGATCGGCTCGCCGTTGGCGATGAGCCCGCCGTCGGTGTTGATCGGCAGCGATCCGGTGATCTCGGTGGCCCCGTCGGCCAGCAGCTTCTCCTGGTCTCCGTCCGCGCAGAAACCGCACTCGGCCATGTGGATGATCTCGGCACCGGCATCGGTGTCCTGCAGCTGGATGACGTCCACGTCCTGCGGTGCCACACCGGCCTTTTCGAACGCGGCTTTCGCGGCGTAGACGGTGGGTGCGACGTCCTCCTCGACGGGTGCGAACGTGGTGTTCACCTCGTAGGCGCCGTACTTACGGGTACGGACCTCGACCGCGCGCAGGTACACCGGTTTGGTGGTGTAGCGCTCGGCGATGTCGGCGCGACACATCACGACGGCGGCCGCACCCTCGTCCGGAGCGCAGAACATGTACTGCGTGAGGGGATAGTTCAGCATCGTGGAATTGAGGATCTGGTCCTCGGGGATGGGCTTGCGGCGAAACGCGTTGGGGTTCAGTGCGCCGTTGCGGAAGTTCTTGGCCGCCACCTTGGCCAGCGTCTGCTGGGAGATGCCGTGCTCGTGCAGATAGCGGTTGGCCTTCATCCCGAAGAACTGGGTGGTGAGGTACTGACCGTTCTCGGCGTACCAGCGCGGCATGCCGACCAGGGCGGGGTCTTCGGTGAACGCGCCCCGCGGATGTTTGTCCAGACCGATCGCGATGCCGATGTCGTAGTCGCCCAACCGGATTCCGTCGGCGCAGGCCTTCGCGGCGCTGGCCGCGGTGGCGCAGGCGTTGAACACGTTGGTGAACGGGATGCCCGACAGCCCGACCATGCCGACGATCGCGTCCGGGTTGGCCACCGTCCAGCTGCCCCCGGTGGCGAACTGGATGTCGCGCCACTCGACTCCGGCGTCGGCGACGGCGGCGAAGATCGCGTCGACGCCCATCTCCATCGCGGACTTGCCTTCGAAGCGGCCGAACGGATGCAGTCCGACACCGATGATCGCCACGTCGTGCATGCCTGATCCTCTCTGGTCAACGCCGATCCGACGTGTAACTGTAACTCTTACAGTATCGTAATCGGCGTGGCGCCGGTCATCGAGAACAAGCCGACCTTCTGCCGGATCTGCGAGCCGTTGTGCGGGATGATCGCGACCGTCGAGGACGGTCGCCTCGTAGCGTTGCGGCCGGACAAGGACCACCCGCTGTCCGCCGGTTTCGCCTGCCAGAAGGGCATCGCGTTCACCGAGGTCGTCAACGATCCGGATCGGGTGACGCGGCCGTTGCGCCGCGGGCCGTCCGGCTTCGGAGAGGTGACGTGGGACGAGGCGATGGACGACATCGCGGCCCGATTGTCGGCGATCCTGCGCCGCCACGGCTCCGGTGCGGTCGGCTGGTACATGGGCAATCCCGGCGCCTTCAGCTACGCGCACACCTTCGCGGCGTTGTTGTTCATGAAGGGCCTCGGCCGTCACGGCCACTACTTCACCGCATCCTCTCAGGACACCAACAGCAGGCTCATCGCCAGCCAGCTGCTCTACGGTGTGCCGACCTCGGTGCCCATTCCGGACCTCATGCGGACCGACCTCCTGGTGATAATGGGCGCGAATCCGGTTGTGTCCCACGGCAGTTTCCTCACCGCGCCGCGGATCAAGGACCGCATGCACGACATCGTCAAGCGCGGTGGGCGCGTGGTGATCGTCGACCCGAGGCGCAGCGAGACCGCCGTGGCGTTCGAATGGCTCGGCATCGTGCCGGATACCGACTCGTTGTTCCTGCTGTCCCTGCTCCAGGTGATGTTCGCCGAGGGTCTGGTCGACGTGGCCGCGGTGAAACGGAAGGCCGACGGCGTGGACTGGCTTCGGGATTTGTGCGGTCCGTTCACTCCGGAGTCGACGGCGGCCCGCACTGGCATCGACGCCGAGAGCGTCCGCGCACTGGCCCGCGATCTGGTGACCACGCCGCGGGCGGCGGTCTACGGCAGGCTCGGCACCTGTGTCGGCACCCACGGCACGCTGACCACGTACCTGATCGACGCGGTGAACCTGGTGGCCGGCAACCTCGACGTGCCGGGCGGCTCGGTGTTCAGCTCCATGCACACCGTCGGCCAGAAGTGGCAGAACGTCGCGATGGGCGCCGTGATGCGGCGGTCCTACCGGCGGAAGCGCTCGCGGATCAGCGGAATCCCGAGCGCGATCGGCTCGGAACCTGCCGCGCTGATGGCCAAGGAGATCACGACCCCTGGTGAGCGCCAGATCCGGGCGTTGTTCGTCTCGGCAGGCAATCCCGTGCTGTCGGTGCCCAACGGTGAGGAACTCGAGGCGGCGTTCGGTGAGCTGGAGCTGTCGGTCGCGCTCGACTTCTACGTCACCGAGACGGGCGCGCAGTGCGACTACATCCTCCCGGTCACGACGATGTACGAGCGCGACGACTTCCCGTACACGTTCCAGGGGTTTCAGGCCACGCCGTTCCGGCAAGCGACCGAAGCCGTGTTGGCGCCGGTGGGTCAGGCCCGCGGGGAGTGGGACATCGTCGAGGACCTGGCCCGGCGGCTGGCCCGTCGCGTGCCGGCCTTCACGGTGTTCTCCGGTATGCGGAAGGTGGCGCGGCTGTTGGGCATTGAGGCTTCGCCGCGGATGATGATGGACACCCTGGTGCGGATGTCGGAGGGCGGCGACAGGTTCGGGCTGCGACGGGGCGGGTTGTCGCTGCGACGGCTGACCGAGCAGCATCCGCATGGCGTCGTGGTCGCACCGCACATCCGCACGGGCGTGCTGCGCGGGGCCGTCGGCTACCTGTCGCGCCGGGTTCGGCTGGCCCATCCGGGGATCGCCGACGAAGTCGACAAGCTGTCTCGGCGGGTGCTGCCCGACGGCTATCCGCTGCGGATGATCGGGCTGCGCGAGCCGCGCTCGGAGAACTCGTGGATGCACAACTCGCCGCTGTTGATGCGCGGCGACCGTCGCCAGCATGCGCTGATACATGTCGACGACGCGGCCGAGTTGCATATCGTCGACGGCGACGAGGTGCGGATCGCGTCACCGTACGGCGCCATCACCGTGCCGGTGCTGACGACGAAGGACCTCGTACCCGGTGTCGTCGCGGTGCCACACGGCTGGGGGCACAAGGGAACCGGGAGTTGGCGGTTGGCCAACCGGGCCGGCGGTGCGAACGTCAACCAGCTGACATCCAGCGACCCCGCCGATGTGGAGGCGCTCTCGGGCATGGCGTGGCTGACGGGCGTACCCGTGCGCGTCGAGCGGGCGTAGCTTCGCCGCGAGCGACCGCGAAATGCACACCTGTCGCGGCGCGTCCGTGGGCAGACACGGTCGCTCGCGCAGAAGAACGCTACGCGATGGCGCCCTTTTCCTTCAGCGCCTCGATGCGGTCCCAGTCCATGCCGATGTCCATGAGCACCAGCTCGGTGTGCTCGCTGGCCTGCGGTGCGCGCGTCGTCTCCAGCGGCTCGTGATTGAACTGCACCGGGCCGCGGACGACCTTGAACGGCTCACCGCCGTCGGCCGCCTCGACCTCGACGACCATGTCGTTGGCCAGCGCCTGCTCGTCGGTGGCCAGATCGAGGAAGCTCTGGAACGGCGCCCACTGGCCTTTCATCGTCTTCAGCCGTTGGCGCCAGTACTCGAACGGCTTGCTGCGAATCTTCTCTCGAATCAATTCGACTGCGGCTGCGGCGTTCTCGATCAAGGGCATCACGTCGCTGAAACGGGGGTCGTCGGCGAGCTCCGGCAGTTCCAGATGTTCGAACGCGTCGCGGATGTATCCCGTCGGGCTGACGATGCACAAGTTGATCGTGCCGTCGTCGGAGGTCAGGTAGTTGGCCATGAACGGGTTCACGCTCGGGCCCGCGGCATCTGGCATCAGCGAGCGCATGGTCTCGCCGGTCTCCATGCCCTGTGTCATGCTGGCACCGCCGGCCCACCACGCCGTGCTCAGCAGCGAAACGTCGAGCTCGACCGCCTCGCCGGTGCGCATCCGGTGAAACAGTGCGGCCGAGATCCCGCCTGCGATGTTCATTCCGCCGATCGAGTCGCCGAACGCCGGAATGCCCTGCGACAGTGCGCCGCCGATTTCCTCGGGGGTCAAGGCGTGCCCGACCCCGCTGCGCGTCCAGAACGCGGTGCCGTCGAAACCTCCGGTATCGCGCTCGGGTCCCTTGTCGCCGTATGCGCTTCCGCGTGCGTAGATGATGTCGGGGTTCGCGGCGCGGATGTGTTCTACGTCGAACTTGTTCTTCTGCCGTTGCGCGGGAAGGTAATTGGTGAGGAAGACATCGGACGTCTTGGCGATCTCGTAGAGCACCTCCTGACCCTCGGGCGTCGACACGTCGATGCCCACGCTGCGCTTACCGCGGTTGGGGTGTTCGATCAGCGGATGGCGGTTGGGGTCGAGTTGGAATCCGCCCATGTTGATGAAGCCGCGTTGGGTGTCACCGCGCACCGGGTGCTCCACCTTGATGACGTCGGCGCCCCAATCGGCGAGGATCGCCCCCGCTGCGGGGACGAACGTGAACTGTGCGACTTCGAGGACGCGCACGCCCTCCATGACCTTGACCAAATCGGCTCCCTCGTATCCGGCGCTCCGGCTGTTGAATAAACTTACCGTAAGCATTACAGTTAGTCGTCCCGCAAAGAGAGTCTACGAGGTGCCGGTGAGTGACGTCGATGAACGGACCGAGACCAGCATCGACGTCGGCGAGCGCGCCGCGAGACGCGCCGAATCGCGGATGCTCATCGACGGGCAACTCGTGTCATCGGCCTCCGGTGCACAGTTCGACAACCTGAGCCCGGCCACCGGCCGTCTGCTGGGAAGCACGGCCGCCGCCGAGACCGAGGACATGGATCGCGCGATCGCGGCCGCCCGCCGCGCCTTCGACGACACCGACTGGGCCACCAATCGACACCTGCGTGCGCGGTGCCTCGATCAGCTGCAAGCCGCGATCGAAGCCGAGCAGGAAGATCTGCGCGAGGAGCTGATCGCCGAGGTCGGCTGTCCGGTGATGACGACGCAGTCCGCCCAACTTGATTGGCCGTTGGCGGACGGCCTGCGTTATCCAGCGCGGCTGATGCTCGACTTCGAATGGGAGCGCGCGCTCGACGGCGGTGGGCTGTTCGGTGAGCGCAATGTGCGCACCGTGGTCAAGGAACCGGTCGGCGTCGTCGCCGCGATCACCCCGTCCAACTTCCCGATCGAGGTGATCCTCAACAAGCTCGGACCCGCGCTCGCGACGGGAAACACCGTCGTGCTCAAGCCCGACCCGAACACGCCGTGGAACGCCACCCGGCTCGGCCGGCTCATCGCCGAACACACCGACATCCCGCCCGGCGTCGTCAACGTGGTGCCCACCCCGTCCAACGACGTGGCCGGACTGCTCGGCACAGACCCGCGCGTCGACATGATCTCGTTCACCGGCTCGACCGGCGTCGGCAAGCTGCTCATGCGTCAGGGTGTCGACACGATGAAGCGGATGTTCCTGGAACTCGGCGGTAAATCGGTGTCGATCGTGCTCGACGACGCACCGCCCGCGGCGATCGTCGGCTCTGCGGTGGGGGTGTGCGTACACGCGGGACAGGCATGCGCGGCCACCACGCGCATGCTGGTGCACCGGTCGCGCTACGACGAGGCCGTCGCCACCGTCACCGCCGCCTATCAGGCTGTGCCGGTCGGCGATCCGGTCAGCCCGGACACCCTGGTGGGGCCGGTGATCAGCGCGGCGCAGAAGGCGCGGGTCCTCGACGCGATCGAACAGGCCCGCGCCGACGGCGCCGAAATCGCCGCGGGCGGTGGGCCTGTCGCGAATCTCCCCGACCATCTGGCCGACGGCCACTACGTCGCGCCGACGGTGATCGTCGGCGTCGGCAACGAAGCGGCGATCGCCCAGCAGGAGGTGTTCGGCCCGGTGCTGGTGGTGCTGCCGTTCGATGACGACGACGAGGCGGTGCGGATCGCCAACGACAGCGCATACGGATTGGCGGGCGCCGTTTCGTCGCGCTCACTGGAGCGGGGGATGGCGATCGCCCGTCGCATCCGCACCGGTTCGTTCGGCGTCAACGGCGGCATGTTCTACGGGGCGGATGCCCCGTTCGGCGGCTTCAAGAGCAGCGGTGTCGGAAGGCAGTGCGGCGTGGAGGGTTTCGAGCAATACCTCGAGACGAAGACCGTGGCCTACCGCGCGCCGAAGAACAGCGCTACGCCGCCGCGATGATCGATTCGGCGTGATCGAGAATGCTGTCGAGGATGTAGCCGAAGTCGATGTCGTCGGCGAACCCGATGTAGCGGCCGCCGTCGTCGCGCTGGGCGGGGAAGCCCTCGGTGCGCTCCTGGAGTCGCTCGAGAACCACCGAACCCCGGATGTGCACCGAGATCGCGCCGTACGTCTCGGCGGCCTGGTCGACCGTGAGCCCCGCTTCGACCAGCGCGCCGATCGGCTGCCCCAGTTTCTGCAGCGCACCGTGCATCGCGCGGTGTCCGAACTGCCCGCGGATCAGCACCAGGTCGCAGAGGATCGGGTCCGCGCGGAACCGCTTCCGCATGGTCAATGCGTGATCGCGCAACGATTCTCGCCAATTCGAGGCGGAGATGGTGGGCACCGTGAACTCGAACCGCTCCAACGCCCGGTCGGTCATCGCGTCGAGAAGATCGTCCTTGCGGCGGAAGTACCAGTAGATGCTGGTGACGCCGACGCCGAGGTGTTTGGCGAGCTGCGGCATGCTCAGGTTCTCGATCGAGACCTCCTGTGCGACCTGCAGTGCGCCCTCGAGAATCTCCTCGGCACTGATCGAGCCGCGGTCACGGCGCTGGCGGGCACGGCCGCTCGCGGCTTTGGCCACGGATCAGCCGACCGGATCGAACGTCACAGGGAGCGCGGTGGGTGAGCGGAAGGGCTGGCCGGCGATGTGGGGGTTGTCGTCGGTGACGAGTTCGATGTTGGTCAGCCGGTCCAGCAGGCATTCCACCGCCACCCGGGTCTCCATGCGCGCCAGGTGCAGACCCATGCAGGTGTGCTCACCCGCGGCGAAGGAGATGTGCGGGGTCCGCTTGCGGAAGATGTCGAACTCCTCGGAGCGTTCCCAACGCTTTTCGTCGCGGTTGGCCGATCCGATGCATACGTCGATCACCGAACCCTGGGGGAGTGTGACACCTTCGAGTTCGGTCTCCTCGGTCGCGTAGCGCTGCACGGTGGTCAACGGCGTCTCGAACCGCAGGCCTTCTTCGATGGCCGGGGAGATGAGTTCGCGGTCGGCCTGCACCGCGGCGAACTGCTCGGGGTGGGTGAGCAAGAGATACAGCAGGTTTCCCGACGATCGGTAGGTGGTCTCCAGGCCGGCGGGCAGCAGCAGTCGCAGGAACGAGTAGATGGACTCGTCGCTGAGTTTCTCACCGTCGATGTCGGCGGTGACGAGATCGCCGATGATGTCCTCGGTCGGCTTGGACCTGCGCTTGTCGATCTGCGCCAGAAAGTAGTCCTTCAGCGCGGCGGACGCCTCGAATGCGCGCTTGTACCGCACGTGATAGCTGATCAATTCGACGGCACGTTTGCGGAACCACGGCAGGTCTTCCTCGGGCAGGCCCAGCAGCCTGGAGATGACGCGGGTCGGGAACTCGAACGTGAAATCCCGGACGAGGTCGGCACGCCCATCGTCGATGAACTCGTCGATCAGCGCGGTGACCACCGGGCGGACAACCTCGGGTTCCCAGCGCGCCAACGACTTCGACTTGAACGCCGAGGACACCAGGTTGCGGTGGTCCCAGTGCTTCTTGCCCTCCATCGCCAGGATGGTCGGTCCGATGAACAGGCCGATGGTGTTGTCGTAGATGTGTGAGTTGAAGACCTTGCCGTCGCGGAATACCCGGTTGACAGCGTCGAAAGACACGGCCGCATAGAGGTTTTCCGGCATCGCCTCCGGCGCCTGGGACCAGTCCATGACGCTGCCGCGAAACACGCCGCTGGTTTCCCGCCGCTTCTGCGCGAACAGGGGGTAGGGGTCTCGCAGCAGGTCGAAGGTCTCGTCGACCGTGACATCCTGTACGGGGCTATCCACGGGCTGATCTCCCTCGTCTGGTCCGGACATGTAACCCGCATGGGTACTGTAAAGCTTACAGTATCGGTCTACGTAACGATAGGTGCAGGCTGTGGCAGCTGCACGGGTGCGCCTGCGAGCATCGAATTGACGAAGCCGGCGTCGACCTGGAGGTCCTGGCCGGTGATCCACCGCGCCTCCGGGGACCCGAGGAACGAAATGACCGGCACGATGTCGTCGACCGAGGCATGACGCCCGACAGTCGCCTTGCACATGTCCAAGACCTCTTTGCCCATGGTCTGCTCGAAGTCGGTGAGGATAGGTGTCTCGACCGGTCCGGGGCTCACGGTGTTGACCCGCACGCCGTACGTCGTCCACGCCGGCCCCGCAAGCCGTTTCGCGTACAGGATCGCCGCCTGCTTGGACGTGCTGTACACCGGGTAGTCCGGATCCTGCTCGGCCTGCCAGCGCTCGACGGCGTCGGCCTCGGTGAGTTCGAGCAGTCCGTTCAGGGTGTCGATGCGCTGGTCCCACCCGAGCGCGGCGGTGGAGGCGACCGCGACGATCGACCCGCCACGGCGCATGCGGGGGAGCATGCCTTCGACGACCAGTCGCATGCCGAGGTAATTCACCTTGAGCACGTCGGCCGCGGGAGCGGTGCCGGGGACGCCCGCGACGTGCGCCAGGATGTCCCAGCCGGCCCCGATCGAGTCGAGCAGGCGGCCAATGTCTGCCGGATCGCGCAGATCGCAGCGGGCGGATTCGGAGGCGGGGGTCCGGTGGTCGCGGACGTCGACCGCGAGGACGTGATCGCCGCGGTCGTGGAAATGCGTCGCGAGAGCTGCCCCGATGCCCGAGCCCGCACCGACCACGACGACTTTGCGCTTTTCGGTCATCTCATGCATTCCCTTCGCGGACGGGTGGCGTCGGCGTAACATTCGAATGGCCGACTGTAAGCACGACAGTAAACAATTCGGTTCCGGCAGACAATCATTTTCGGAGATGGTGGTGCGATGAGCGAGAGCACAATTCAGGTCAGTGCCGCCCGGAGCACCCCTCGGGAAGCGATGTCAGCCGTCCTCGAGCGCCAGCGCAGCGCGTTCCTGGCCGACGGCCCGCCCAGCGCTGCCGAGCGGCCCATCGCATCGACCGGTTGCTGTCGCTCGTGCTCGACAACGCCGACGAGTTCGTCGACGCCATGGCCGCCGATTACGGAACCAGGCCCAGGACCGGCTCACTGTTCACCGAGATACTCGGCATGATCTCGGTCATCGAGCACACCAGATCACATGTGGCGCAGTGGATGCGCGCGACACGGTTGATGCGGGCCGGCCGGGTGTTCGGTCTTCGGGCCGAGGTCGAACCGTCACCGCTCGGAGTGGTGGGGATCATCGGGCCGTGGAATTTCCCGGTGAACCTGGTGGTGCTGCCCGCTGCGGCGGCCTTCGCCGCGGGCAACCGGGTGATGATCAAGATGTCGGAGGTCACGCCGCGCACGGCGGAGCTGATGAAGTCGTTGGCGCCGAGGTACTTCGATGTCACCGAGCTCGACGTGGTGACCGGCGGGCCCGATGTCGCGGCCGAGTTCTCGTCGCTGCCTTTCGACCACCTGTTCTTCACCGGCTCGCCGTCGGTCGGAGCGCTGGTGCAGCGGGCGGCCGCCGAGAACCTGGTGCCCGTGACCCTGGAACTCGGAGGTAAGAACCCGGTCGTCGTTGCGCGCGACGCGGACCTGCGTCGGTCGGCAGTCCGCATCGCACAATCGCGGATGATCAACGGAGGTCAGGTCTGTGTCTGTCCCGACTACGTCTTCGTGCCTGGAGACCGTGAGGCCGCCTTTGTTGAGATCGTCAAAGAGACGTGGCGGCAGATGTTTCCGGCGATCGTCGACAACGACGACTACTGCTCGTCGGTGAACGAGGCGAACTTCGATCGAGTGGTCGGCCTGGTCGACGATGCGCGGGCGAAGGGCGCGCGCGTCGAGTCTGTCGCACCGGCCGGCGAGGTCCTGCCCGACCGCGCGACCCGCAAGATCGCCCCGACCCTCGTGCGTGATGTCGACGACCGGATGGCCATCGCCGCGGAAGAGGTCTTCGGCCCCGTACTTTCGGTGCGGCCCTACCGCGATCTCGACGAGGCGACCGACTACGTCAACCAGCGGCCCTCACCGCTGGTCGCATACTGGTACGGACCGGACGACACGGAGTTTCGGCGCTTCGTGCGGAGCACCCGCAGCGGCGGCGTCGCGCGCAATGACTTCGCCGCGCAGATGATTCCGTCAGCAGCGCCGTTCGGGGGAGTCGGGCGCAGCGGGATCGGCGCCTACCACGGTAAGGCGGGGTTCGACGCGTTCAGCCACCACCGCACGATCGTCGGCTCCGACCTCCCGGTCACCATCACCGGACGCGCGGCCCCACCGTTCACGCCGTCGCTGCGCGCGACGACGGCGCTCGGGCTACGGATGGCCCGCAACCGGACCAGGCGTCGGATCAGGCGTTCGCGCTGATCGCCTGCTCGCGGGCCCAGCGGTAGTCCGCTTTGCCCGCGGGGCTGCGCTCGATCACCGGGCGGAACACCACAGCCTTCGGAAGTTTGTAGCGCGCAATCGAATTCGCGGCGTGGTCGATGAGTTCCTGGGCGTCGGCACTGGCCCCCTCGGTGAGGGCGACGACCGCGACCACCTCCTGGCCCCACCGGTCACTGGGCCTGCCCGCCACCACGACGTCTGCCACCGCCGGGTGCGACAAGAGCGCGGTCTCGACCTCCTCGGCGAAGATCTTCTCGCCGCCGGAGTTGATGGTGACCGAATCGCGTCCCAACAGTTCGATCGACCCGTCGGCCTGATGGCGGGCGCGGTCACCCGGAATCGAGTAGCGCACACCGTCGATCACCGGGAAGGTCTTGGCGGTCTTGTCCGCATCGCCCTTGTAGCCAAGCGGCACATAGCCCCGCTGCGCCAACCAGCCGATGCCGTCGTGGCCGGGTTGCAGGATCGCGCTGAAATCCTCGGCGGCGACGAAGGTGTCGGGACCGGCGTTGAACTGGCCCGTCGACACCGCACCGGGAGCCGACATGTGGTTCATCTGGATGCCGGTCTCCGAGGACCCGACGCCGTCCATGACGATCAGCCCGGGCTTGACGTCGATGAGCCGCTGTTTGGCGGTGGGGGTGAGCAGCGCCCCGCCGTTGGCGATCACGGCGAGCGACGACAGATCGGCCGAACTGCGCTCGATCGCATCGGCGAGCGGACGTGCAACCGCATCGCCGACCACCTGCACCACAAGGACTTTCTCCCGCTCGATGGTCTCCACGACCTCGTCGACGTCGAGGCTGGCGGGATTCGCCGTGAACACGATGGTCTGCCCCGTGGTCAGAGCCGTCATCGCCGCCCACTGCGCGGCGCCGTGCATGAGCGGCGGCAGAATGAGGATCTTGGTGCCGGGACCCTCCGTCACCCGCTTGGCGATGTCGTCGAGCGAGGTGATCAGCTCGCCCGTGGCCATGTTGCGGCCCCCGAACGAGGTCATGAAGATGTCGTGCTGACGCCACAGCACGCCCTTCGGCATGCCCGTCGTACCGCCGGTGTAGAGCACGTAGAGGTCGTCGGGCGAGGGCTCGATGGGCGGCAGCACCGGGGTGCCCGAGCCGACGATCGACTCGTAGTCGACGGCGCCGTCCAGCAGATCGTTACCCGAGTCGTCGGCGATCTGGATGAGCACCCGCAGATTGGGCAGATCCGCCAGCACCTCGGCGACGCGCGGCGCGAACGCCGCGTGGTACAGCAGCGCGCTGGCGCCCGAATCGTTGAGCAGATACTGCAATTCGTTCTTGACGTACCGGTAGTTGACGTTGAACGGTGCGACCCTGGCCCGCCACGAGCCGAGCATGCCTTCGACGTATTCGGGGCCGTTGTAGGCGTAGATCCCCAGCAGGTCCTGGCCCACCTCATGGCCGGCGAGTTCGGAACGCTCGACGTGACAACCGAGCCCGCGGCTGTGCAGGAAGGCGGCCAGGCGGTTGGCGCGTTCGACGACCTGGGCATAGGTGTATCGGCGATCGCCTTGGACGATGAACTCGCGGTCGCCGATCACGGCGGCGGCGTCGACGGCGGCGGCCGGGACGGTGAACTGTGTGGTCACAGACATCGTGCCTTTCAAGGCTGGTGGGCAAGCAGTTTGATCATCAGACCGTTGGCCTCGGATAGTACGTTGCCGTCCGCGTCCGTCATCGCCGCCCTCACGAACAGTTTGCGTCCGTCCACCGCGTCGATCCACGCCCGCGACTCCAGCGGCGCCTCGATCGGCGTCACCCGCCGGTAGTCCACATGCAGGTAGGCGGTGCGGCTGTCGGGTCGGCCCGCGGCCGACACCACCATGCCGAAATGCCAGTCGTAGAACAGCGGGATCACGCCACCGTGCACCGCGTCATTGCCCCCGACGTGGAAGCGGCTGAAGCGCCCGCGCATCGTGACCTCGTCCGGTCCCGACGCCACGACCTGCCACGGTGGCATCAGCGGGTGGCCGTTGCCGGGCAGGTTGGGCGCCCGGCCGGCAGGGGCCACACCGGCGGGAGCCTTGTGTTCCTCCAGGCGTTCGCACATCTCCTCGAGCAGTGCGGCCGAATCGTTCCACAGCGCGGCATCGGGATCGCTGGACACCGTGATGTTCTGCAGCCGGCGCAGCGCCGCGATGAAACGACCCATCTCCGGCGATCCCAGAGCCGGTTTGACCCTGGCGAATTCGCGGATGTCGTTCTCGGTGTCGGTCACTGCGCGGCTACTTCCATGTGTCGATCAACTCGTCGGTGGTGGTGATCGTCGCCAGCAGCGACAACGTGTTGTCGATGATCGCATTCGAGTAGTCGGTGGGGATTCCGGCCACCGCATCCCGCGGGACCACGACCCGGTACGCGGCGTTGACGGCGTCCATCACCAGGTTGGTGATGGCGACGTTGACCGACACTCCGACGGCGACGATCGTCGAGACCCCGAGATTGCGCAGCACGGCGTCGAGGTCGGTGCCGCCCATCGGGCCGATGCCGTGCCAGCGCCGCAGCACGACGTCGGAGGGCTTCGGCCCCAGCTCGGGCAGCAGTTCGGCACCCGGGGTGCCGGGCGCGATGGCATCGCCGGCGGTACCGCTCATCCGGAAGATCTTGGCGTTGTGGTTGGCGCCGCGCCCGTCGGGCCGCCGCTGGACCAGGCAGTGCACCACCGTCACACCGGCGGTGCGGGCCGCCGGCAGCAGTCTCGCGATGTTGGGGACCGCTTCGCGCCGGGCCTCCTCGGCCAGCACCTTGAGTCCTGCGTCGGGTCCGACGACCGCACCCTGGCATTCCTGCGTGACGATCGCGGTGTGGCCCGGGGCGGCGATCTCGGCGAGGTCGGGTCTCACACCGACGCCGGAACATCGTAGAACTGCGTCGCCCACTTCCGCAGCGCCATATACGGTTTCGCGTCTGTGCGAGACAGCGCCGGGTTCTCGATGTACTCCTGGTAGCGCCAGATGTTCAGGTCGTCCCAGACGGTCCCCATGAACTGGCGCTCGACCTTGCGGCGGACCTCCTCGGGAGGGACGTCGGAGGTGTCGCCGGGTAGCCGCGGCCACCAGATCGAATAGAACATATCCGAGTAGCCGTCCTCGACCGGCGTGCACGCGAAGATCAGCCGGTGGTTCGACGAGCCCTCGAAGGCGCTGATCGCGAACCCGAGGCCGGACAGGTGGCTGTGGATGTAGAGCGCCATCTTGTCCGGGTCGTCGCTGGAGGCGTCGGGCCAGCCCGTCAGAAACCGCCACTCCTCGTCGACGACCTCCCAGTTGAGGCACTTCGGGGTGACCGTCGCGTGATGCACGTAGTGGAAGTGCGCGCTGTCCGGCCCGTTCTCGGCGACGATCTGCGGATGCACCGGCTCGCGTTCCGCGCGACTCGAAAACTCCGGGTACGGGCGGTAGTACGCGTCCTCGTCGGTCGGGAATTGCGGGAATTTGTGGAACAGATCGGGCAGCTCCCACCGCGGTGGCTCGCCCTCGGGGTGATGCCAGGCGAACACGCAGCCGTATTGTTCGCGCACCGGAAAGACGCGCAGCCGCAACGCCTTGTTGGGCCGGTCGGGCTGGTAGGGAATGTAGCGGTTGGTGCCGTCGGGCCCCCACCGCCAACCGTGGAAGGGGCATTCGACGCAGTCGCCGACGACCTTGCCGCCGTGGCCGATGTGCGCACCGAGGTGCCGGCAGTGCGCCGACAGCACATGCAGGTCGCCTGCCTCGTCGCGGTAGGCCACCAGATCCTCACCGAAATACCGCAGCGGCCGGGTCTCGCTCGCGGGGAATTCCGCGGACCAGCCGATCATGAACCAGCCGGTGACCTTCCAGGTGAACGGTACTTTCATGCCGGGCAGCCTCCCGAGTCGGCGAACTAATGGAAGAGCTTACAGTAGTGGTTTCAGGAAGGGCCATACCGGAGCGGTGTTTCCGAAACCCCACCAGCCGTCCAGCGCAATACTGTAATAGTTACAGTATCTCCACTTCCTGGACGTGAGGGCCTACTTGTGACGACATCCGACTCCGCCCGCTTCGACGCGATCGTCGTCGGGGCCGGGTTCGCCGGTCTGTACGCGCTGCATCGACTGCGGGAGCAGGGGCTGCGCACTGTCGTGCTCGAGAAGGCCGAGAACGTCGGGGGCACATGGCTGTTCAATCGGTATCCCGGCGCGCGCTGTGACATCGAGAGCATCGAGTACTCCTACAGCTTCTCCGAGGAGATCCAGCAGGAGTGGGTATGGACCGAGACGATGCCTCGCCAGCCCGAGATCGAGGCGTACCTGAACTTCGTCGCCGACCGACTCGATCTCCGTCGCGACATCCGGTTCCATACCGAGGTCACCGCGATGACGTTCGACGAGGCCGCCTCCGAGTGGGAGGTGCAGACGGCAGACGGGGAGGTGTTCGTGGCTCCGTTCGTCGTCGCGGCGACGGGGATCCTGTCGGTCCCGAAGGAGCCGGAGATACCCGGTATGGGCGCCTTCGAGGGGCTCTCGCTGTTCACCAGTCGCTGGCCGAAGCAGGATGTCGACCTGACCGGCAAGCGGGTGGGCGTGATCGGAACCGGTTCCACCGGTGTGCAACTGATCCCGGTCGTGGCCCAACAGGCCGGCCACCTCACCGTGTTCCAGCGATCGCCGGCCTACACGCTGCCGTGGGAGGTCCGCCCGTTCGACGACGGCGAACTCGACGAGCTCAAGGCCAATTACGCCGAGATCCGCGCGGCGCAACGAGAACACGCGGTGGGTGCGGCCCGGCTGAGCGCATTCTCGGTGATGTTCGAGATGATGACCAAACCGCCGCTGAAGTCCGCATCGCGCGAGGAACAACTGCGCGCCGTCGAGGAGGGCGGCATCATCGGTGCGCTCAGCTGGGGCGACGTGTTCTTCGACATCGAGGCCAACCAGATGGCGGCCAAACTCTACGGCGAGGCGGTGGCGCGCATCGTCGAGAATCCGGAGACCGCAGCGGCGCTGACCCCGACGCACCCGTTCGGGTGTAAACGCCCCATCATCGACCAGGGCTATTACGAGACGTTCAACCGCGACAACGTCACACTCGTGGACCTGCGCAAGGAACCGATCGTGGAGGTCACCGCGACCGGAATCCGCACCGAACAGGGCGATCACGATCTCGACGTCATCATCTACGCCACCGGCTTCGACGCGATGACCGGGGCGATGACGCGAATCGCGGTGACCGGGCGCGACGGGATGTCACTCGGAGACTTCTGGACGAACGAGGGGCCATACGCCTACCTCGGCATCGCGGTGGCGGGCTTCCCGAACCTGTTCATCATCCAGGCGCCCGGAAGCCCCGCTCCGGCAAGCAATTACGTGACAGCCCTCGAACAGCACGTCGACTGGATCGGCGAGTGCATCGGCTACCTGAGCGCTCACGGGTATCGGAGTATCGAGGCGTTACCCGAGGCCCAACGCGAGTGGATCGACCACGCGACATCGCTCGTGGCGCCGACGGTGCTCGACCATCCGTCGTGCAACTCCTGGTACAACGGCGGTAACGTGCCCGGCAAGAAGCGGATGTACATGGGTTACACCGCGGGCATTCCGGAGTATCGGCGACGCTGCGACGAGGTCGCCGATGCCGGCTACACCGGGTTCAAGCTGGCATGAGGACGGCCGAGCGCGCGTACCGTATCGGTCGGGACTTCGCGGGCGTGGTGCCGCGGGCGCACGCCGCCGTCGCCGGAAACGACGATTGGAAGCCGTTGTCCCGCTGGGGTGCCCGGCAACTCGGCGAGGTAGTGCTCGACGAACTCGCCCTGACGGGGATGACGCTGACCGCGCCCCCGCCCAGATTGGAGCGCACGCTCGAGTCGTGTACCGGCGCGGCCGACGAGCTGGCCGAATTGGGCATGGCCGGCGTGCACGTCGCACCGGATGAGCTGCAGCCGAAGACGATCCGCCGGCGCCGGTTCGGCCGATCCCGGTACGAGCAACTGACCTTCGAACACGATCCCCACCTGCCCGAGTCGCTGGCCGCCGAGGGATTCGGCGGGCCGGCCACCGCGGTGGTGCATCTGTGTCGCAGCGGCGAGGAGCCGCGGCCGTGGCTGGTTTGGGTGCACGGGGCCGGCCAGGGGCTGCCGATCGATTTGGTGTTCTCGAGGGCTCGGCGGCCGCAGGAGCAGCTCGGATACAACATCGCGCTGCCGGTGCAGCCGGGCTGTGGGGTTCGGCGTGAGCATTGGCCGACCTATCCGAACATGGACCCGCTGAACAACCTGGCGGGCATGATCCGCGTGGTGTCGGAGGTGCGGGCGGTGCTCCGTTGGCTTCGACCGCAAGCGAGCGCCGTTGCGTTGTCAGGGGTTTCGATGGGCAGCCCGGTGGCGGGTCTGGTGTCACACCTCGAGGACGTCGACGCCGTCGCGGTCTACACGCCGATCTTCGGGCTCAACGCGATGATCGCCGGACACCTGGGGCGGTGGGGTCCGTCGGTGCGCGACACGGTCGAACTGATGCGGTCAGAACCCGTCGAGCGCGTGATGTCGGTCGTGGACTATCAGGCGGTCGAACCGACGGCCCCGCCCGAGCGCCGGCTCATCGTCGGTGCGTGGCACGACCAGATGGCGCGACGGGAACCGGCAGAGCGACTGCACGAGCGGTGGGGCGGCGACCTCTACTGGCATCGGGGTAGCCACGTCGGCCACCTGTTCGCGGGCGGTGTGCAGCGAGCGTCGGAACGCTTTCTCGGGGCAGTCAGGGAAGGAGTCGGTTGATGACGACGAGTATGGCAGCGGTACCGGGCGGCATCGATGAGCTCGACGCCGCCTGGTTGACCGGGGTACTGCGCGCCGACGCAGGGCTGGACGGCGCGACGGTCGACGATGTCCGGGCTGAGCAGATTGCGATGGACAGCGGCTTCTCGTCGCTGCTGTACCGGTTGCACCTGAGCGGAACCGCGGTGCCTTCGACCCTGATCGCGAAGCTTCCCGCGGTGTCGGAAGCGCGCGGTGCGATGGAGTTGCTGGGCGGATACCGGCGCGAGTTGTCCTTTTACCGCGACGTCGCCGGGCGCGCGCCGATGGACACACCGCGGGTGTATACCGCCCGCATCGCCGATGACGGCGTCGATTTCGTGCTGCTGCTCGAGGACCTGTCGGAGTGGGACAACGCCGACCATCTGGCCGGGCTGTCCATGGATCGCGCCCGCACCTGCATCCGACAACTGGCAGGTCTGCACGCGTGGTCGGGCGAACCCGCCGTGCTGGAGCAGTTTCCGAGCATCGACACCCCGATCGCGCGGGACCTGCTGCTGCCGGCGTTCGGGCCGGGGTGGGAGGTCTACCGCGCGCACACCTCGGTGAACGTGTCGCCGGCGGTGGCCGCGTTCGCCGAACGTTTCGCCGAACGCGCGGTCGGGGCACTGCCCGCGCTCGCCGAACGGGACATGTTGCTGCACGGGGATATCCGGGCCGACAACCTCCTCTTCTCGGGTGACGCGATGAAGGTGGTGGACTTCCAGTTCGCTGCCCGCGGCGCCGGTGCGGCCGACGTGGCCTACCTCGTGACCCAGGGCCTGCCGACCGCGGTGCGCGAAGGTCATGACGAGGCGCTGCTGCGTGAGTATCTCGAGCACGTCGCCGCGCACGGCGCCTCGTACGGATTCGACGAGGCGTGGCGGCACTATCGTTTTGCGGCCGTCTATCTGATGGTGTTGCCGGTCATCACGCTCAACGGGTGGGATGCGCTGCCGGAACGGTCCCGCCGCCTGTGCCTGACGCTGACCGACCGTGCGGTGGCCGCGATCGACGCCATCGGCGCTCTGGAGGTGTTCTCATGAGCCGGTCCGCGCGTGAGGTGGTGGAGCTGTACAACCTGGTGGCGTGGAACAAGGCGGACTTTGGACTGGCCGACGAGCTGTTGGGCGAGACGGTGATTCGTCACGAGGTCGGTGAGCCGGCGCATGTCTTGACCCATGAACAGGCGGTGGCTCGGGTGGTGGACATGTGGAACGTGTCGGAGAGCATCCGGTTCGACCTCAACCTGGTGGTGGCCGGTGATGACGGGGAGCACGTCGCGATCGTCTACCAGTCCCCGATCAAGATGAAGGACGGGACGCAGACCACGATCGGCAGTATGGAAGTCTTCCGGGTGGTCGACGGCAGGATCGTCGAGGTGTGGAACTGCGGCTACAAGCAAGGAGTCTGGACGTGACCGAATCTGTGCTCGACGAACTGGGCTACTACTTGTTGGCCGGCGCCGGGGGTGAAGGCCCGGCAACGCTGATGGACGAGGCCCGTCGGGGCGAGGAGCTCGGATTCGGCACCGCGTTCATCTCCGAGCGATGGAACGTCAAGGAGGCGTCATCGCTCGTCGGCGCGGCGTGCGCGGTCACGTCGCGCATGCAGATCGCCACGGCGGCAACGAATCACAACACCAGGCACCCGCTGATCACCGGATCGTGGGCGACGACGATGCACCGGCTCTCGGGCGGGCGCTTCACGCTGGGCATCGGGCGCGGGGTCGCGGCGATGTACGCGGCGTTCGGGATCCCGTCGGTCACGACCGCGCAGATGGAGGATTTCGCCAACGTCATGCGTCGGCTGTGGCAGGGCGAGGTGATCTTCAACCACGACGGACCGATCGGCAAGTACCAGGTTCTGTTCCTGGATCCGGACTTCCGCGAAGACATCCGGCTGGCGGTCGTGGCGTTCGGCCCGCAGACGCTGGCGCTCGGGGGTCGGGCGTTCGACGACGTCATCCTGCACACCTACTTCACTCCGGAGACGCTGCAGCGCGCGGTCAAGACCGTCAAGGACGCCGCGGAAAAGGCGGGCCGCGATCCGTCGGCGGTCCGGGTGTGGTCATGTTTTGCCACGGTCGGCGATCATCTGCCCGAGGAGCTGCGACTGAAGAAGACAGTCGCCCGGCTGGCCACCTATCTGCAGGGCTACGGCGATCTGCTGGTCAAGACGAACGGCTGGGATCCCGCTGTGCTGCAGCGCTTCCGCGACGACACGGTCGTACAGTCGATTCCCGGCGGTATCGACCACAAGGCCTCAGCCGAACAGATCGAGCACATCGCGACGTTGATACCCGACGAGTGGTTGGAGCCGTCCGCCACCGGCTCGGCCCAGCAGTGCGTCGAGCGCATCCGCAAGGAGTTCGACTACGGCGCCGACGCGCTCATCATGCACGGCGCGACGCCCGACGAACTCGAGCCGATCGTCGCCGCCTACCGCGCATCGGCGTGAACTGGCCCCATCTACGCGAGCGGCGTCAGCTAGCCCCCATCTCGGCGAGCGTGCGTGTTTGCACACGACGCGCCGCGGAAAGTGCGCAGTACGCGCACGGTCGTCGCGCCCGAAAGTGCGT
>NZ_LQIH01000018.1:0-85401 GCF_001499835.1 Mycolicibacterium novocastrense
CGAACCCGGAAGCTAAGCCTGCCAGCGCCAATGATACTGCCCAACCCGGGCGGAAAAGTAGGACACCGCCGAACACACATTAGGATTACCCCCCACAATTGCGTGGGGGGTAATTCTATTTCGCGGCAATTCATTTCGTATTATCGCGAGGCTCCTCCATCGGGTAGAAAGGCATACGTGGCTGAAGAAAGAAGGGGCGGCGGCACCGGGGGCCGCCCGCAGCGGTCGGCTCCGCGCAGCTCCGGCCCGAACCGAGCCCGCAGGGCGCAGCCCAAGCCCGACGGCGAGGCTCGTCAGCCGTTGGGCCCGCCGATACCGGAGGGTATCGAGCCCCGCCAGCTCGCGCCTGATGTGCGTGGCGAACTCACAACGCTCGACCGCTCGACTGCCGACTTCGTCGCCCGCCATCTGGTGGCCGCCGGACAACTCATCGATGACGATCCACAGACGGCGCTCGAACACGCGCGCGCCGCGCGCAACCGCGCTGCCCGAATCCCCGCGGTGCGCGAAGCGGTCGGTATCGCCGCGTACCACTGCGGCGACTGGGCGCAGGCACTCGCCGAACTGCGCGCCGCCAGGCGGATGGGTAGCAGATCCTCGCTGCTGGCGTTGATCGCCGACTGCGAACGCGGTCTGGGACGTCCGGAACGCGCGATCGAACTGGCGCGCAGCCCGGAGGCCGCTCAGCTCACCAGTGACGATGCCGACGAACTCAAAATCGTGCTGGCCGGCGCCCGCTCCGATCTCGGGCAGCACGAGCAGGCGTTGGCACTTCTGTCGACGCCGCAGCTGGATCCCAACCGCAAGGGGCAGACCGCGGCACGCCTGTTCTACGTGTACGCCGAAACGCTTCTGGCCCTTGGCCGCACCGAGGATGCGTTGCAGTGGTTCATCAACGCCGCCGCCGCCGACCTCGAGGGCGTGACCGACGCCGAAGAGCGCATCACGGAGCTCTCCTGAGGTGAACACCCTCGCCCACGAGCACGACTGCCTTCTGCTCGATCTCGACGGCACCGTTTTTCGCGGACACGAAGCCACCGTCGGAGCGGTCGACACGCTGGCCGCGATCAGCGCACGCACCCTCTACGTCACCAACAACGCCTCGCGTGAGCCCGCCGACGTCGCGGCGCATCTTCACGCTTTGGGCTTTCGCGCCGCTCCCGAGGACGTCGTCACCAGCGCGCAGAGCGCCGCTCGGCTGCTGGCCGCCCAACTGCCTTCTGGGGCAGTCGTTCTCGTCGTCGGAACCGATGCGCTGGCCAACGAGGTCGTTCGCGTTGGACTCAAACCGGTCCGACAGTGGTCGGATGGGCCGATCGCCGTCGTGCAGGGACACTCACCGCAGACCGGTTGGCCCGATCTGGCCGAGGCGGCTTTGGCCATCCGGGCCGGCGCACTGTGGGTGGCGGCCAATGTCGACCGGACCCTGCCGTCGGAACGAGGACTGTTGCCCGGCAACGGATCCATGGTGGCGGCGCTGCGCGCGGCGACCGACCGCGAACCCCAGGTGGCGGGCAAGCCGCAGCCGACTCTCCTCACCGATGCCTTGGCCCGGGGCAGCTTCCAGACCCCGCTGGTGGTCGGCGATCGCCTCGACACCGACATCGCCGGGGCCAACGCCGCCGGACTGCCCAGCCTGCTCGTGCTCACCGGCGTCAGCACTGCCGTCGACCTCGTCCGGGCACAAACCTCGGAGCGGCCGACCTATCTGGCCGCCGATCTGCGGTCGCTCAGCGAGCCTGCGCACACGCTGCGCATCGGGGCCCATCCGGCCTGGTGCGTCGACGCCGCTGCCTCGACGGTGACGGTGCGCTCCACGGGCCACGATCCCGGCGAGACGCTGTCGGTGGTGCGCGCCCTCGCCGACGCGGTGTGGAACGCCGGCCTCGACGGCCGCTCGGTCAGGATCACCGCCGGAGACGACACCGCCCGACAGGCGCTGCAACGCTGGTCCCTGCTTCCCGAGTCGAATCAGCTAGCGTGAACCTCGATATGAGTACCGATCCCGAACAGATCCGCGCCCGGATCGCGGAGTTGCTGGCCGACCTGCCCGACCCCGCGCAGGAGGGCTCGGGTTTCGCGGAGCTGGCCGATGCCGACGTGGAGCTGCTCGCGGCACGGCTGGAAGAGGCGCACGACGTGCTCGTGCAGGCGCTCGAGTCGGTCGAGAAGGGCTGAGCGCCGTGGCACGGCGCGCGCGAGTGGACGCCGAGTTGGTGCGACGGGGGTTGGCCCGGTCCCGCCAGCAGGCCGCCGAGCTCATCGGCGCGGGACGGGTGAGCATCGATGGTATGCCGGCCGCCAAACCCGCCACCGCCGTCTCGGTCACGGCCCACCTCACCATCGAGGGTGCCGACGAGCGCACCTGGGTGTCGCGGGGCGCGCACAAGCTGATGGGCGCACTGGACGCCTTCGGTCTCCCGGTGGACGGTAAGCGATGCCTGGATGCCGGCGCGTCGACGGGCGGCTTCACCGAAGTGCTCCTCGACCGCGGCGCCCGCCAGGTGATCGCCGCCGACGTCGGCTACGGACAGTTGGCCTGGTCGCTGCGTAACGATCCGCGGGTGAGCGTGCTGGAACGCACCAATGTGCGCGAGCTGACCGCCGACGCGATCGGCGGACCCGTCGACCTGATCGTCGCCGACCTGTCGTTCATCTCACTGTCCACAGTCCTGCCCGCGCTGACGTCGTGCGCGTCACCGGGCGCCGATATCGTTCCCATGGTGAAACCGCAATTCGAGGTCGGCAAGGACCGAGTCGGTGCCGGCGGCGTGGTCACGGATCCGGCCTTGCGCGCCGAGGCGGTCCTCTCGGTGGCCCGCCGCGCGGCCGAACTGCGCTGGCATCCGGTTGCCGTGACCGCCAGTCCGCTTCCCGGGCCCTCCGGCAACGTCGAGTACTTCCTGCACTTGCGCACCGACGGGGGACTGGAAGGGCACGACCTCGAGGGCGCCGTACGCACCGCCGTCGCGGAGGGCCCACAGTGAACACCGACCGCGCGATTCTGATGGTGGTGCACACCGGCCGCGACGAAGTCACCGAGGTCGCCCGACGCGTACAGAAGGTTCTCGGCGACAACGGGATTGGACTCAAGGTCCTGTCGGCCGAAGCGGTCGACCGCGGGCCCGTTCCGCTCTCACCCGACGACATGCGTGCGCTCGGCGCAGAGATCGAAGTGGTTGACGCCGACGAGCGCGCCGCCGAGGGTTGCGAACTCGTCCTCGTCCTCGGCGGCGACGGAACCTTCCTGCGCGCTGCCGAACTCGCTCGCAACGTCGAAATCCCGGTGCTGGGAGTGAATCTCGGCCGCATCGGCTTTCTGGCCGAGGCGGAGGCCGACTCCATCGACACAGTGCTCGACCGGATCGTCAAACGTGACTACCGCGTCGAGGAGCGGATGACACTCGACGTCGTGGTGAGGGTGGACGGCAGGATCGTCGACCGGGGTTGGGCGCTCAACGAAGCCAGCCTCGAAAAGGGGCCCCGGCTCGGAGTCCTCGGAGCCGTGCTGGAAGTCGACGGCCGACCGGTATCGTCGTTCGGCTGCGACGGCGTGCTGGTGGCGACGCCGACCGGGTCGACGGCGTGGGCCTTCTCCGCCGGCGGGCCGATCGTGTGGCCTGAACTCGAGGCAATCCTGGTGGTGCCGAACAACGCTCACGCATTGTTCGCCCGGCCGATGGTCACCAGCCCGGAGGCGGCCATCGCGATCGAGGTCGAGGCGGGAGGCCACGACGCGCTGGTGTTCTGCGATGGACGCCGCGAGATGGTGGTGCCCGCCGGGGGACGCCTGGAAGTGACCCGGTGCGGAACCCCGGTGAAGTGGGTGCGCCTGGACAGCGCACCGTTCACCGACCGCCTGGTGCGCAAGTTCCGGTTGCCGGTCACGGGGTGGCGCGGACAGTAGTGCTATCCGAAATCCGTATCGAGTCGCTGGGTGCGATCAGCGCTGCGACCGCTGAATTCGATCGCGGTTTCACCGTGCTGACCGGCGAGACCGGCACCGGCAAGACGATGGTGGTCACTGGTCTGCACCTGCTCGGCGGCGCACGCGCCGACGCCACCCGGGTTCGCTCCGGGGACAACCGGGCGGTTGTCGAAGGGCGTTTCACGACAACCGAACTCGGTGACGGCGTGGCTTCGCTGGTGGATGAGATCCTCGACAGCTCGGGTGCGGAACGCGACGACGACGGCAGCGTGATCGCTGCCCGCTCGGTCAGCCGCGACGGCCCGTCACGCGCCTATCTCGGCGGCCGCAGCGTGCCGGCCAAATCGCTGAGCAGCTTCACCACCGAACTGCTCACGCTGCACGGGCAGAACGACCAGCTGCGGCTGATGCGTCCCGATGAACAACGCGCCGCGCTCGACCGGTTCGCCGAGGTCGAGACGCAGCTGAAGAAGTACCGCCGCGTGCGCGAGGAGTGGCTGGCGGCCAGGCGCGATCTCTTGGACCGCACGCAGCGGGCGCGGGAACTGGCGCTCGAAGCCGACCGGCTGAAGTTCGGGCTCAATGAAATCGACGCTGCGGCACCGCAACCGGGCGAGGATGCCGCGCTCGTCGACGACATCCGGCGGCTCTCCGAACTCGACTCCTTACGCGAAGCCGCCCAGATCGCTCGGGCCGCGCTCGCGGGGCCCGACGACCCCACGCCCGACGTGGTGTCCGCGACGCACGGTGTAGCACAGGCCAAATCGGCACTGGAGGCCACCGGCGACACCACGTTGACCGCGCTGGCCGAGCAGCTCAGCGAAGCCATCGCGGTGATCACCAATGTCAGCGGGGAACTCGGCAGTTATCTGTCCGGGTTGCCGACCGACACCAGTGCCCTGGAAACCAAGCTGGCTCGGCAGGCCGAACTGCGTTCCCTCACCCGCAAGTACGCCGCCGACATCGATGGTGTGCTCGAGTGGGCCCGGGAGTCCCGGGAACGGCTCGAGCAACTCGACGTGTCCGAGGAAGCGCTCGCCGGTCTGCAGCGCCGGGTCGACGAACTCGAGGAGAAGACCGTCGCCGCGGCCGCCGACCTGACCAAGGCCAGAACCAAGGCGGCCAAAGGTCTCGCCAAGGCGGTGACCGCCGAACTGTCCGGTCTGGCCATGGCGGGTGCCGTGTTCACGGTGTCGGTGGGCCCGCTGCTCGCGCGCGCGGACGACTCCGCGCCGGTCGTGTTGCCGTCGGGTGAGACGGTGCATGCCGGTCGTGACGGCGTCGACAACGTCGAATTCGGCTTCGCCACCAGCGGTACCGATGTGCTCCCGCTGCACAAGAGCGCATCGGGCGGTGAGCTCTCTCGGGTCATGCTGGCACTCGAGGTCGTGCTGTCCTCGTCGGCGGAGGGAACCACGATGGTGTTCGACGAGGTCGATGCCGGGGTCGGGGGCCGGGCCGCGGTGCAGATCGGCCGCCGGTTGGGCCGTTTGGCTCGCACTCATCAGGTCATCGTCGTCACGCACCTGCCGCAGGTCGCCGCTTATGCCGACGTGCATCTCGTCGTCGGGGGCGAGAGCGGGAAAGCCACCGCCGGCGGTGGCGGGAAGAAACCCAGTGGCGTTCGCCGCCTCGAGGACGAGGAGCGGGTGGCCGAGCTGGCGCGCATGCTGGCGGGTCTCGGTGAATCCGACAGCGGCCGGGCCCACGCCCGCGAGCTGCTCGAGGCGGCGCAGAAAGAGCGTGCCGAAGGCGATTAGGCGCCCAGGACCGTGTCGATCAGCGCGGTCAGAAATTCGGAGTCGGCCGGCTCGGTCGTCGCGAGGCGCCGGTAGAACAGCGCGCCCGACATCGCCACCGATGCGGCCTCGGGATCGATGCGCGCCGGGAACTGTCCATCGCCGACACCGGAGGCGATCGTGGCGGTGAGCCGTTGTCGTCGTTGTGCCGAATACGCGTGGAAGAACCGGCGGATGTCCGGTTCGGTCTCCGCAGCGTGTACGAGCGCGGGGATGCATGCGGAGACCGCCGAATCGCTCAGGGCGCGGGCGAGGTGCTTCAGAAGGATCTCGACCTGCCTGCGTGCCGTTCCCGTGGGCGCTTCGCGCTCGGGGTCCGGTTGGACATTGAGGGTCTCGAGTGCATCGGCGATCAGGGCGGCCTTGTCCGGCCAGTGCCGATACAGCGTGCTGCGGCCCACGCGCGCGCGGGCGGCGACGGAGTCCATCCGGAAGCCCGCGTAGCCGGCGTCGGCGAATTCGTCGAGGGCTGCGCGAAGGATCGTCCGACGGGAGTGCTGGACGCGCGGATCATGATGACTTTTCTGGGACACTTATGTATCATAACTGTCAGGAGGTGCAATTATGACGAGCACCAGTGTTCGCTACATCGTGGACGACGTCGATGCCGCCGTCCAGTACTACACCGGCCAGCTGCGCTTCGACGTGGCCATGCGGCCCGGACCCGGATTCGCCATGCTCCGTCGCGACGAGTTGCGGCTGCTGCTGAACTCGCCCGGCGGTGGAGGCGGGGCGGGGGAGTCGCTCAGCGACGGAAGCCGGCCCACCCCCGGCGGCTGGAATCGAATCCAGTTGGAGGTCAACGACCTTGACGAGACCGTCGCCCGACTCGCCGACGCCGGCGTGCCCCTGCGCGGAGACGTCATCACCGGGCGCGGCGGGCGTCAGGCCTTGGTCTCGGATCCGTCCGGCAACCTCGTCGAGCTGTTCGAGCCATACCGCTAAGGTGTTACCTGTGTGACAAAAGGGACAGATGATACGGCGCGCCTCCGACAGATAGCGCGCTAGTCTCGACAAAATCGGCGCATGAAGATGTCAGCGCTGCTATCTCGTAATGCCAGCTCACGTCCGGGCATCACCGGCACCGCCAGAGTCGACCGCGACATCGATCGACTGCTGCGGCGTGTCACCCCCGGCGACATCGTCGTCATCGACGCCCTCGACCTCGACCGCATCACCGCCGATGCGCTCGTCGAGGCCGGCGTAACCGGCGTGGTCAACGCCTCACCCTCCATCTCCGGGAGGTATCCCAACCTCGGGCCCGAGGTTCTGGTCGCCAACGGAATCACCCTGATCGACGACACCGGCGACGACGTCTTCAAGAAGGTCAAAGACGGCGCGCGGGTGCGACTGCACGAGGGCGGCGTCTACACCGGTGACCGTCGCCTGGTGCTGGGCGTCGAGCGCACCGACCACGAGATCCACGAGCTGATGCACGAGGCCAAGAGCGGGTTGGTGGCCCATCTCGAGGCCTTTGCGGGCAACACCATCGAGTTCATCCGCAGCGAGAGCCCGCTGCTGATCGACGGCATCGGCATCCCCGACATCGACGTCGACCTCAACCGGCGCCACGTGGTCATCGTCGCCGAAGACGTCGACGCCGCCATCGACCTCAAGGCGCTCAAACCCTTCATCAAGGAATACCAACCGGTGCTCGTGGGTGTCGGCACCGGCGCCGACGTACTACGCAAGGCGGGCTACCGGCCGCAGCTCATCGTCGGGGACCCCGACAAGATGAGCGCCGAGGTGCTGCGGTCCGGGGCGCAGGTGGTGTTGCCCGCCGACGCCGACGGACACGCCGCCGGTCTCGAACGAATCCAGGACCTCGGGGTGGGGGCGATGACGTTCCCGGCCGCGGGGTCGGCAGCCGATTTGGCCTTGTTGCTGTGCGACCACCACGGCGCGTCGCTGATCGTCACCGCCGGCCACACCGCCAGCATCGAGGAGTTCTTCGACCGGGCCCGCCAGCAGAGCAACCCATCGACGTTTCTGACCCGGCTCAAGGTCGGGGAGAAACTCGTCGACGCCAAAGCCGTTGCCACGCTGTACCGCAGCCGCGTGTCGGGCGGCGCGATCGCGCTGCTGGTGCTCGCGGTGTTGGTCGCGGTGATCGTCGCCCTGTGGGTGGCCCGCGTCGATGCCGCGCTGCTGGACTGGGTCGTGGACTACTGGAACCGCTTCTCGCTGTGGGTCCAGGGCTGGGTCACCTAGGAGCGCGCGATGATATCGCTACGTACACATGCGATTTCGCTTGCGGCGGTGTTCCTTGCGCTTGCCATCGGCGTCGCGCTCGGGTCGGGGATGCTGTCCAACACCGTGCTGTCGGGACTGCGCGATGACAAGCACGAACTGCAGGAGCGGATCAACGCCCTAACCGACGAGCGTAATGCGCTCAATGAAAAGCTCAGCGCGGCAGGGGAATTCGATGCGCAGATGTCACCGCGCATTCTGCGGGAGACACTTGTCGACAAGTCGGTGGTGCTGTTTCGCACTCCCGATGCCGCCGACGACGACGTCGACGCGGTGACACGGCTCGTCGGTCAGGCCGGGGGAACGGTCAGCGGAACGGTCGGGCTGACACCCCAGTTCGTCGAGGCCAACGCCGCCGAGAAGCTGTTGTCGGTCGTCAACTCGCCGATCGTGCCTGCGGGCAGACAGCTCAGCACCACGTCGGTGGACCAGGGCTCCCAAGCCGGCGACCTGCTGGGCATCGCGCTGTTGATCAACCGCGACCCCAAGGTGCAGACCGTCGACGACACCCAACGTGAGACGGTGCTCGCCACGCTGCGCGACACCGGTTTCATCACCTACACCGATCGGGTGGGTGCGGCGAACACCGCGGTGATCGTGACCGGTGGACCGCTGGGCGACGACGCCGGTAACCGAGGCGCCACCGTCGCCCGATTCGCCGGCGGGTTGGCCCCGCACGGTTCGGGCACCGTACTGGTGGGCCGCGACGGCTCGGCATCGGGAACCGCGGCGATCGCCGTCACTCGCTCGGATCCCGCGCTGACAGCGGCTGTGAGCACGGTCGACGACGTGGGCACCGAATCCGGCCGCATCACCTCGGTGCTGGCGCTGGGCGATCTGGCCAACGGTGGCGGGCCCGGCCAGTACGGCATCGGTCAGGGTGCGACGTCGGTCACCGTGCCGCAGTAAGCTCCGCGCCCGCGGAATCCACGACGGCGCGTCACCGACGTTCCAGCCCTCGGCGCGTCACCGACGCTCCAGCCCTCGGCGCGTCACCGACGCGGTGTCGCCCTCGGTGTTAAGGTGGGGTTCCGTGGGTCGGCAGGCCCCAAACTAGGAATCAGCCTAGAAACGCAAGCCCTGCCCGTCGTCACGGAGGTCGTTCTTGCCAGCGTTACGCAAACATCCGCAGACGGCCACCAAGCACCTCTTCGTCACCGGTGGCGTCGTCTCCTCACTCGGCAAGGGACTCACCGCTTCGAGCCTCGGGCAGCTGCTGACCGCGCGCGGCCTGCAGGTGACGATGCAGAAGCTCGACCCGTACCTCAACGTCGACCCCGGCACGATGAACCCGTTCCAGCACGGTGAGGTGTTCGTCACCGAGGACGGCGCCGAAACCGATCTCGACGTGGGCCACTACGAGCGCTTCCTCGATCGCAACCTGTCGGGATCGGCGAACGTGACCACCGGACAGGTGTATTCGACCGTCATCGCCAAGGAACGCCGCGGCGAGTACCTCGGCGACACCGTGCAGGTGATCCCGCACATCACCGACGAGATCAAGGCGCGAATCCTGGAGATGGCCGCGCCGGACGTCGACGGCCGGCGCCCCGATGTGGTGATCACCGAGATCGGCGGCACGGTCGGCGACATCGAATCGCTGCCGTTCCTGGAGGCGGCGCGCCAGGTCCGCCACGAGGTGGGCCGGGAGAACTGCTTCTTCCTGCACTGCTCGCTGGTGCCCTACATGGCGCCGTCGGGTGAACTGAAGACCAAGCCGACTCAGCATTCGGTGGCCGCTCTGCGCAGCATCGGTATCACCCCGGACGCGCTGATCCTGCGCTGCGACCGGGACGTGCCCGAACCGTTGAAGAACAAGATCGCGCTGATGTGTGACGTCGACATCGACGGCGTCATCTCGACCCCGGACGCCCCGTCGATCTACGACATCCCGAAGGTGCTGCACCGCGAGGAACTCGACGCCTACGTCGTGCGCCGGCTGAACCTGCCGTTCCGCGACGTCGACTGGACGCAGTGGAACGATCTGCTTCAGCGGGTACATGAACCGCACGAGACGGTGCGAATCGCGTTGGTGGGCAAGTACATCGACCTGTCGGATGCGTATCTGTCGGTGGCCGAGGCGCTGCGAGCGGGTGGGTTCGCGCACCGGGCGAAGGTGGAGATGCGCTGGGTGGCCTCCGACGACTGCGAGGTCGACGGCGACGCCGCCGCGGCGCTGGCCGACGTGCACGCCGTGCTGATACCCGGCGGCTTCGGCATCCGTGGTATCGAGGGCAAGATCGGCGCGATCCAGTACGCCCGCAAGCGTGGTCTGCCCGTGTTGGGGCTGTGCCTCGGGCTGCAGTGCATCGTGATCGAGGCGGCCCGTTCGGTCGGCATCACCGAGGCCAACTCCGCGGAGTTCGACCCGGCGACCCCGCATCCGGTGATCTCCACCATGGCCGATCAGCGCGATGCCGTTGCGGGGGACGCCGACCTCGGCGGCACCATGCGTCTAGGCGCATATCCGGCTGTGCTGGAACCGGATTCGATCGTGGCACGGGCCTACGACGCCACCGAGGTGTCGGAGCGGCACCGTCACCGTTATGAGGTGAACAACCAGTACCGTGACCGTATCGCCGAGAGCGGACTGCGGTTCTCGGGAACGTCTCCCGACGGTCACCTCGTCGAGTTCGTCGAGTACCCGCGCGAAACGCACCGCTTCATCGTCGGCACCCAGGCGCACCCCGAGCTCAAGAGCAGGCCGACCCGGCCGCATCCGCTGTTCGTCGCGTTCGTGGGAGCGGCCCTCGACTACAAGGCCGAGGAGCGCCTGCCCGGTATGGACATCCCCGAGCAGCGGTCCAACGGCGTCGAGCACGGTGCCGAGGTCGGTGCCCTGCTGCAAGAGCCCGCGACCCGTGGCTGACCACGTCTTCGAGACGGTCTCCTCTGAAACTCTCTACGTCGGAAACATTTTCGCGTTGCGTGCCGACGAGGTACGCATGCCCGGCGGCCACACCGCCCGCCGTGAGGTCGTGGAGCACTACGGCGCCGTCGCCGTGCTGGCGATGGACGAGAACCGCAACATCGCGATGGTCTACCAGTACCGGCACCCGCTGGGGCGTCGCCTCTGGGAGTTACCCGCCGGGCTGCTCGATCTCGGTGGCGAACCGCCGCACGTCACCGCCGCACGCGAACTCGAGGAGGAGGCCGGGCTGACGGCCGCCGATTGGCGCGTGCTGGTCGACCTCGACTCGGCGCCGGGTTTCAGCGACGAGAGCGTGCGGGTGTATCTGGCCACTGGGCTCACCGACGTGGGACGTCCCGAAGCCCGCGACGAGGAAGCGGACCTGACGCTGCGGTGGTATGCGCTCGACGAAGCGGTGCGCATGGTGTTCGCCGGTGACATCGTGAATTCCATTGCGGTGAGCGGGGTTCTGGCCGCTCACGCCGTCACGGACCCCGGCGCGCTGAGGGACGTCGACGCACCGTGGACCGATCGGCCCTCCGCCTTCCGTCGCCGTCAGGGGCACCCGTGACCACTTTCACGTCCGCGCTCGGAGGTCAGGTCCAGGGTTATCTCGACCACCTGGCCATCGAACGCGGGGCGGCCGCCAACACCCTGAGTTCCTATCGCCGCGATCTGCGTCGCTACACCGAATACCTGACCGCGCGCGGCGTCGACGACCTGACCAAGGTGAGCGAATCCGACGTCAGTGAATTCCTGGTCGCGTTGCGCCGGGGGGATGCCGAGGCTGGAACCGCCCCGCTGTCGGCGGTTTCGGCGGCGCGAGCACTGATCGCCGTGCGGGGCCTGCACCGGTTCGCCGCCGCCGAGGGGCTCACCGAGCTGGACGTGGCCTCGCAGGTCAAGCCGCCGACCCCGAGCAGGCGGCTGCCCAAGAGTCTGTCGATCGACGAGGTGTTGGCCCTGCTCGAGGCGGCCGGCGGCGACAGCGACGCCGACAGCCCACTCACGCTGCGCAACCGGGCGCTGCTGGAACTGCTGTACTCGACCGGAGCGCGGATCTCAGAGGCGGTGGGGCTCGACATCGACGACGTCGACACCCATGCGCGCTCGGTGCTGCTTTGCGGCAAGGGCGGCAAGCACCGGCTGGTCCCGATCGGCAGGCCTGCGGTGACCGCGCTCGACGCCTATTTCGTGCGCGGGCGTCCCGATCTTGCGCGCCGCGGACGGGGCACGCCGGCGATCTTCCTCAACGCCCGCGGTGGGCGGCTGTCGCGGCAGAGCGCATGGCAGGTGCTGCAGGACGCCGCCGAACGCGCCGGGATCACCTCCGCGGTGTCACCCCACGTGCTGCGGCACTCGTTCGCCACGCATCTGCTCGACGGCGGCGCCGACGTCCGTGTCGTGCAGGAGTTGCTCGGCCACGCCTCGGTGACGACCACGCAGATCTACACCATGGTCACCGTCAACGCTTTGCGCGAGGTCTGGGCCGGTGCCCATCCGCGGGCGCGCTAGCCGCCGGATGGCGCGTTAACGGGTATATCTCACGTACCGGCTGCATGCGATCCACCGGTTAAGGCACGAAGACAGTCACCGGCCGCCCAGATACTCGGACTCGAGGACCAGGTCGGCCAGCAGCGACTGATACTCCGCGTGGGTCTTGTGCTCGACGGTGTCGAACAACGTGCCCTGCTGTCGGCGCATGTACTCGCGGTACTTCGGCGCGCCGGGAATCTTCACGTTGTCGGCGACGACGACGGAGCCTCGGTGCAGCCAGCCACGGTCGAGGATGCTCTGCAGATCGGACAGGTAGGCGGCCTTGTCGTGGTCGATGAACACCATGTCGAGTGAGCCCGCGCCGAACCCGTGCTCGGAGGCCAGCGTGTCGAGGGTCCGCCCGCCGTCGCCGAGTGTGCCGACCACACAGGTGATGCGGTCCGCGACGCCGGCGTGCGCCCAGACATCCCGGGCGATGTCGGCGTTGGCCTCGGCGAGTTCCACCGAGTAGATCCGCGCCGACGGCGCCGCCCTGGCCAGTCGCAGCGCCCCGTATCCGCAGTAGGTCCCGAGTTCGAGCACCAGGCTCGGATTGCTGCGGCGCACCGCGGCGTCGAGAATCTCGCCCTTCTCGTCGCCGACATTGATCAGGAAGGACTTCTCGTACGCGAACCGGTCGATGGTGGCGAGGACGTCGTCGATGTCACCGCGCCGCGCGTTGGCCACCACATAGTCGCGAAGCGCGGCCTCGCGCCCGTCGCCGACCTGACCAGTGGTGGAGATGTTGCGCACACCGATGGCCAACCGCAGAAATGACCACCTCAGCAGCGGGATCCGTTGCTTCAAGCCCATCTCGCCAGCCTATGACGCGGTGCGGCTCAATCGGCCCCCAACTTGCCCGCGGGTCTGGCTGACCTGGCACGTTCCTGCCGTTAAACTTGCCCGGATGTCCGCCATGCCCGTGAAGTGCCTGACCAGCGACGGTCTGGTATGAGCGACGACGGGGCAGCGGTGGAAGTGGGCCTGACCGGCCGTCCACCGCGGGACATCCCCGAACCGCCGCCGAAGACCGCGCACGGTCCGGCCAAGGTCATCGCGATGTGCAACCAGAAGGGCGGGGTCGGCAAGACCACGTCGACGATCAACCTCGGCGCCAGCCTCGCCGAGTACGGCCGCCGGGTGCTGCTCGTCGACCTCGACCCGCAGGGCGCGCTGTCGGCGGGCCTGGGGGTGCCGCACTACGAACTCGAGCACACGGTGCACAACCTGCTGGTCGAACCGCGGGTGTCGATCGACGATGTGCTGATCCACACGCGGGTCAAGAATCTCGACCTGGTGCCCAGCAACATCGACCTGTCGGCCGCCGAGATCCAGCTGGTGAACGAGGTCGGCCGGGAGCAGTCGCTGGCGCGTGCGCTGTACCCGGTGCTGGACCGCTACGACTACGTCCTGATCGACTGCCAGCCCTCGCTCGGGCTGCTCACCGTCAACGGCCTGGCGTGCAGCGACGGTGTGATCATCCCGACCGAGTGCGAGTTCTTCTCGCTGCGCGGCCTGGCTCTGCTGACCGACACCGTCGACAAGGTCCACGACCGGCTGAACCCGAAACTGTCGATCAGCGGCATCCTGATCACCCGCTACGACCCGCGCACCGTAAACTCTCGCGAAGTCATGGCCCGGGTAGTGGAGCGTTTCGGTGATCTCGTGTTCGACACCGTCATCACCCGCACGGTGCGCTTCCCAGAAACCAGCGTCGCCGGGGAACCGATCACCACATGGGCGCCGAAATCCGGTGGGGCGCAATCGTATCGATCTCTGGCTCGCGAGGTCATCCACCGGTTCGGCGCGTGAATGACCCGGTGACGGAGACCGAAGCCGCGACGACCCCGGATTCGGACGATGCTCCGCAGTCGGGCTTCCAGGTTCGGCTGAGCAATTTCGAGGGCCCGTTCGACCTGCTGTTGCAGCTGATCTTCGCGCACCGCCTCGACGTCACGGAGGTGGCGTTGCACCAGGTGACCGACGAGTTCATCGCCTACACCAAGGCGATCGGCCCGCAGCTCGAACTCGACGAGACCACCGCGTTCCTCGTGATCGCCGCGACCCTGCTCGATCTGAAGGCGGCGCGGCTGCTGCCCGCCGGCGAGGTGCACGACGAAGAGGATCTCGCCCTGCTCGAGGTGCGTGACCTGCTGTTCGCCCGCCTGCTGCAGTACCGCGCGTTCAAGCACGTCGCCGAGATGTTCGCCGAACTGGAGGCCGCGGCGCTGCGCAGCTATCCGCGCGCGGTCGCGCTGGAGGAGCGCTACTCCGAGTTGCTGCCCGAAGTGATGATCGGCGTGGACGCCGAGGCTTTCGCACAGATCGCCGCGGCCGCCTTCACGCCGCGGCCTGTGCCGACGGTGAGCACCGAGCATCTGCACCACGCGGCGGTGTCGGTGCCCGAGCAGATCGGTAATCTGATGGCACTGCTGGAGAGCCGCGGGATCGGCCAGTGGGCGTCCTTCCGAGATCTGGTCGCCGACTGTGAAGCGCCGATCGAGATCGTCGGGCGGTTCCTGGCGCTGCTCGAGCTCTACCGCGCTCGGGCGGTAGCATTCGAACAACCTGAAGCGCTTGGTGTGCTGCAGATTTCGTGGACCGGCGAGCGGCCGACACACCAACACCTGGCGGTGGAAGAAGATCAGTATGGATAGCGAAGACCACGACAACCTCGACGGGGTCGCGACGGACCTCGACCACGAGGGCGTCGCGGCCGACGCCACCGATCTCGGGATCGACGTCGCCGAACCGCCCGAACTGGAGGACGGTGAACTCGGTTCGGTGCTCGAGGCGCTGCTGTTGGTGGTCGACACCCCGGCGACCGTGGAGCAACTGGCGCTGGCGATCGAGCAGCCGCCGTACCGCGTCGCGGCCAAGCTGCAGGCGATGGCGCAGGAGTACACCGCCCGCGACAGCGGTATCGACCTACGCGAGGCCGGCGGCGGGTGGCGGATGTACACGCGCTCGCGCTACGCCCCGTACGTGGAACGGCTGCTGCTCGACGGGGCCCGCTCCAAGCTGACGCGCGCGGCGCTGGAGACGCTGGCCGTGGTGGCCTACCGGCAACCGGTGACTCGAGCCCGGGTGAGCGCGGTGCGCGGTGTCAACGTCGACGCGGTGATACGCACCCTGGTGGCCCGCGGCCTGATAACCGAGGCGGGCGCCGATCCCGACACCGGCGCGGTGACGTTCGCCACCACCGAACTCTTCCTGGAACGGTTGGGCCTGACGTCGCTGGCCGACCTCCCCGACATCGCGCCGCTGCTACCCGACGTCGACGTCATCGACGACCTCAGCGAAACCCTCGACGAGGACCCGCGTTTCATGAAACTCAGCGGCGCTCCGGCGCCCGAACAACCGCTGTCGTTCGACGTGGACACCGATGCACATGGCTGAACCCGAAGGCGTGCGACTACAGAAAGTGTTGTCGCAGGCGGGAATTGCGTCGCGCCGGGTCGCCGAGAAGATGATCAGAGACGGTCGTGTCGAGGTCGACGACCGCGTCGTCACCGAGCTGGGCACCCGCGTCGACCCCGACGTTTCGGTGATCCGGGTCGACGGCGCCCGGGTGACGCTCGACGACACCCTAGTGCACCTGGCGATCAACAAACCCAGGGGCATGCATTCGACGATGTCCGACGACCGGGGCCGCCCATGCATCGGTGACCTCGTCGAGCACCGGGTTCGGGGTAACAAGAAGCTGTTTCACGTCGGCCGCCTCGACGCCGACACCGAGGGGCTGATGCTGCTCACCAACGACGGGGAGCTGGCTCACCGGCTGATGCACCCGTCGTTCGAGGTGCCCAAGACCTACCTGGCGACCGTGCTGGGCGCGGTGCCGCGCGGAGTGGGCCGCGAACTGCGCAACGGCGTCGAACTCGACGACGGGCCGGCGCGGGTCGACGATTTCGCTGTCGTCGACAAGGTTCCCGGCAAGACGCTCGTGCGGGTCACCCTGCACGAAGGCCGCAAGCGGATCGTGCGTCGAATGCTCGCGGCGGTCGGCCATCCGGTGCAGGAACTGGTACGAACCGACATCGGCACCGTCACTCTCGGCGATCAGCGTCCCGGCAGCATCCGGGTGCTGACGCAGAAAGAGCTCGGCGAGTTGTACAAGGCGGTCGGCCTGTGACGTCACTGGTCATCGCCGTCGACGGTCCAGCGGGTACCGGAAAGTCAACGGTGTCAAGGGGTTTGGCGCGTGAGCTGAACGCGCGCTACCTCGATACCGGGGCAATGTACCGGATCGTCACGCTGGCCGTGCTGCGTGCAGGTGTCGATTTGACCGACACCGAAGCCGTCGCGGCAACGGCCGCGGACGCCGAGCTGGCGGTCGGGTACGACCCTGATGAAGACCGCTCTTACCTTGCCGGAGAAGATGTTTCGACCGAGATTCGCGGCGCCGCGGTGACCACGGCGGTGTCCGCGGTCTCGGCGGTGCCCGCCGTGCGCACCCGACTCGTCGACCTGCAGCGCAAGCTGGCCTCCGGCCAGGATTGCGTCGTCGTCGAGGGCCGCGACATCGGGACGGTGGTGCTGCCGGACGCCGACCTCAAGATCTTCTTGACCGCATCGGCCGAAGAGCGTGCGCGACGCCGCAACGACCAGAACAAGGCGACCGGTCTGGACGACGACTACGAAGCGGTGCTGGCCGATGTCAAGCGACGCGACCACCTCGACTCGACGCGGGCGGTGTCGCCCCTGCGGCCCGCCGACGACGCCGTCATCGTCGACACCAGTGCGATGACGCAGCCCGAGGTGATCGAGCATCTGACGCACCTGGTGCGGGAGCGGGCAGGAGCGCAGCGATGAGCGAGGACGGCACCTGGGTTGACGAAAGCGATTGGGAGATCGCAGAAGATGTCGCCGAAGCCATCGAGGAGGCCGCGGCAGCGCCGCCCGTCGTTGCCGTCGTCGGACGACCGAACGTCGGCAAGTCGACGTTGGTGAATCGCATCCTGGGCCGGCGCGAAGCCGTCGTGCAGGACGTGCCCGGGGTGACCCGCGACCGAGTGTCCTACGACGCGTTGTGGTCGGGCCGCAGGTTCATTCTGCAGGACACCGGCGGCTGGGAGCCCGACGCCAAGGGTCTGCAACAGCTGGTGGCCGAGCAGGCGTCGGTGGCGATGCGAACCGCCGACGCGATCATCTTCGTCGTCGACGCGGTCGTGGGCGCCACCACCGCGGACGAGGCGGCAGCGAAACTGCTGCAGCGCTCCGGCAAGCCGGTGTTCCTGGCGGCCAACAAGGTCGACAGCGAGCGCGGGGAGGCCGATGCCGCGATGCTGTGGTCGCTTGGGCTTGGAGAGCCGCACCCGATCAGCGCCATACACGGCCGGGGAGTGGCCGATCTGCTCGACACCGTGATCGACGCTCTGCCTGCGGTGTCGGAGATGGCAGGCGGCGGGGGCGGACCGCGCCGCGTCGCGCTGGTGGGCAAGCCGAACGTGGGAAAGAGCTCGCTGCTGAACCGGCTGGCAGGTGATCAGCGTTCCGTCGTCCACGACGTCGCGGGCACCACGGTCGATCCGGTCGACTCGTTGATCGAGATGGACGGCAAGCTGTGGCGGTTCGTCGACACCGCGGGTCTGCGCCGCAAGGTCGGACAGGCGAGCGGGCACGAGTTCTACGCGTCGGTGCGCACGCACGGCGCGATCGACGCCGCCGAGGTGGCGATCGTGCTGATCGACGCCTCTCAACCGCTGACCGAGCAGGATCAACGCGTGCTGTCGATGGTGATCGAGGCGGGCCGGGCGCTGGTGCTGGCGTTCAACAAGTGGGACCTGGTCGACGAGGACCGGCGCTACCTGCTGGACCGTGAGATCGACCGCGAGCTCGTGCAGCTGCAGTGGGCGCCGCGGGTGAACATCTCGGCCAAGACGGGCCGCGCGGTGCAGAAACTGGTGCCCGCGCTCGAGAAGTCACTCGAGTCGTGGGACACCCGCGTCCCGACGGGCCGGTTGAACACGTTCCTCAAGGAAGTGGTGGCGGCGCATCCGCCGCCGGTGCGCGGAGGTAAGCAACCCCGGATCTTGTTTGCCACCCAGGCGACCGCACGCCCGCCGACGTTCGTGCTGTTCACCTCGGGATTTTTGGAGGCCGGATACCGGCGTTTCCTGGAACGGCGACTGCGCGAGACATTCGGCTTCGAGGGCAGCCCGATCCGGATCAACGTGCGGATGCGCGAGAAGCGCGGCCCCCGCTCCCGGTGATTCATGGAGTCGCACCGGCGGTAGGCGCCGCTGCCGCTCCACAAATCGACGATTAGCCTTGCCCAAGTGCCCGTCGTCGACATGGTTCTCATCGCGTTGGCGGGCCTGGGAGCGGGTGCAATCAACACGCTCGTCGGCTCCGGCACGCTGATCACGTTCCCGACGCTGGTGACGCTCGGGTTTCCTCCCGTGACGGCCACGATGTCGAATGCGATCGGGCTGGTGGCCGGGAGTGTCTCAGGTACCTGGGGCTATCGCCGCGAACTGCGCGGACAGTGGGATCGACTGCGGTGGCAGCTCCCCGCCTCGTTCGTAGGAGCGGGGCTGGGTGCGTGGCTGCTGTTGCACCTGCCGGAGACGGTGTTCGATCGGGTCGTGCCGGTGCTGCTGATCGCCGCGCTGGTGTTGGTGGTGATCGGTCCGCGGATCCAGTCCTATGCGCGGGCGCGCGCCGAGGCGGCCGGGCAGTCCGCAGAGCATGTGTCACGTACGCGGATGGCCGCGGTGGTGTTCGCAACCTTCGCGATCGGGGTCTACGGCGGGTACTTCACCGCCGCGCAGGGGATCATGCTGATGGCCGCGATGGGTGCGCTGCTGCCCGAGGACATGCAGCGGATGAACGCCGCCAAGAACTTGCTGTCGTTGGTGGTCAACGTGGTCGCGGCGGTGGCATACACAATGGTCGCGTTCGAGCGGATCAGCTGGGTGGCGGCGGGCCTCATCGCGGCCGGTTCGTTGGTCGGCGGCTTCCTCGGCGCCCACTATGGACGGCGGCTGTCGCCGAACGCGTTGCGCGCCGTGATCGTGATCGTGGGAATGATCGGGTTGTATCGATTGCTGAGCGTCTAGACGGCTTGGGTATGGTTACGGAAACCGCTGACCAGGAAAGGGGAGACGGGTGGCCGAACGCCAATTCCACACCGCGCCGTCTGCCCTTTGCGCGCTGGAGCCGTTCTGGCCGTCGCGCCGGGTCATCGCCTTCGACGAGTGGTGTCGCGCGCGCATCTGATCCGCGCCCACCTGTCCGTCCGGTCGGCCGCCCCGCCGCGCTGACCACTTCCGAAAGCAGTCGAACCTGTGCGTTCGCTTCTGATCTTCGCGCTCGTCGGTGTCGGAGCGCAGCTGGTGGACGGCGCGCTGGGCATGGCCTTCGGCGTGACCGCCTCGACGCTGCTGGTGCTCAGTGGCCTCGGAGCCGCCCAAGCGAGCGCCGCGGTGCACCTGGCGGAGGTCGGCACGACGCTGGCTTCGGGTCTGTCGCACTGGCGGTTCAAGAACCTCGACTGGTCGATCGTGTTGAAGCTGGGCGTGCCCGGTGCGATCGGCGCATTCGCGGGTGCGACCGTGCTGTCGTCGCTGTCGACCGAGCATGCCGCGCCGCTGATGGCGGCGATCCTGGTGGCCATCGGGGTTTACGTGTTGCTGCGGTTCTCGCTGCGCAACCCTCCGGTGTTGCGGCACGGCGAGACGCCGCATACGGCGAAGTTCCTCAGCCCGCTCGGATTGTTCGGCGGATTCATCGACGCGTCCGGAGGCGGCGGCTGGGGTCCGGTGACCACGAGCACGCTGCTGTCCCGCGGTAAGACGGCGCCGCGCACGGTGATCGGGTCGGTCAGCGCCTCGGAGTTCCTGGTGGCGGCGTCGGCGTCGGTCGGTTTCGGTGTGGGGCTGCGCGAGGAGTTCGTCGAGAACCTGCCGGTGGTGCTCGGTCTCGCGGTGGGTGGGGTGATCGCCGCCCCGTTCGCGGCCTGGCTCGTCAGCCGGATCCGCCCCGCCCTACTGGGAACCGCGGTCGGCGGTGTCATCGTGTTGACCAACAGCCAGAAGCTGGTGCACTACTTCGGTATTGAATGGCCGTGGTCGACAGGCGTCTACACGCTGATCGTGATCGGCTGGGCCGCAGCGCTTTACGTGGCTTGGCGGTACCGGCGGTCGGTGGAGCCGGTGCCTGCCGCCGACGAGGCGGCAAGCGTCGCGGTCGGCAGGTGAGCGGACCCGCTCTCGGCGAGATCGCGCCGGGTGGCGGTTGGGATTGCAGGGCGCGCCTGCGGTAGCATTTCGACCTGCTGCCGGCGATCCCGGCGGCACCGCGGGCTGTGGCGCAGTTTGGTAGCGCACTTGACTGGGGGTCAAGTGGTCGCAGGTTCAAATCCTGTCAGCCCGACTTTCGAATCACACTGTGACCTGGGGTGATGCCCCCTCAAGCGGAAGCATTCGCGCGTCGTGATCTAAGGCCAGTGTCGCCCAGCGGGACCACACCGAACCTCCTGCCTGAGCCAGCCTCGCGCGTACTTACCCTTGATGAAGGGTTGCGTTCACACAGACCGCCGCTGGCGGCTCGGCAACGGAGGGTGCGATGCCGAAGGATCTCGAGGTCGATCCGATCGATCTCCACATGTCCGCTGATCACATGGACATGCATCATTCGGACCTGCTTGCCGCGCACAGCGCTGCCAACAGCGCGATCGAGGGGGCTCAAGTGGGCTGGGTCGGCGCCTCGGCATCGGCTCTGCAGGCGAAGTTCGCGGAGTGGCACGAGGCCACCGAAACGATGGCGGACGACATCGCCGCGCACGGCGCAGCGTTCCGATCGGCCGCCTCCGAGTATCAGATCCGCGATGCGGAGGGCGCGGCGGCGCTCAACGACCAACTCTGATGACGCTGACCCTCGCCGACGTCGAACGATGGGATGCGGGCGCGGTACGAGAAGTGTCATCGGCGCTGGCCAAGCGTGGCGCGAGCGCCGAGGAGGTCCGATCCGGTTTGACCAAGTTGCCCATGGTCGGCACCTGGCAGGGATCTGGCGGCGATGCGGCTCGAGCCTCGCTCGACAAGCTCTCGGCGTATCTCGCCGGCCACGGCCTGGAGATGGCGCGCCTGTCGTCGGCCACCGGAGAGGCCGCCGACGAGATCGAGCGGATCAAGGCCGGCCTGCAACGACTCAAAGACGATGCGCAACGCCTCGGTTTCGCGATCGATACGTCCACCGGCGAGGTGACGCCACTGCATCCGGACATGGTCGGCGACCCGATCTACGCACTACAGCAAGCCGACCTCGAAGTCCGGGTCACCGAGTTGCTGACCGCGGCCGAAACGGCCGACTCCGACCTGGCCCGCGCCATCACCACCGCCGGTGAAGCACCGGCCGACCAGCCTCCGATTCCCGATCCGCTGTCTACACCCTTGCCGGACGATCCGGAGCAGTTCCACGACTTCTGGCAGCGGCTCACCCCCGAGCAGAAAGACCTGCTGTATCGGCGCGACCACACGATCGGCAACCGCGACGGGATGCCCGCTGTCGACCGCGACTACTTCAACCGACTGGCGCTCGCCGATGAGCTGAAGCAGGCCCAGTCGGCGCAGACCACCGCGGACACACTGCGCAACGAACACCCCGACTGGGCAGCTGGACAGAACATCCCGCCACCGAACAAACCGGGCGCGATCTTCGACGAACGGCTGAGATACGAAGCGTGGCAACGCCGGTACGACGCGGCGCGAGCCGGCGCCGACGCGCTCCCGGATCTGGCCGCCGTCGACCGGGCGATCGAGGAACCCGGCCGCAAACTACTCCTGCTCGACACCAAGTCCGGCGAGATGGTTCACGCCGCGGTAGCCATCGGCGACCCGGATACCGCCGACAAGGTCGCGGTGACCGCCCCCGGGCTCAACACGACCGTGCGCGACAGCCTGGTGGGCATGACCGAAGAGGCGGTCAACCTCCAACGCGAAACCTACCGACAGCTCAGCCTGTCACCGGGTCACGAACTCGATTCGGTGTCGACGATCGCCTGGATCGGGTACGACACCCCGCAGATCCCCGGATTCGACGACACGGGCGCATCGCTGACCGGCGCCTGGGACGTCAGCCACGGCCAGCTCGCACAGGCCGGTGCCAGGGATCTCGCCGGTTTCTACGACGGCCTCACCGCCAGCCACGAGGGCGTGCCGGCCCAACTCACCGCGATCGGCCACTCGTATGGGTCGTTGACCACCGGACTCGCTCTGCAAGAGCCCGGCGACCACGGCGTGACCGATGCGATCTTCTACGGTTCGCCAGGCATCATGGCGACAACTCCCGGTGAGCTGCAGCTCCCCGACGGCCACGTCTTCACCATGCAGGCGCCGGACGACCCCATTCGGCATGTCTTCGACGCGCCCTGGCTGCACGCGGCCACGCCGCTGCTACCCGAGCCGTTCGAGACCCTCGCCGAATCAACGCTTCGGACAATGGAACTCACCGGGGCCGGGCAGTTCGGTCCGGACCCGGCCGCCAATCCGAACTTCACACACCTCGAAACCGGTGCGGTGAGCGTCCCCGACGGCAGCGGCGGGACGTTCAGCCTCGGTGCGGCACAAGGCCACAGCGAGTACCCCCGGTTCGGCGACGACGGGATGCCACGCACGACCAACTACAACATCGCCGCGGTGGTCGCGGGCCTACAAGACGACGCCATCCGGCAGAAGTGAGGCGGACGAGATGCACCGATCCTTGGGCGCTGGCATCAGCGTGGTGACGACAGGCCTTCTACTACTAGCGACAGGATGCGACGTGTCAGACCGAGATCCCGCCCCCTCGCCGACCTCGTCCGTCGAGGCGCGCGACCAACTCAACGCGTTGCCGTCCCTGGAGGAAACCCAGGCTCAGATAGTGGCCGTCATCGACGAGATCAAGGCGACCGCGTCCGCGCAGCAAGCCGGCCTCAGCTGGCAGTCCCTGCACGGTGAGACCCGGGGTAATTGCGAGGGACCGTTCGCGAACACCGATGGCAAGCGTCTGTTCCTGCCCGATGCCGTCGCCTCGGCCCAGCTCTCGGACACCCAGTGGGCGGCGGTTCTGGAAACCGCGCGGCAGTCGGCGGCACGGCTCGGCGCCACCGATGAACAGGTCATGCAGGACAGCCCGCGACATCACGACGTGTGGTTCACCGGGCCGGCGGGCCTGTCTGTCAAGGTCGCCTACAAGGGCAACCTGGTGATCTCCGGCTTCACCGGTTGCCGACTGCCCGAAGAGAAGCGGACGGCCACCTAACCCGAGACGCGCTCACCAGCGAGCGGCCACCTTCTCCGCGATCTGTGTGGCGATCCGCACGGCTGAGTCGCCCGGATTGGCGCTGCACGTGTTCACGTCGATGATGACGTTGTTCTCCAGCGCGACGGCATGCCCGCAGGCCCACCCCGGCGCAGCGGCCTCCTGCAGGGTGGCGACGGTGCTCAGCACGTCGTCGGCGTGGGTGATCGGCCCGACCGTCCACTTCGTCCCGCTCTGCAGATGGGTGTAGTCGTGGCAGGCCGGCCACTGCTGCGCGGACGCGTCGAGAAAGCCTTGCGCCTGCTTCACGAGCGGATACAGCACGACGGCCTGCTTCACATAGTGCGCGAACTTGTCGCCGTCGTTCAGGCTCTGGTCCCGCGACGCTTGGAACCCGCTGTCAGCGTAGACCGGAGCCTCCGCCGCCCCGTCGATGCCGAGGCATTCCTGCGGTTCCATCGTCGCGCTGTTGTCCGACATCGAACTCTGAGCGCTGGTGACCTCCAGGGTCTGCGAGCCCATCGCGGCGTTCAACTCAGCGGGATTGAGCAGCAGTTCATCTAACTCGCGCTCCACGAGAGGGCGCGGAATCAACGTACGGGTGGGCGTGGTCGTGACCGCATTGCCGACCGAGCTGGCACACCCGGCGACCAGAAGACAGACCATCGTGGCACCGAATGCCGTCACTGGTTGGCGCATGTGTTCCTCCCCACGGCAGCCGTCTCCAACCGATCAACGCGCGGCGATGTCCCCAACAACGCCGCTCGTGGAGCAATGGTGCAGCAGGGCGGCCGCCGACCGTACGAAGTATCACGGCGTTTCTGATAACGATGGGCGCTGCTTCTGATAACGATTGATGCGTCGCATGCAGCGCCGGAGCGCGACCGGAGAACGACACAGCCTGGGGGAACGCACCGCACCCGTTGCGCGAGAGCGGGATTCGCCAACCGTCGGGCAACCTCAGTCGGACTTTTTGTCGTCGTCGTCGTCGTCAGAGCCCTCGTCGTCGGAGCCCTCGTCATCATCGGAGTCGTCGTCATCGTCATCCGAGCCGTCGTCATCGTCATCCGAGTCGTCAGACTCGTCCTCGTCGTCGGATCGGGGGGAGTCGTCGAGTTTGTCTGCGAATTTCGTCAGCGCCCGTGCCAGCTGGCGCGCTTCGTGCGGCTCGAGAGAATCCCCGAACAACACCTCGCCATCGTCATTGGTGCGTTCGATGTAGACCCTGTTCTCCTTGGCCGCAACATTCCACTGACCGGACTCGGGCTCTGCCATCATTGCCGCCTCTCGCAAGTGAACAGTTTGGCCTCGTATACCCACCCAGATTCGCTGTCACGCAACTCACGACGCAGGCGGCACGCGTTAGCTTCTTTCGCAAGCAGTTGATCCCCCGGCCTTACCGCGGAGATAGAAAAACCTCCCCACACACGGACGGAATCTGACCTCGCGGCGATTACGGAGCCCCCCGCCGACTCGCAATCATTTCTCTCAACACCCCGCACCACCCCCGAGAGGACCCGACATGACCACCACACACGCTCGACGGACCCGACTCCAGTACGCCGCCACGCTCGTCGGCGCCTTGGCCGTCTTCGTCTTCGCCCCGGCGACCGCTTTCGCCGTCGACAATGAGCCCACGCCCGGCAGCGGCGGATGCACCTACACCGACGCCGACGGTTACGACATCCCGATCGACGATGGGCAGGACGTCTTCGTCGACGGCAAGATCGTCTCCTGCCGCGGCGGCAAGATCGTGATCACCACTGCGCCTCAGCGCAATCCAGTCAACGTGCGCCCGGCGTTGCCCGCCGGCAAGCTGCCGGTGCTCACCCGGCTGCCCTGAAACCCCTCCCCACAATCGGCCCGTCACCTCACGGTGGCGGGCCGATTCAGTACGCGATCGGCGTGGCCGGGGGAAGATCCGCAGTACATTCGCCGCATGCCGAATTGTGGCGGCACGCTTCCGCCGGGAAAGCCAAGTGGCCGGTGACGTAGCGGTCATCGGTGCGGGCCCCGGCGGGCTCGTCGCAGCACGCTGGCTCATCGCTCAGGGATTCGAGCCGACGATCTACGAGCGCGGCGCCGCCTTGGGCGGTCAGTGGACCGGGGAGCAAGGCCGCAGCGGCGTGTGGCCGACCATGCACACCAACACAAGTCGCGTCCTCACCGCGTTCAGCGACCTCGATCCCGGGGCAGGTCCCGTCTTTCCACCCGCGGTCGAGATCCTTCGTTACCTCCACCGGTACGCCGAGATGTTCGACCTGTCACGACGAATCCGGTTCCTCACGCCGGTGGCCGGCATCCGCCGCGACGACGGCCGGTGGCTGGTCGGCAGTGCGGGCGGTGAGGAAAGCTACGAGCGCGTCGTCGTGGCCACCGGGCGGTTCCAGTCACCCCTCGTTCCGGCTGTCGACGGGTTGGACGGCTTCACCGGTCCACTTGGCGCGGTACCGACCTTCGACTATCGGGATCCGACGCCCTACTGCGACAAGCGTGTCCTGGTGGCCGGATGCGCCGTCAGCGCGTTGGAGATCGCCGCCGAATTGGCCCAGCGCGGGGCCGCGCGCGTTGTGGTCACCCAGCGCCGTCAGCGCTACGTGCTGCCGAAGTTTGCCGCGGGTGTGCCGTCCGACCACCGAATCTTCACCCGGTACCTGGCGCTGGCCGACGAGCAACTGCCTTTCGCCGAGGTCGACCGTCAGCTCAAGGAGATCGTCGTCGAAGCCGGGGGAATGCCGCAGCAGTATGGTGCACCGGCACCCGATGCCTCACTGGTTTCCGCAGGAGTCACGCTGAGCCAGCATTACCTACCACTGGTGGGGGAGGGCCGGATCGAGGTGCGCCCGTGGATGAGGTCGGTGGCCGGTGCGACGGTGACGTTCGCCGACGGGCATGCCGAGCAGTTCGACGGCATCCTGCTCGGCACCGGTTTCGGTCTCTCGATGCCGTTCCTGCACAACGAGATCCACGCAGCCCTCGATACAGACGACGTCCACCTCGACACCGATCGCCACACCTTCCATCCCGACCTGCCCGGCTTGGCGTTCATGGGGATGTGGGATCAGTCCGGCGGGTACTTCGTGCCGCTGGAGTTGCAGGCCCGCTGGATCGCCTACGCGTGGGGCGGCACGATCCCGGCTCCGAGTGCTGCCGGCCAACGAAGTGCGATCGAGGTGTACCGGTTGCGCCGTGGCCTGCCTCAGAAGACCCGGATGAATCTCGTGGCGTTGACCTTCGCTCGGGCCGCAGGCGTCGAACCGGCGATCCAGAACTGGCCCGAGCTTCACCGCGCCCTGTTGTTCGGCCCGCTGGCCCCGAGCTGCTTCCGCCTCGAGGGTCCCGACGCGTTGGAGGATGCGCCTGCGCGGTTCGCCCGTGATGCCGCGGCGTTCGGCGCGATCACCTCGCCTGCTCTGACAGACCGCGAACGCGCCTACTGCGCGTTGTTCGGGGCGCCCGCGTCACGTAGTACTACTCAAGCCGAGCCGCGGCCGGCCGGGGCATCCTGAACTCATGCCGCTCACCAAGCCCCTGTCCGGCGCCGACGAACTGGCCGCCGACACCCCGCCGACCCGCGACCGCGCCGTCGACGTCGCCCGTCTGGCCGCGCTCATCGTGGTCATGTTCGGCCACTGCGCGCTGCTGCTGGCCACCATCGACTCCGGCGGGGTGCGGATCGGCAACATCCTCGGAGAGATCCCCGCTCTCGCCCCGGTGACGTGGATCGTGCAGGTCATGCCCCTGTTCTTCCTCGCCGGAGGCGCCGCGGGGGCATACGGCTGGCACGCGGGCAAGTCGTGGGGGACCTGGCTGGTCGCCCGTGCGCAGCGATTGTGCCGGCCGGTCTTCTGGTACCTGGCGGCCTGGACGGTCGGACTTCTCGCGGTGCGACTGACCCTCGGCCCGGACTCCGCCGCGGACCTCGGCCGCGAGTCCGTCGCGCTGTTGTGGTTTTTGGGCGTGTACCTGGTCGTGCTCGCGTTCGTCCCCGCCCTGACGCGGCTGACGACGGGCCGCGACGTCGCGGTGGTGGTGGCCGGCCTGCTGGCCGCCACCGCGGTCGTCGACACCATCCGGCTTTCGGTCGGTGCTCCGATGGCCGGAGTCGCGAACTTCGTCATCGTCTGGCTCATCCCGGTCGTGCTGGGCGTCGGATATGCGCGACGGTTGATCGGCCCGCGTGTCGCGCTCGCGGTGGCGGCCGGTGCGCTCCTCGCACAGACGGTCTTGGCGATGGTCGGGCCCTACGAGGTCTCGCTCGTCGTCACCGGAACCGAGCAGCTGTCGAACGTCTCGCCGCCCACCCTGCTTCTCGCGTTGCACTGCACGTGGGTGTCCGCAGCGTTCATCGCGTGCGCGGGGGCGATCCAGCGGTGGGCTCAGCGGCCACGGGTCTGGTACGTCGTCGCGGTCGGCAATCGGGGAGCGATGACGCTGTACCTGTGGCACATCGTGGCCATCGCCATCGCCGCGTTCTCACTGCACGCCGTCGGCCTCGACGCGTATGACGTTGACGCACCGTACTTTTGGGCACTGCTCGCTCTTCGCGCCGCGGTGTTCGCCGTCGTGATGTTCGCTCTGTTCCGGCTGCTCTCGCCGCTGGAGCATCGCCGCCTGCCGTGGTGGGACGCGCCGGTCGGCGCCACCGGTGCACGGTCGCTCGTCGCCGGTGTGCTGATCGTGCTGGCCGGCGTGGCGCTGGTGCTGCTGGCCAAGAACGGGCTCACCGGGGCCTTCGGGTGGACGATGCTGGGTTGCTTTACGGCGTCGACTGCTTCGGCGCGGGCCATGGCACGGGCTTCGGCCGAGGCCTGACCTGCTGGGGCCACCAGAACCATCGGCCGAGCAGCGCGGCGATCGAAGGCGTCATGAACGCGCGGATCACCAGTGTGTCGAAGAGCAGTCCCATGCCGATCGTCGTGCCCATCTGCGCCACCACGGTCAGTTCGCTGACCATCATCGACATCATCGTGAACGCGAACACCAGACCCGCCGCTGTCACGACCGACCCGCTGCCGCCCATGGCCCGGATGATCCCGGTGTTGATGCCTGCGGGCAGTTCCTCCTTCAACCGCGCGACCAACAGCAGGTTGTAGTCCGCGCCGACCGCCAACAGGATGATCACCGCCATGGCCATGACCATGAACTGCAGTTCGATGCCGAGAATGTGCTGCCACACCAGGATCGACAAGCCGAAGGACGCACCGAGGGACAACACGACGGTGCCCACGATCACCGCGGCCGCGATGACGCTGCGCGTGATGATCAGCATGATCGTGAAGATCAGCGCCAGCGCGAGGATGCCCGCGATCATCAGGTCGTAGTTGTTGCCTTCCTGCATGTCCTTGAACGCCGCGGCGGTCCCGCCGACGTAGATCGTCGACCCTTCCAGGGGCGTGCCTTTGATGGCTTCCTTCGCGGCCTGCTTGATCGCATCGATTCGTTCGATGCCGTCGGCGCTTAGCGGGTCACCCTCGTGCTGGACGATCATCCGCACGGCACGACCGTTGGGCGAGATGAAGTTCTCCATGCCGCGCCTGAATTCCTCGTTGTCGAAGATCTCAGGCGGCAGATAGAACGTGTCGTCGTTCCACGAGTCGTTGAAGGCGTCGCCCATCGCCGACTGGTTCTCGCTCATGGCGGCCTGCTGATCCTGCAGGCCCCCTTGCGAGGCGTGCATCGTCAGCATCATCGTGCGCATCGTGCGCATCGACTCGATCTGCTCGGGCATCAGCGCCAGCAGCTGCGGCATCAGCGCATCGAGACGCTCCAGGTCCGGAACCAGGTCCTGGACATTGTCGGTCAGCTTGTTCGTGCCGTCGATGACGTCGAAGATCGACCGTATCGTCGAGCAGACCGGGATGTTGAAACAGTGCGGTTCCCAGTAGAAGTAGCTCCGGATCGGGCGCATGAAGTCGTCGAGATTGGCGATGTAATCCCGCAATTCGGCGGTGTCGGCGGCCATCGTCTTGGTCTTCTCCACCATGCTGTGGGTGGTCGCGTTCATCTCGCCCATCAACGCCATCATCCGCGTCATGGTGTCGATGGTCTTCTGCATCTCATCGGCCTGCACGAGCATGTCGGCCATGCGGTCCTGGGTGTACTTGCGGTTCAAGTCCTGGCCGACGCCGCCGAGGCTCATTTGCGCTGGGATGGTGCTGAATTCGATCGGTTTACCGTTGGGGCGGGTGATGGTCTGGACCCGCGAGATGCCCGGCACCCGAAAGACCGCCTTGGCGATCTTGTCGATCACCAGGAAGTCGGCCGAGTTGCGCAGGTCGTGATCGGTCTCGATGAGCAGCAACTCGGGATTCATGGTGGCCGGGGAAAAGTGCCGTTCGGCAGCGGCGAAGCCCTGGTTGGCCGGCAGATCGGCCGGCAGATACAGGCGGTCGTTGTAGTTGGGTTGATACCCGGGCAACGTCAACAACCCGACCAGTGACAACGCGACGGTCGCCAGCAACACCGGCCCGGGCCAGCGGACGATCGCGGCGCCGATCTTGCGCCAACCGCGGATACGCATGGCGCGCTTGGGTTCCAGCAGGCCGAAACGGGTCGCGATCGTGATGATCGCCGGGCCGAGCGTCAGCGCCACCAACACCGCGGTGGTCATTCCCACCGCGAGCGGAACACCCAGCGACTGGAAGTACGGCAGGCGGGTGAACGACAGGCAGAAGGTGGCGCCCGCGATCGTCATACCCGAGCCCAACACCACATGGGCGGTGCCGCGGAACATGGTGTGGAACGCCGTTTCTCGGTCCTGACCGAGCGTGCGGGCTTCCTGGTATCGCCCGATGAGGAAGATCGCGTAGTCGGTGGACGCCGCGATCGCCAGCGTCACGAGTAGGTTCGTCGCGAACGTCGACAGGCCGATCAGGTCGTGGTACCCGAGGAAAGCCACCACTCCACGCGTGGCCGCCAGCGCCAGGAACACCATCACCAGCGTGATGAGCATGGTCCCGATCGACCGGTAGACCAGCAACAGCATCGTGATGATGACCGCGAATGTGGCGTATTCGATGATGCGAATGCTGCGGTCGCTGGCGATCTGCTGGTCGGCGACCAGGGCCGACCCGCCGGTGACGAAGACCTTCACCCCCTGGGGAGGGGGAATGCTGTCGACGATGCTCTTGACGGCTTCGACGGACTCGTTGGACAGGGCCTCGCCCATGTTGCCGGCCAGGTAGGCCTGGACGTAGACGGCCTTGCCGTCGGCGCTGACGGCCGCGGCCTCCGTCAGCGGGTCGCCCCAGAAGTCCTGGACGTGCTCGACGTGCTTGTTGTCGGCTTCGAGCCTGTCGACGAGTTCGTCGTAGTACCGGCGTGCGTCGTCGCCCAAGGGCTGCTCGCCTTCGAGGACGATCATCGCCGAGCTGTCGGATTTGAACTCTTCGAACACGTGGCCGACGCGTTGCATCGCGATCACCGACGGGGCCTCCGCCGGGCTCATCGACACCGAGCGCATCTGGCCGACGACCTCGAGCTGCGGCACGGTCACGTTGAGCAGTGCGATCAGCGCGATCCAGCCGACGATGATGGGAAGGGCCAGCCGCCGGATCCACTTGGCGAGTTGAGACCGTTCGGAGTGCGCGGCGTGTTCGGTTGAAGGCGCGGTGGGAGCGCTCACCAGGAATTCACCTCGGCGGAGCTCCTCCCTAGAGTGTTAGGACCGCCTTAGTTCCTACCAGATAAGAGCCTGGGACCGGTAGTCAGATCCGCCCCGCAGCGAACTCCGCAGCTTGGTTAACCAATCCGGCCTGGACATAGGCGACGTGTGCGCCCATGTCGCGTCCCCCTTCGAAACAGATCGGGTCGTTCGGCACACACAGGTCGATCGTCTTGGCCGCGTAGTCGGGCCCCACAGACGGCAGCGGCCCGGGTGACAGCCGATCGGCAAAGCTGCTGCGCGGCCCGCCGAACAGGGCGACAGCGGCGACGTGCGGAGCGACCGTCGGGGGCATCTCCGCGGTGGCGACATCCATCACCGCGGCACCCTGGGAGTAGCCACCGAGCACCATCCTTGTCGCGGGGCAGCCTGCGGCCATCGATTGCACGTGGGCGCGGGTGTCCTCTGCGCCTGCGCGGGTGCTCACCGCAAAGTCGCGAGTGGCGGGGTAGTCGACGGCGTACACACCGACGGACCGGTCACCCAACCTCGACCGCACGGTGTCGACGAAGGCTTGTCCGATGCCGCCCACTCCCGGCGGCTCGGTGGTCCCGCGCGCGAAGACGATCTCGACCTCTGGACACGGGGCGGCCTCGGCAGCGGGCACACCGATCAGTGCGGACAACATGACCGCGGCGGGAAGAAGTGCCGCGCGACTGGTGAATGCGCTCATACGGGTATTTCGCCGCGCGGGTCGCGGATGTGACACCACGGCGGACACGGCTAATGAGCGGTTAACAGAGCCGGCGGCGGGCAAAGGTAGTCCGACGGGCCGGTCGCCAGTCGCTCGCGCAGCTTTCGAGATGCCGCGCACCGCGAAGCAACTTATGCTCGCTTCGCTGATCCCGGCTGAACAGTGAAGCTGCGGCGGGATCCAGGCGGGAAGGGAGGCGGCGTGGACACGGTGCTCGGGCTGTCGATGACATCGACCGGTATCGCGTGGGTCCTGCTCGAAGGCCAGGATGCCGATGCCAAGACGGTGGACCACGACCACTTCGCCGTCGTCGCCGACGTGGCGACCGACGGGGACATCTCCACCCACCAAGCAGCGGTGCGGGGCGCGCGGGCGATCGCCTCGGCCAGTGGCCATCGGGTGGACACGGTCTACATGACATGGAGCGCCGATGTCGGCGCGAAGGCCGAACTGCTCCGAAAGTCGTTGCTCGACATGGGATTTGCAAGGGTAACCACGGTACGGATGGCGGATGCCGCTCGAACCTGGGCCCGGGAGACCGGGCCCGACGACGAATTCGACGGGTGCGCGGTGTGCGTGGTGGAGTCCTCTGCCGTCACGGTGGTGTCGGTGCTGGGTGACAACGTCGGTACCGCGATGACGCACATGCGCGAAAGCGCGGACGGCCTGGCCCGGTGGCTCACCGGCTTCTTCGACGACGAGGAGATGCAGCCGCGGCGGCTCTACCTGATCGGCGCCCGCGGGGACCTGGAGCTGATATCCGGGCCTTTGGATCAGGCCCTCGGTGTCCCGGTCGTCTCATCCGACGACGTCCAACTCGCACTCGCCCGCGGCGCCGCACTGTCGGGCCCGGCAATCAGCGTCGCGGCGCCGCCCCCACCAGCGGGGGAGTCAAGGCAGCTGCGTTCGCGTCGGCGATTGAGTCCGCACGGCCGGGCTGCGATGTTGCTCGGGGCGGGCGTGATCGCCCTGTTCGCCTTCGGCCCGGAGCTCGCCCGCTGGGACTCGCCGGAAGCCAGGGTCGACCCGTCGGCAGAAACGTCGGCTGTGGAACCCGCTGCCGCGGTGACGGACGTCGGCCCGTCGATGAGCGTGCACGCCGTGCCGTCGCGGCCCGTCGTCCCGATCGTGGTCAAGGAGGTGATCGCCAAACCGGTGGCGGCACCGGCCATGTCGACCCCGCTACCGTCGACGAGCGACGTCGCAGAGGGGACCGCCGTCGCGCCGGAGGTCGCGGCGCAGCAGGTCACCGAAACGGTGGAGCCGCAGGTTGAAGCCGTTCAGGAGCCGCCTGCAGCCGTGGCTATCGCGCAGGCAGAACCCGCGTCCCCGCAGCCCGCTCCGCAAAACCCGGTGGCGCCGCCGCCGGCCTTCGTGCCGGCTCCCGACCCCGTCCAGCTGGCGCTGAGCCCGCTGTTCGGCGGGCTGCCCTGAGCCGGGCGGCTACGGCGTCGTGGTCCAGTTCCAGATCTCAGGCTGGCTCGGCGGGTAGTTCATGCACACGTCGGTCGCATGCGCGACGACACCCTTGTTGTTGAAGAACAGCTTGGCCCAGTTACCCCACCGGGTGGCCATCTGCTCGTAGAACACGTTGGTCGCGGTGTTCTCCGCGTACTGCCGGCGGCCCGCGTAGTCCAGCGAGAAGAACCAGTAGATCCGGTCGCGGGCACCCTTTTGCACGTCCGCGGGCCGGTTCCGGTAGTCGATCATGTAGCGCTCGAAGTAGAACGGGTCCTCATCGCGAACGGCGGCCATGTACTGGTCGACCGTGCAGGGGGTCCTCATGATCCGGTTCGGGATCGGGTAGTCGTCGGTGGCGTCGGCGGCCGCGGTGGCCGGGAAGATCATCGCCGCGCAGCCGAAGGAGGCCAGCGCAATGGTGGCTTTACGGAACACTTTCGGACTCCTAGCTCTGCCGGTTACGGGCTTGGTCGAGGGTCGGAAGCAGGTCGGGGCAGTAGAAGCGCAGCGCTCCGGCCAGGAACTTCCACGACTGGTCGGTGCTGTTCTGACCCCGTGCCAGCTGCTTCTGGACGAACTGTGCCGAGGCGAACGCATCGCGGTCGACACCCTTGCGTATGCGCTTGCAGGTGATCTTGCCGATCCAGGCGTTGTAGTCCTTCTGCCCGTAGATGCCGTATGTGTGCAACTCGTTGCTGAAGTCGGTGTCGATGTCCTGCGCTTGGGCGGGTGCGGCCAGCACCAGCGCCGCCGCTGCGGCAGCAACCCCACTGATCAGTCGTTTCATGACTGTGCTCCTTCCCCCCCTGACGGCGTCAGTTCCCTCGGTTTCGGCCACGGTACAGGCACTGGACGTTCTCGCACCCGCTGTGGCCACCAGAACCACTTACCCATGAGCGCCGCGATGGACGGCGTCATGAATGCCCGGATGACAAGAGTATCGAACAACAGGCCGAGTCCGATGGTCGTTCCGACCTGTCCGATGACTGTCAATTCGCTGACGGCCATCGACATCATCGTGAAGGCGAACACCAACCCGGCCGAGGTCACGACCGAACCGCTGCCGCCCATCGCCCGGATGATCCCGGTCTTGATTCCGGCGTGTAGTTCTTCTTTCAACCGGGAGACCAGGAGCAGGTTGTAGTCGGCGCCGACCGCCAACAGGATGATGATCGCCATCGCCATCACCATCCAGTGCAGCTCGATGCCCAGGATGTGCTGCCAGATCAGGATCGACAGACCGAACGACGCGCCGAGCGAGATCACGACCGTGCCGACGATCACCGCGGCGGCGACGACTGCGCGGGTCAGGATGAGCATGATCGTGAAGATCAGTGCGAGCGCGAGGATGGCCGCGATCATCAGGTCATAGCTGTTGCCGTCCGACATGTCCTTGTAGACCGCGGCGGTGCCGGCCAGATAGATCGTGGAGCCCTCCAGCGGCGTGCCTTTGATGGCCTCCTTGGCCGCCTGCTTGATCGCGTCGATGCGCGCGATGCCCTCGGGGGTCATCGGGTCACCGTCGTGGGCGATGATGAAGCGCACCGACTTGCCGTCCGGGGAGATGAAGTTCTCCATGCCCTTCTTGAACTCTTCGTTGTCGAAGACCTCCGGCGGCAGGTAGAAGGAGTCGTCGTTCATCGACGCATCGAAGGCATCACCCATGGCAGTCGAGTTCTCCTGCATGGCTGCCATCTGGTCCTGCAGACCCTTTTGCGACGAGTACATCGTCAGCATCATCGTCCGCATCGTCTTCATCGTTTCAATCATCGGCGGCATCAGCGTGACCATCTGCGGCATCAGCTGATCCAGCCGCTCCATATCGGGCAGCAGGGCCTGGATGTCGTCGGTCATCGTGTTGATGCCGTCGAGGGTGTCGAAGACCGATCGGAACGCCCAGCAGATCGGGATGTTGAAGCAGTGCGGTTCCCAGTAGAAGTAGCTGCGGATCGGCCGGAAGAAGTCGTCGAAGTTGGCGATGTTGTCGCGCAACTCGGCCACGTCGACCGTCATGTCCTTCATCTTCGTGACCATGCTGTGCGTGGTCGCGGCCATCTCCTCGGTGAGCTTGGACATCCGCTCCATGTTCGCGATGGTCTTGGACATCTCGTCGGCCTGCACCAACATGTCAGCCATCCGGTCCTGCAGGTACTTCTGGTTCATCTGCTGGGTGGTGCCCTGCATGCTGATCTGGAACGGGATCGACGTGTGCTCGATGGGTTTACCGTCGGGCCGGGTGATGGCCTGCACGCGGGAGATCCCGGGCACGCGGAAGATCTGCTTGGCGATCTTGTCGATGACCAGGAAGTCGGCGGAGTTGCGCAGGTCGTGGTCGCTCTCGATCATCAGCAACTCGGGGTTCATCCGCGCCGGCGAGAAGTGCCTGTCCGCGGCGGCGTAGCCCTCGTTGGCCGGCAGGTCGGCGGGCAGGTAGTTGCGGTCGTTGTAGTTGGTCCGGTACCCCGGCAGCGCCAGGAGGCCCACCAGCGACAGGGCCACCGTCGCGACCAGGATCGGTCCGGGCCACCGCACGACGGCCGCGCCGACCTTGCGCCAGCCCCGCACCCGCATCGCCCGCCTGGGTTCGAGCACCTTGCCGAACCGGCTGGCGAGGCTGATGATCGCCGGACCCAACGTCAGCGACGCCACCACCGAGGTCACCATGCCGACCGCCAGCGGCACGCCCATCGTCTGGAAGTACGGCAGCCGGGTGAAACTCAAGCAGAACAGCGCGCCCGCAATCGTCAGACCGGAGCCCAACACCACGTGCGCCGTGCCGTGGAACATCGTGTAGTACGCGGTTTCTCGGTCTTCTCCGGCTCCGCGCGCCTCCTGGTAGCGGCCGGTGAGGAAGATCGCGTAGTCGGTTCCCGCGGCGATCGCCAACGTCACCAACAAGTTGGTCGCGAACGGGGACAGCCCGATGATCTCGTGGTAGCCGAGGAACGCCACCACGCCGCGGGCCGCGGTCAACTGCAGGACGACCATCACCAACGTCAGAAGGACGGTGACGATCGACCGGTACACCAGCAGCAGCATCGTGATGATCACGGTGAACGTGAGGGCCTCGATGACCCGCATGCTGCGGTCGCTGGCGATGTGTTGGTCGGCGGCAAGGGCGGCGGGTCCGGTCACGTAGACCTTCACGCCGGGCGGTGGCTGCATGCCCGCGACCAGGTCCTGGACCGCCTCGACCGATTCGTTGGCCAGCGCCTCGCCCTGGTTGCCGGACAGGTACACCTGCACGTAGGCGGCTTTACCGTCGCTGCTCTGCGCGCCGGAGGCGGTGAGTGGATCGCTCCAGAAGTCCTGAACGCTCTGGACGTGCTTCTTGTCGGCTTCGAGCTTGGCGACCATCTCGCCGTAGAAGGCGCGGGTGTCCTCACCGAGGGGCTGCTCGCCCTCGAGCACGATCATCGCCGAGCTGTCGGAGTCGTACTCCTGGAAGACGTGGCCGACGCGCTTCATCGCGATCATCGACGGCGCGAAATCCGGGCTCATCGAGACGGCGCGCTCCTGGCCGACTGTTTCCAGTTGCGGCACAGTCACATTGAGCAGCGCGATCAGTGCGACCCAAACCAGGATGATCGGAACCGCGAAGGTGCGGATCGTCCGTGCGATGAAGGGGCGCTTGGCGCGCCGAAGGGGAGGGAAGGCGTCCGTCGGGGCCTCGTTCGTCGGTGAGGTCATGCGGATTTCACAAAGCAGAAGGTTTGGGCGTTCACGCCGGTGGAGGTTCTTTCGTCCTTGATTTCGTCATCGACGGTGATTCGGCAGGTGATGGTCTGGCCGTCTCCCTGGGCGACGATGTTGGGCGCGGCCGACGGCGCCGTGGTCTGCAGCGTCAGCGTCCAGGGCAGCGACGCGCCGTCGATCCGTTGCGGCCGGGCGTCGAGGTCCAAATAGTTGATGTCCGCATACGATCCGCTGCCGAAGATCTCGTACTTGATGACCTTCGGGTCGAACGGTTCGGGGTCCTCGGCGAACACCCGGGGGGTGACGATGATGCCTTCGGCGCCGAAGAAGGTCCGGATGCGGCTGACCGTGAAACCCGCGATGGCCACCACGACGATGATGACGATGGGCAGCCAGACCTTTCTCGCCTTCCGGAGCATTACTGCGCCCGCCCGATGCAACCCATATCCGCCCTCAAATCTTATTCGTCGTTGTGCATGCGTCTCTGCGTAACTTAGCCCGTATAAGTTCTCATTTGGCCCTAGGTTAACTCAAGTCGGAGTGCTGCTGGTCACCCGTGCGTTCGCAGTGTGGGCCAGCTCACGATCACTTGATTTCGAAGCGGTCCAGGTAGCGTCCGATGAACGCTTGCGCCTCGGCATGACCTCGGGTTATGCCCAGCCCCCGTTCGAGAAGGACGATGCGGGCCAAGCTGGTGATGATCATAGACATGACTACGGGCGGGAATGCCTCGACGTCTGCGCCGTGCGCCGTCATCGCCGCGGCCACGACGCTTTCTTCGACGCCTCCGAACCGCTCTGCGTAGGCCGCAATCTCACTGCGGATGGCCTTGCGATGGTTCGCCAGGGCCATGAACTCCATGAACAGCCGCGCCCCGTGGGTGCTGTTGAGGCGCCACAGCGCGTGCAGGGGTTCGTCCGCACCGGCCGCTTCACGCTGACGGGACAGGTTCGCCTCGGCGCCTTCGCGCAGGACGGCAAGGAACAGGTCGTCCATGCTCGGGAAGTAGTAGTGCACCAGCGCGGGCTTCACCCCCGCCCGGGCGGCCACCCTCCTGGACGTGGCTGCGGCGTACCCCTCGTCGAGCATGACCTGGGCCGTCGCCTCGATCAGAGCCGAGCGCGCGGCGGACTCCCGACCACCCCTTGACCGCTCGACGACGGGGCTGCTAGACATGGCGCCAGCCTAGATGTTGGGCGATCGCCCAACAAGTGAGGGGAGCTGCGGCGATGGCGGGTCGGGTAGCAGACAAGGTCGCGTTCGTCACCGGTGCGGCACGGGGCCAGGGGCGCAGCCACGCGGTGCGGTTGGCGCAGGAGGGCGCCGACATCATCGCGGTCGACATCTGCCGCGGTTTCGCGGACTCGACCGCACCGGCGGCCACACCCGAGAACCTCGCCGAGACCGCCGACATGGTCAAGAACCTCGACCGCCGCGTCGTCACGGCCGAAGTGGACGTCCGCGACTTCGAGGCGCTGAAGTCCGCCGTCGACAACGGCGTGGAACAGCTGGGCGGCCTCGACATCGTCGTGGCCAACGCGGGTATCGGCACCACCGGCGTGAAGCTGCACAAGATGGACGAGGACCGCTTCGACGAGACGATCGATGTCAACCTCGGCGGCGTGTGGAAGACCGTCAAAGCGGCGGTTCCACATCTTCTCGCCGGCGGCCGGGGCGGCTCGATCATCCTCACCAGCTCGGTCGGCGGCACCAAGGCCTACCCGCAGGTGGGCCACTACATCGCCGCGAAGCACGGTGTCGTCGGTCTGATGCGCACCTTCGCCGTCGAACTCGGAGCGCACTCGATCCGGGTCAACAGCGTGCACCCGACCCATGTGTGCACGCCGCTGTTGATGAACGAACCGACATACCGGCTGTTTCGTCCGGACCTTCAGAATCCGGGACCCGATGACCTCGCGCCGATCTGCCAGTCGTTCCACTACCTTCCGATCCCCTGGGTGGAGCCGGTCGACATCAGCAACGCCGTGCTGTTCCTCGCGTCCGACGAAGCCCGCTACATCACCGGCGTGACTCTGCCCGTCGACGCCGGCAGCCTCCTGAAGTAGGGAGAACCGATGACCGCTGTTGACGAGAAGGCCCACGGCAGCGCCGTTTACTACGACCCGTACCGGGTGGACATCGTCGCGGACCCGTATCCGACGTATGCCCGCCTGCGCGAGGAAGCCCCGCTCTACTACAACGAGCCCTACGACTTCTGGGCGTTGTCCCGCCACGATGACGTCGAGCGCGCACTGCTGGACTGGCAGACGTTCTCCAACAGCCGGGGAGACATCCTCGAACTCATCCAGTCGGAGTTCGAGATGCCCAAAGGCGTGATGATGATGGAGGATCCGCCGGTTCACACGATGCTGCGCGGCTTGATGTCGCGGGTGTTCACCCCGCGCCGAATGGCCGCGCTCGAGGACCAGATCCGCCAGTACTGCGTCAACTGCCTCAATCCGCTGGTCGGCTCCGATCGCTTCGACATCATCGCCGAACTCGCGTCGATGATGCCCATGCGCGTCATCGGCATGTTGCTCGGCATCCCCGAATCCGAGCAGGTGTCGGTGCGCGACGCCAACGACGCGAGCCTGCGCACCAAGCCCGGCTCACCCATGAAGGTGGTACGCGCGGACAAGATCGCCGACGGCAGCATCTACGCCGAATACGTTGACTGGCGCGCGAAGAACCCCTCCGACGACTTGATGACCGCCCTTCTCAACGTCGAGTTCACCGACGAGAACGGCGTGACGCGCAAGCTGACCCGCAAGGAGGTCCTGCATTACACGCAGGTCGTCGCGGGCGCCGGCAACGAGACCACGGGCCGACTCATCGGGTGGCTGGCCAAAGTCCTCGCCGAGCACCCCGATCAGCGCCGCGAAGTGGTGCAGGACCGGTCGCTGCTGCAGCGTGTGGTCGACGAGACGTTGCGATACGAGCCGACCGGTCACAACGTGGCGCGTTTGGTCACAAGGGATTTCGAGGCGCACGGGCAGACCGTGCCGGCGGGCAGTGCGATACTCCTGATGTTCGGGGCGGCCAACCGGGATCCGCGCCGCTACGACAATCCGGACACGTTCGACATCCACCGCGACAACATCAGCCACATCACGTTCGGCAAAGGGGTGCACTACTGCCTGGGCGCCAACCTCGCCCGGCTGGAGGGGCGGGTCGCGCTCGACGAACTGCTCAACCGGTGGCCGGAGTGGGACATCGACCCCGAGACCGCGCGTCTGGCGCCGACGTCGACGGTCCGCGGCTGGGAACGGCTCGACGTCGTATTGCCCTGAGGCGGGCGGCAATGCGTTAACGGGTGGATCTCACGCACCTGGTGCGGGCTATCAACCCGCTAAGCGACGATTCCGGGCCCCGCTGGTTTGCGGCGGCCCGATTCTGGGCAAGCTCGACGCATGAACAAGATCGTTTCTCGTGGGATGATCCTCGCCGCGGCCGCCGGCCCGATCGCGGCCTTTTCCATCGCAACGGCGGCAAGCGGCTCGGCTCAACCGATCAACTGTCCGAGCGGGCAGTGGTGGGATCCGGTCGCGAACGTGTGTCGCGGCCCGGTGGCGAACGTTCCGCTGGCCTGCGCCCCCGGCGAGTACTGGAACCCGATCTCCAACGTCTGCCGTCCCCTCGGGCAGTACTAGTCGCGGCATACCGGGCGACCGTCACGAGGCGCCCGCGCAACTGAGCCGGGGCCCAGCCGCCGGCGCGCTAGTCGAGCGCGAAATCGATGACACCGCGGATGAGTTCACCGTTCAGCAGGTCCTGGTAGGCGGTGTTGATATCGTCCAGTCGGTACCTGCGGGTGATCATCTCGTCGAGTTGGAGCAGGCCCGACTGGTAGAGACCGGCCAGCCGGCTGATGTCGGCTCGCGGGTTACACGAACCGAACACGGTGCCGACGAGGTTCTTGTTCCAGAGGATGAAGTCCTGCAGCGCGATCGTGACTCCTCGCGTCGTCTGGGCCGTCATCCCGGTCAGTACGCAAGTTCCGCCCTTGCGCGTGAGTTTCAGGTAGGCGTTGACGTCCTCGCCGGCGATCAGCGACGGCGCAACCACCACGCCGTCCGCCATGACCCCGTCGGTGAGGTCGCGGACGAGATCGAGCGCTTCTGTGACGGTCGAAACACTCTGTGTGGCACCGAACTGCAGCGCCGCCTTCCGTTTGAACTCGACGGGATCGACGGCCACGATCTGCGCGGCGCCGTTGATCCGCGCGCCCTGGATAGCCGCGGTTCCGATGCCACCCGCCCCGATGACCACGACGGTGTCACCGCCGCGCACAGCGGCTCGGTTGGCTGCCGAGCCATAGCCGGTCGGGACGGCACAGGACAGCAGCGCACTCGCGACGAGGGGCACGCGCGGGTCGATCTTGACCAGCGAGTGCACCGAGACCACGGTGTGCCTGGCGAAAGCACCGACCTTCGACAGATGCCCGAGCGGGCTGCCGTCGAGGGAGTGATGGCGGAACGTCTGGTCGGTCGGCATCCCGGGGGCCATGGTGCCTGCGCCCTCGTCGCACAGATACTCCATCCCCGAGGCGCACCAGCGGCATCGGCCGCACACCGCGACAAACGACATCACGACGTGATCGCCGACCTCGAATTCCACTACACCCTCGCCGATTTCGACCACAGTGCCGGAGCCCTCGTGGCCGCCGATCATCGGGAACATCGGCGTCAGACCGTACTGGCGGGCGACCTCGTTGGAAACCGACATGTCACCTTTGAGGATGTGATCGTCGGAGTGACACAACCCGGCGGCGGCCATTTCGACGAGCACCTCGCCGGCCCGCGGGGGGTCCAACTCGAAGTCTTCGACCGACCACGGACCGCCGACGTCGTACAGGATCGCGGCCCGGCTCCTCATCCGGTCGGGCGGAAGGTGACCGGAAGGTGTATGGGGGAGCGGAACGGCAGGCCGGCGAGCCGGGTGTCGTCGTCGACCTGTAACTCGAAATCCGTTGCGCGATCGAACAAGCTGGTCAACATCACCCGGGTCTCCACTCGGGCCAGATGCATTCCCAGACAGCTGTGCAGCCCACCGGCGAACGAGGTGTGAGCACGCCGCGGGCGGTGGATGTCGAACACATTCGCGTTGTCCCAACGCTTTTCGTCGCGGTTTGCCGAACCGATACAGAGGTTGACCTGTGCACCCTGCGGTATGGGGACACCGTGGATCTCCACATCGCACGTCGTGGACCTCGGAACCGTCACCAACGGCGTCTCGAAACGCAATCCCTCCTCGAACGCGGCGGGGATCAACTCGCGGTTGCGTTGGACCGCATCGAGTTGGTCAGGGTGCGTCAACAGCAGATACAGCAGGTTGCCCGACGACCGGTACGTGGTCTCGAGCCCGGCGGGAAGCAGCAGCCGCAGAAACGAGATGATCGCCTCGTCGGTCAGCCGTTCGCCGTCGATCTCGGCGCCGACCAGGTCGCCGATGACGTCGTCGGTCATCCTGCGGCGCCGTTGGTCCACCTGGTCCTGGAAGTAGGTGCCGAGTTCGACCGAAGCGGCCAATCCTGCCTCGATGTCCTCGGTGATCGAGATCAGTTCGAGCGAGAGGCGGCGGAACAGCTCCAGGTCGTCTTGCGGGAGCCCGAGCAGCTCCGCGGTGACGCGGGTCGGGAACTCGAAGGTCACCGCCTTGACCAGATCGACCTCGCCGTCGTCGATGAACTCGTCGACCAACTTCTCGCAGATCGGCACGATGACCTCGGGCTCCCACTGGGCCAGCGCGGTCTGCCGGAACGCCTTGGCCACCAGGCTGCGGTGGTCGTGATGTTGCTTGCCGTGCATCCCGAGGATCGTTGGGCCGAACACCAACTCGATGGTGCGGTGGTACACCTCCGAGCCGTAGACGTCGCTGTCGCGGAAGGCGTTGTACACGCTGTCGAAGTCGAACAGCGTCCATTCCTCTGGTGGCAGCAGCTCCGGCGGCACGCTCGAGGTGTCCATGATGGTGCCGCGCCAGACCGGTTCGGTTCTGCGCATGCGCTCGAAAAACGCGTAGGGATCGCTCGCCACATCGGGAACGGTCTGGTCATCCGAACGGGTGCTGATCGTCACCTTGCCTCCCGGCAGCGGGGTTGGCGCTCTACCCGCCTATCTTTACTATTTTAGGTAACCTAGGTCAAGGTAACCGAGAGGACGTGATGCGGCGCCGACCGGTGTGTGCCATCGAGGACCTGCCGCCAGGAAGCATGAAGTTGGTGCAGGCAGGAAAGTTCGGCGTGGGCGTCTACAACATCGACGGTTCGCTGTACGCGATCGCCAACTACTGCTCCCACGAGGGTGCGCCCCTGTGCGCCGGATACGTCCGGGGCACCACCGAGTATGCGCCCGAACTCCCGGACCGGGTTCGCCATGTGCGCACCGGCCGGATCATCCGATGCCCTTGGCATCAATGGGAATTCGACATCCCGACCGGCCTCAACGTGGCCGACCCGACGAAACGGGTGCGCACCTACGAGGTCGAGGTCGCCGACGGGCAGGTGTACCTGACCGCATGACCGTCATCGACGCATCCGTGCAGCCGCACTTCCGCTACAACGCCGAGATCCGGCGCTACCTGGCCGAGCCGCACAAACTTCGTGCGATACCCGACGTCGAGCAGCAGTGGTATCAGGCGCCGGGCGGGGACTACCGGCCGGATCTGTACGACGACGGCTATCCGGGATCGGACCCCGACGTCGTGGCACGCCACCTGTTCGACGAGGGCGGAGTGGACTACGCGATCCTCAACCCGTTGACCAGAGGCAACATCGCCGACTATCTGCTCAACAGCCGCATCTGCGCTGCGGTCAACGACTGGCTGCTCGACCGTTGGCTCGAACCCGACGGCACCGGACGATTCCGCGGCACCATCCGGGTCAACCCCGAGGACGTCAGGGGCGCGGTCGCCGAGATCGAGCGGTTGGCCGACCATCCGAGGATGGTTCAGGTCGGCGTCCCCATGCAGTCGCGTGAGCCGTACGGCAAGCCGATGTTCGAGCCGATCTGGGAGGCCGCCGCGGCGCACGGGCTTCCGGTCGCAGTGCGCATCAACGGCGGTAACGGTGTCGACCACGCGCCGACGTTCGCCGGGCACGCACACACCTATCCCGGATATGCGTCGTTCATGCCGCTCAACGGTTTCGTCCATCTGGCGACGCTGATCATCGAGGGGATGTTCGGCAGGCACACCGGCCTGAAGTTCGTCTTCGCCGACGGCGGCTATGACATCCTCACCCCGCTGATGTGGCGACTGGACACGTTCTGGATGTCGGTACGGGACCAGACCCCCTGGGTCGATCGCCATCCCAGCGAGTACCTACGCAACCATGTCCGGTTCTGTACGTCGGCTTTCGACGGTCCGACCGCCGAAGGCCAGGCCGCGCGCTGGATGGACTTCACCGACAAGGCGGATCTGGTGATGTACGGATCGAGTTATCCGCATTGGTCGGCGATCACACCGGCCGATGCGGTGCGCGGCCTCAACGAGTACCAACGCGATAACCTGCTGTGGCGCAACGCCAGTGAGCTGTATGCGCTGGAGGCCGAGGTGACGGTGACATGACAGCCATCGCATCGGCTCCACACGCCTCGGCCGTCGACGTCTCGGTCACGATCGTCGACACCGATGTCCACCCGATGCCGGTATCGGTCGAGACCCTCAAGTCGTATGCGCCGCCGAAGTGGCGGGACACGCTGTGGCCGACGGGAAACGCCGTGTCGCCGGTGCCGCATTTCTACGACACGCCCGACTCCTACAAGACGAACTCGCTGCGCGTCGACGCCGGCCCACCGGGCGGTGGATTACCGGGCAGTGACCCCGACTTCGCCGCCAAACAGTTGCTGGTCGACGCCGGCGTGAGCATCGCTGTGCTGGAACCGATGTGCGACGCGCAGCTTCCGCAGGCCGAACACATCCTCAAGGCGACCTACAACGACTGGCTGGCCGACGTGTGGCTGGGGGGCGCCAACTGGCATGGTCGCTGGCGCGGAACGATCAGCGTGACGGCGCAGGATCCGCACGCCGCCGCCACCGAAGTCGAACGCTGGGCGGGGCACCCCTACATGGCCGAGGTGCTGGTGACGCCGCAGACCCGCGGAATCCCGTTCGGCAGCCCACATTTCGATCCTCTGTATCGCGCAGCGGCCCGGCACGGCTTACCGATCGCCACACATCTGATGGGCCAGACGCCGTTTGAGCTGATCCCGATCTATCCCGTGGGCAACCCCGCACACTGGCACGACTTCTTCGCGTCCTGGCCGCTGCTGTACGTCTCGCATCTGATGAGCCTGGTCTTCGACGGGGCGTTCGACCGGCATCCGGATCTTCGCGTGGTTTTCGTCGAAGGTGGCTTCACCTGGGCGATGCCGGTCATGTGGCGGATGGACCGCATCTGGGAGCAACGCAGATCCGATCTGCCGCACGTGAAGCGTCGACCGTCCGAGTACGTGCGAGAACACGTGCGCTTCACCACGCAGCCGTTGGAGGAGGTCCACGTCGGCGTCTACCGCGAGTACCTCGAGATGATGGACCTCGGCGACAATTTGATGTTCTCCACCGACTACCCGCATTGGAGCTACGACTCGCCGGAGTGGGCTGTCCGCCGTTTCCCCGCCGACCAACGCGAGCGCATCATGCGTGGTAACGCCACCGCGCTGTACAAGCTGCCCTCGACGGTCAAGTCTCTGTAGAGATTCCGGCGCGACGTTGCGCTTCGAGCGGGACGATCGGCGGGCGGGCGGAGGGCCCCCGCGTGATTGCGTGCAGTCGGATTTCGGGGACGTCGACCGCCGGGTCGACGGTGTCGAGCCAGGCGACGGCGTCGGCCACGTCCGCGGCTCGGATCGCGTACATCTCGAAGGGCACATCCTGCAGCATCTCGGTTTCGACCGGGCCGGGCGTGACCACATGCACGTTGATCCCGTCGCGGTCGACCTCCTGCGCGAGCGCGCCTGCGAACGCGTTCATGCCCGCCTTCGCCGCCGAGTAGGCGGTACGGGCCCGCATCGGCTCATGCGCGGCCGAGGACGAGATGAACACGAACCGGGAACCGGCCCGCATCCGCGGCAGCGCAGCCGATGTCACCACGAAACAGGAATCGAGGTTCGCCGACATCGTCGCCCGCCACTGTTCGAAAGTCTGCTTGCGCGCGTAGGTTCCACCGAGAACACCCGAAGCGTGCACGAGTAGGTCGATGGTTCCCGCGGCTTCGACCGCGGGACCGAACCCCGATGGCAGGCTAGCGTCGGCCACGACGTAGCGCGCACCAATCTCCTCGGCGGCGGCCCGCAACGGCGCCTCCCGACGCGCCGTCAAGACGACGTCGTAGCCGATTTCGGCGAGCTTACGGCCGCATGCCTTCCCGATGCCACCGCTGCCGCCGGTGATCAAAGCCGTCCGCATACAGTGCCTTTCGCGGCCATTCAGTGCTTACGCTGTGCCAGCGCCTGGGGTGAGAGGGCGACGATCCGCTGTTCGGGATCACCGGCCAACAGGTAGGTCTGGGTGTCGGCGACGTGCTTGGCGGCCAGTTTACGAGCCCGTTCGGCGTCTCCGGCCTCGATGGCGTCGGTGATCTTGGTGTGCACGCTCAGCGCGATGCGGCGCCGCTTCATCGACGGGTACTCACCTTTGGCGGCGGTTTCATTGGCCCACCAATTCAAGTGGCCGGTCCACAGCGTCTCGAGGCTGCCGACCACCGCGACCATCGTGTGATTGCCGCAGCCGCGGACGATCTCGTCGTGGAACTGCCCGCCGATTTCGGTGAATCGCGCACCGTCCTCGATGTTCTCCTCCATCGCGGCGTTGTATTCGCGAAGTTTGGGGACGAGCGTCTTTGCCCGATCGGGGCGCCGCGCGGCGAGCGCAGCACACATCGGGTCGAGTTCCTGAAGTGCGGTACCCAGGTCGGCCAGCGGGACATAGTCGCTCTGCAACAACAATCCGAGCATGTAGGCGGCGTTGGCCTTGGCCGGTGCGTGCACCACGGCGCCACCGCGGTTACCGCGCCGCACCGAGACCAATCCCTCAGTCTCGAGTATCCGCAACGCTTCCCGCAGCGAGACCAGGCTGACGTTGAACTGCTCGACGAGCACTTCCTGCCGCGGAAGCAGGTCGCCATCGACGAGCTCACCCTCGATGATCTGCCGACGAAGTTCGTCAGCGACGATCTCCGCGGTCCTGCGGGATCCCAGCCGGCGGCGCGCCTCGGGCCCGATACCCAGTGTTGTCATGTCTTAGCAATATTAACAGTGATAGCGCCACCAGCCGGCGGCCCCGCATCTGCCAATAGTTATTAAGATGGCGAAAAACCTGGAGGTGCGCGTGGGTGAACGTGTGAGTGCCACCGTTCCTACCCCACTGGACGATGTGCGGGTCATCGAGGTCAGCGACCGCATCGCCGGTGCGTACTGCGGCAAGCTTCTCGCCGACGCGGGCGCCGACGTGGTCAAGGTCGAACCACCCGAAGGCGACCCGCTGCGCCGCGTCACGGCCACCGGAGCCACCCTTGACGACAGCACCGACTCGCCACTGTTCAGCTATCTCAACGCCGGAAAGCGTGGTGTCACAGCCATTTCGGGCGACCTACTCGCCGGGGCCGACATCATCGTGGTGACGGGGGACCAGTCAGCGGCGCGCCGCAACGGTGTCGACCCCGCCGCGCTGCTGGCGGTCGCGCCCGGATGCAGCGTCGTCTCGATCTCGGATTTCGGTTGGACGGGGCCGTGGTCTGGCCGGCCCGCCACCGAATTCACGCTGCAGGCGGCATCGGGCCTGACCGGTTTCCGTGGCGATCCAGCGGGTCCGCCGATTTCGATCGGCGGAGATCTGGGGGAGTACATGGGCGGGATATGGGCCGCCTACGGTGCATTGGCTCTTCGTCGGCGCGTCCGTGCCGGCGGCGCCGGCGGCCACCTCGACATGTCGATGCTCGAGGCGATCACGCTGATGCAGAGCGGGGAGTGGCTGCATTCGGCTCTGCTACAGGTCCCGCCGGTGCGGCGGTCGGTGGAGGTGCCGTCGATCGAACCCGCCAAGGACGGCTACGTCGGCATCAGCATGGTCACCGGCCAGCAGTGGCTGGACTTCGCCGCGATGGTCGACTGTCCGGAGTTGACCGAGATCGCGCAGTTGCAATTCCAGATCGGCCGTTGGGATTACCGCGACTGGATCCGCGAACGCATCGGCCCGTGGATGAGGGAACGCACAGTCGCCGAAATCGTCGAACTGGGACAACTGTTCCGGTTGCCGCTCGCGCCGTTGGGTAACGGCGCCACGATTCCGTCGATGGATCACCTTCGCGAACGCGGGGTCTACGTCGACAACCCGGCCGGATTCCGCCAGCCGCGGCCCCCGTGGCTGATGTCGAGGGCGCGTCCCGCCCCGGTCGGCACCTCACCCGCCGTCGGAGGGAGCGACGGTGAATCGCTCTGGGAGCCAAGGGTGTCACGCGCCGACCAGGCTACGACCGAACGCATGCCGCTGGCGGGTGTGCGGGTCGTCGACTTCACCGCGTTCTGGGCCGGTCCGGCGGCCACCCATTCGCTGGCCGCGTTCGGCGCCGACGTCATCAAGATCGAATCGGTCCAGCGCCCGGACGGCATCCGCTATTCGGGCGGGATGCGCAAGGATGTCGACGACTGGTGGGAATACGGCTGGGTGTTCCACGCGATGAACACCAACAAGCGGTCGGTGACCCTGGACCTGCAGTCCGATGAGGGGCTGCGGCTGGTTCGGCGCCTGATCGCCCGGGCCGACGTCGTGGTGGAGAATTTCTCGCCGCGCGTGGTGGAGCAATTCGGCTTGGGCGCAGAGGCCCTGCTCGCCCTCAATCCGCGGCTGGTCGTGGTTCGGATGCCTGCGTTCGGATTGGCCGGCCCGTGGCGGGACCGCGTCGGATTCGCTCCGACCATGGAGCAGATCGCCGGCCTGGCGTGGGTCACCGGGCTGCCCGACGGTCCGCCGATCGCTCCGCGCGGAGCCTGCGATCCGCTCGCCGGGGCCCACGCCGCCTTCGCGACGCTCGCCGCACTCGAGTTCGCCGACCGTACGGGCGATGGCCAACTCGTCGAGGTGCCGATGATCGAGGCGGTGTTGAACGTGACGGCCGTCCAGACCATCGAATACGAGGTGTTCGGGCGGGTGATGGAGCGGCGAGGCAACCGGGGACAGGGCGCGGCCGTGCAGGACGTCTATCGGTGTGCGGGGGACGACGGCTGGATCGCACTCGCCGCGCGCACCGAAGACGAACAGGCCGCACTGGCCGACGTCACCGGCGGAGCGGACCTCCAGACCTGGCTCGCCACCCGCGACGCGGCGGCCGCCGCGGAGGCGCTGACACGCGCGGGTGTGCCCGCCGCGGTCGTGGTGTCGCCCTCGCTCGTAACCGAGAACCCGCAGCTACGACACCGCGGGTTCTTCGAACACCTGGACCATTCGAGTACCGGGGGCAACCTCTACCCTTGTCCGCCGTTCACCCGGCTGCCCGGCAGCCAACGATGGCTCAAGCGCCCGCCTCCCACACTCGGCGAGCACAACGCCGAGGTCCTCACCGCGTTGTGCGGCCTGACCGAAGGTGACCTGGAGCGACTCGAAGTTCAGGGCGTCATCGGGACACGACCGAAGGGGTTGTGAATTCAGCGGGCCCGCAACGAGATCGGCATCGAGTGGAAGATCGTCATGTTGTTGGCGAGGGTCGGATAGGTGACCTCGGCCGGTCCGAGAGCGATCTCGTCGGCGCGGCACAGCACCTCGTCGAGCACAGCGCGGATCTCCGCCCGGGCCAGCATCGCTCCGAGGCAGTGGTGTGGTCCGCCACCGCCGAATGCCACGTGGGGGTTGTCCGCACGGCCGACGTCGAACGTGAACGGGTCGGCGAAGGCGTCCTCGTCGCGGTTGGCAGACCGCAACATGGACACCACGCGTTCGCCCCGGGAAATTGTGACGCCGTCGATCTCGACGTCCACCTTGGTGACCCGGCTCCAGAACGCCACCGGTGACGACCAGCGCAGCACCTCTTCGACCGCCGTCTGGCGCACGGACGGATCGGTGCGGTAGCGCTGGATCTGCGCGGGGTTGTCGACGAACGCCCGCAGGCCGTAGGCCAACGCGTTCTTGGTGGTGTCACTACCCGCGAACGCGATCACGAAGAAGAAAATGTCGAGTTCGGCGGCGGGAATCGACAGTTGCTCACCGTTCTCGTCGGTCACGACCGCCGTGGCCAAGGTGCTCCAGATGTCATCGGTCGGGTGCCGGCGCTTCTCGGCGGTCAGTTGCGCCGCGTAGGTGAAGACCTTGCCGAACAGTTCGGAGTGCTGTTGCTCGGCTTGCTGGTCCGTCGACGCCGAATTGGCCTGCAGGATCAGGTCGAAGGTGTCGAAGATCTCCGGCCTGTCCGACTCGGGGATTCCGACGATGTCCCCGATCACCGACATCGGAAGTGCGTCGGCGACGTCGGCGATCCAGTCACCGCCGCCGCGCTCGAGGAGGCCCTCGATCATCGCGGCCGCCCGCGAGCGGATGTCCTGCTCGAGCTTTCCGATCGCCTTGGGCGTGAACGCGTGTGACATCACCCGGCGCCGCTTGAGCAGATCGGGCGGATCCATGTTGATGATCGTCGGGAACGCCCCCACGGCGCCCACTCCTTGGATCAACGGCCCCTCGGCGGCGGTGAACGATTCGGTGTCGCGGTGGATGCGGTGAGCGTGATGCAACTTGGTGGTCATCCAGAAGTCGCGCTTCAGCGTCGCCGCGACCCGTTCGGTGAGCTCGTGCTTGAAGACGGGCCGCTCGCGCCGCAGTTGCGTGAAGAGCTCATCGGGAAAACCGTTCTGCCACAATGCCGGATCGGAAAGGTCGACCGGGGCGGTCGTCGTCATGCGCGGTTCCCTTCGCCGTCCTTGACCCAGAATGCCTAAAATAGTAAAAATAGGCAACGGACAGCGCCGCTGACCCCGGCTGGTGCGTGCGCGGACGGAGTTGCGATGACGGATACGGTCGACGATCCCACCCTCGACCCGTCGGAGCGCGAATTCGGGCCCAGCGGTATCAGCTTGTCCACCTACCGGTTCCCCACGGGGTGGTTCATCGTCGGATTCTCCTCCGATCTGGGACCCGGTCAGGTCAAGCGCGCCCACTATTTCGGCGAGGAGCTGGTGATCTTCCGGACTCAACCCGGCCGGGTCAACGTGCTGGACGCCTACTGCCAGCATTTGGGCGCCAACATGGGCGTCGGCGGCACCGTCGAGGGCGAGCACATCGTCTGCCCCTGGCACGGCTGGCACTGGACCGGTGAAGGCACCAACGCGCTGATTCCCTACAGCAAGATCGGCTGCAAACAGAATGTGCGGATCAAGCGCTATCCCTGCACCGAGTGGTACGGCTTCATCTTGGTCTGGCACGAACGCCACGGCCGCGCCCCGTACTGGCAGCCGCCGGTGTTGCCTGAACTCGAGACCGACGAGTACTACCCCCTGCACCCCCACACCCGGATGGTCAACCGGGTCAAGGTGCACGCCCAGATGATCATCGAGAACGCGGCCGACCCGTACCACGTCCAATACGTGCACAAGGCCGCCAATCCCGCCAACACCGCGTCGTTCGAAGTGTCCGGGTACCACCTGCACGCGACGGTGAACGCGAATTTCGGTGGGGGACGGGCCAAGACGTGGCTCACCCCGAACGGGCCCGTGGACGCAAAGATCATCTACGACAACTACTCGCTCGGCCTCGGGGTGGTGCGCTTCCCCTCGGAGTTGGTCGCCACCGTCCAGGTGACGGGCCAGACCCCGGTCGACGAGGATTACACCGACTACTTCTACACCCAGGCGTCGGTCCGCGAACCGGGCGAGACCGGCGACAAGCCCACGGGTCGTGCGGCGAAGTTCTTGCAGTTGCAGCAGGAGGTCATCAAACAGGACTTCTTCACCTGGGAGAACATGAAGTACCTGGAGAAGCCGAACCTCGCACCCGAGGAGGCCCGTGACTACGCCGCGCTGCGACGTTGGGCGCATCGCTTCTATCCGGGTGCCGAACCGTCGGCGACCGACTTCGGGTACACGGCCAGCGGTGAACCCGACCCGTCGGCAGCGGACGCTTGATGCCCGCAGGCAGGGCGTCGTGCATCGAGCCCGCGTCATTCGGCGTCGAACGTTTCACGGTCGCTTCGGTTCTCGACCGCCGTGCCGACCAGTTCGGCGATCAGGTGATGATGTCGATCGACGGCACCCCGATCACGTTCGCCCAGATGCGCGACCGGTCCTGCGCCGCGGCGGGCATGCTGGCCGACCGCGGCGTGCGCCGGGGTGACACCGTCGCGCTGTTCGCCGGGACCTGCGCCGAGTGGGTGTACTTCTGGCTCGGAGCCGCCCGGTTGGGTGCGGTCAGCGCTGCGGTCAACGCCGCCAACAAGGGCGACTTCCTGACACACGCGCTCAACGTGTCGCGGGCCCGGCTGGTCGTGGCCGACGACGCCCGCCGTGCTCGACTCGCCGAGGTGGCCGACGACCTCGACGCCCCGGCCGCGACCCTGCTGATCGACGATTCGGTCGGCACCGAGTTGAGCGGACCCCACGACGTCACCTATCCGGTGGTGCGCACAGACGCGGACGACGTGGGAGCGCTGTTCTTCACCTCGGGAACCACCGGACCCTCGAAGGCGGTGGCGACCACATGGCACTACCTGTTCGTCGCGGCCGCCACCGTGGCATCGGCGTGGGAGTACGGCCGGGGTGACGTGATCTGGACGGCCATGCCGCTGTTTCACCTCAGCGCAGCCCCGACGGTGCTGGCGCCGATGCTCGTCGGCGGCACCAGCGTGCTGGCCAGCGCCTTCCACCCCGCCGATGTGTCAGATGAGTTGCGAGCCTGTGGCGCAGCGGGGTTCGCCGGGGCGGGTGCGATGGTGTCGATGCTGTGGAATCTGCCGCCAGCCCCGAGCGACGCGCAGCTCGGAATCCGGTTCATCTCGGCCGCCCCCATTTCGGCCCAGCTGTACCGCGCGATCGAGGAGCGGTACCGGTGCCGCGTGGTGACGATGTACGGAATGACCGAAGCGTTCCCGATCGCCTACAAGGCGGTTTCGGACGACGGCGTTGCGGGTACGTCTGGACCAGTCAACCCGGCCTTCGAGGTCCGCATCGTCGACGGGGACGGGCATCCCGTTGCCCCCGGCGTGACGGGTGAGATCGCGTGCCGGCCGCGGACAGCGCATGTGATGAGCGAGGGGTATGTGTCGTCCGCGCCCGGGCACCGCGGCCTGCGGATCGAGCCCCACCCGGAGTGGTTCCGCACAGGCGATCTGGGTGTCCTCGACAACGACCAGAACCTGACATTCGTCGACCGCGCCAAGGACTCGCTTCGCAGGCGAGGCGAGAATGTGTCGTCGGTCGAGCTCGAGCAGGTGGTGATGCGGCACCCGGCGGTCGCCGAAGCCGCCGCGATCGCCGTCCCGAGCGAGTTGGGTGAGGACGACATCCTCGTCGTCGTGGCCCTTCGTCCCGGCGTGACGGTGGACCTTCCAGAACTCCTGGACTTCTGCGCCGCGCGCATGCCGTACTTCTGCGTGCCTCGGTATCTCGAAGTGCTGGACGAGATTCCGAAGAACGTCATCGGGCGGGTGCGAAAGGACGTCCTGCGGCAACGCGGCCTGAGCGCGGCGGTGTGGGATCGAGAAGCCCACGGCTACCTGTTGAGTCGGTGAAGGAGTCAGACGATGGCATTGAGCTACCAACAGCAGTACGTGCTCGACGGGCTGGCGGGCCGGGCGGGCATCCTCAACCTCGACGCCAGGCACAACCGGTTGTTCTCCAGCGGTGATCTGGCCGGATGGCTCGCCACCTTCCGGCACTCCGGTGCGACATACACCAGGGGCGAGGAGTCCTTCACCAACCTTGCGGAGGCATTCGACGGCGGCAGCGGCCGTCGACTCGTCACCGTTGACCACGACATCACCGTCGACGGCGTCGAAGCGACTCAACAGTGCGTCGCATTGCTGTTCTGCGACAACGCACTCGAGGCCACCGGCAGCTACACCGACCGCCTCGTCTACGAGCGCGGCGGGTGGTATTTCGCCTCGCGTCGACTGGCCTGGGACTCGGTTCCGCATGAGAGCGCGCTACCGGGGTGACCGAGACCCTCCGGTACGAGCTGGCGTTTGGCACATACGAAGACGCGTTGCGGATGGTCGGCACGCGCACACAGCCGCGGTACGCCGGGACCGCGGTGAGTGCGGCCCGCATCCAGCACTTCGCGGCCATGGTTCGCGACTCCAATCCGGGGTACTGGGACGAGGATTTCGCCCGCCGCCAGTGGGGCGGTCTGCTCGCCCCACCCGCTCTGTTGATGGGGTGGCTGATTCCACCTCCGTGGCTGCCGAACGGCCGATCACCGGTCGCGGCGATCGCACTCCGCGTTCCGCTGCCCGGGACCACGTTCATCAACGCCGCCAACGACGCCGAGTATCCGTGCGCGATCGTGGAAGGCGATCGCTTGCACCTGGTCGAGGAGGTCGTCTCGGTTTCGCCACTGAAGCGGACCCGCCATGGGGCCGGTCACTTCGTCCAGACCTGCGACGAGTTCCGCCGCGACGACGGAACATTGGTCGCCGTCAACCGCAACACCTTGTTCCGGTTCACCCCCGAGGAACAGCCGTGAGGACACCGCCCGGGGTGGACTGGGAGCGGGTCGCGGTTGGATCGGAGCTGCCCGAACTGGTGGACCACATCGACTACCAGCGGGTCGTGATGAACTCCGGTGCCACGTGGGATTACTTTGCGGCACACTACGACCCGCGCTACGCCGAACAGCACGGCCATCCGACGATCTTCGTCAACACGATGCACATCGCCGGATTCATCGACCGAATCGCCACCGACTGGGCCGGCCCCTGCAGCCGCGTGGTGCGCCGCAAGATCACCCTGCTGGGATCCATCTACGCCGGTGACTCGATGGTGGGTCGCGGGTGCGTCGTGGCGAAACGGCATACCGGCCTGATCGATCTGCAGATCACCGTGTCCAATCAACGCGGAGAGCTGTGCTGCCCGGCGGAGCTGACACTCGAGCTGTCACGCTAGCTCGGGCAGCTTTTCCGCGCTGATGGTCGTCTGCAACTCGACATACTCCGACAGTCCCTCCGCGCCGAACTCGCGACCGATTCCGGACTGCTTGAACCCGCCGAACGGCATGGTCGTATCGAGCGTGTACATGTTGATTCCGTAGGTTCCGGTGCGAATCTCTGCGGCGATGTCGAGCCCGTGCGCGACGTCGGCCGTCCAGACCGAGCCGGCCAGCCCGTAGTCGCTGTCGTTGGCGATCCGGATGGCGTCGCGTTCGTCGGAGTAGGTGAGCACGGTCAGCACCGGCCCGAAGATCTCCTCGCGGGCGATGCGCATCTCGTTGGTCACGTCGGTGAACAGCGTCGGCTGGACGTACCACCCCCGGTCATGGGGTGTGTCGGTGCCGCCCAACACCATTCGCGCGCCCTCGGCGAGTCCCGCGTCGATGTATCCGTGCACCCGCTGCTGTTGGCGCTGCGCCACCAGTGGTCCGATGTCGGTGGCATCGTCGGCGGGATCACCCACCGCAAGCCCCGACATCATCGCGCTCAGCGCTTCCACCACGTCGTCGTGGCGGCGTTCGCTCACCAGGATCCGCGTCTGCGCCACGCACGCCTGCCCGTTGTTCATCAGGCTTGCCGTCTTCAAATGCTCGACGGTGCGCTCGATGTCGGCGTCGTCGAGGATGATCGCCGCGGACTTGCCGCCCAACTCGAGGCTGACGCGTTTGAGTTGCTCGCCGCACACGGCGGCGATATGGCGTCCGGTGGCCGACGAACCGGTGAACGAGATCTTGTCCACGCCGGGGTGATGCACCAGGCGCTCACCGGTGTCGCGTCCGCCGGGAAGGATCGACACGACTCCGTCGGGAAGGTCGACCTCCTCGAGCATCTCCGCCAGCCACATCGCGTCGATGGGCGTCTCGGGCGCCGGTTTGACCACGACGGTGCAGCCCGCGATGAGCGCCGGGATCATCTTCGGCATGATCAGGAACTGCGGGACGTTCCACGGCACGATCGCACCCACCACGCCGACGGGTGCGCGCCGTATCTGCACGTCGCCGAACAACCCGGGCCGCCGCTCGACCCACGGAAACTCCCGCGCGGTGGCCAGGCCCAGATGTATCTGGGCGAGCGCACCGGTGGCCTGCCCCAGCCGGCTGAAGCTGCGCGGTGAACCCATCTCCGCGGTGATGAGGTCGGCCATCTCGTCGGTGTGGGCCGCGTAGACCGTCGCGAGCTTCTCGACCTTCTCCATGCGCTCGTCGACGCTCATCCGCGGCCACGGCCCCTCATCGAAAGCCTTGCGCGCGGCCTGCACCGCGCGGTCGACGTCCTGCGCGGCGGCCTCGGGTGTTTCGCCGATCTGCTCCTCGGTGTGCGGCGAGATGACCGCGATACGGTGTCCGGTGGCCGGCGTCTGCCATCGGCCGCCGATGAAAAGCCGTTCGTAGCTCAGCGATCTCACGACGGCGCCTCCTCGATCACCGGGCGAGCTCCGCAGATGTCCGCATCGCGCCACACCATGCGGCGGCCGCCAAAGTCGCTATTTGTGCAAACATAACAAAATTGGCGGGCCCGGGGCGCGGGCGCGAGTCCCCGAAATGGCATTCCAGCAGCCGTCGACTCGAACTTTCCCTGCCGGAATGCCATTTCGCGATCGATCCGGTGCGGGCGGGCGTATCGTCCGCTCTGGGACGGCGGTGAGAGGGAGGTCGTCGATGGCGCTCGTGAAGTGGACGTCACTCCGCCCGGTTGCGCGATGGGCAGCAGCGACAGTGGCCGCCGCGATGCTTCCGGCCCTCGCGGCCGGGAGTGTAAGCCCGTCCGCGCAGGCCTTTTCGGATCCGAGTCTGCCGATCGAGCACCTGGAAGTGCCGTCGGCGGCGATGAACCGCACGGTCCGGGTCGAGTTTCTCGGTGCGGGCGCAGACTCACCCGCGTTGTATCTGCTCGACAGCATGGAGGCCGGCGACGACCTCAACGGCTGGGACATCAACACCCAGGCCTTCGACTGGTATGACGGCTCGGGCATCTCGGTGGTGATGCCCGTCGGCGGCAAATCGAGCTTCTACTCCGATTGGTATGCGCCCGCGGTGGGCAACGGCACGACCTACACCTACAAATGGGAGACCTTCCTGACCCGGGAACTTCCGGCCTGGCTGGCCTCCAACAAAGGGGTACGACCGACCCGCAACGCCGTGGTCGGGTTCTCGATGGGCGGTTCCGCGGCGCTGATCCTGGCGGCCTACCACCCGCAGCTGTTCAGTTATGCCGGTTCGCTGTCGGGCTTTCTGAACCTGTCAGCGCCCAACGGCCCGGGCCAGGTCAGGGTGGCCCAGATGTGGAACGGGGGCTTCGATCCCACCGCGATGTGGGGCCCGCCCGGCGATCCCGCATGGGCCCGCAACGATCCCACGGTGCAGGCAGGCAGGCTCGCAGCCAACGGGACGCGGGTCTGGATCTACTGCGGCGACGGCACACTCACCGACCCCGCGCTGACCAATCCCGACGCGCCCATCGCCGGGCTCGGCTTCCTCGAAGGCTTCGCGATCGACTCCAACCGGGCGTTCGTCGACGCCTACATCGCCGCGGGCGGGAACAACGGCGTGTTCAACTTTCCCGCGGGCATCCACAGCTGGGGCTACGCAGGCCAGCAGTTACAGCAGATGAAACCCGATATCCAGCGAGTGCTGGACGCCCAGCCGACGAACGAGCAGTGAAGCGGTGCAAGCGATTTCGCGTTAGATGTCGTCGGCGGCAGGGGAGTCCGGGGCCGAGTCCGTTTCGCCGGCGTCCAATACGCTGACCGCGATGCCGTAGGGCAGGAACCGCACCTTGCGGGCGGGATCGGTGTTGTTCTTGTTGGCCCGCAGCGCATCCAGCTCGGTGGGGTAGACCTGCTCGATATGCGCACCCCCGTCGTCGTCGACGGTGTAGATGGCCCACACCCCGTCTCCGGTCTCACCGGTGGTCTCCGGTTCGCGCCGGGGCCGGGACGAACGGGTGAACTCGTCGACCAGGTTGGCCCAGCCCGCACGTTCCCCCGACGTGCTGAAAAACCTGCCGAGGCCGTCGAGCGCGTCGCGCAGCCCCTCACCGGCTTCGCGCACGACGCGGTCGAACTCCTCGGGGTCGAACCCGAACGGGCCGTTGCTGCTCATGGTGCCTCCTCCTGGGGCGCCCGCACCTCTGCGCGGTAGTGCTTCCAGTGTGCCCGCCTGCGGTGAAGTAGTCGACTGAGGCGATCCCGAAGTGGTAGGCAACCTCTATGGCCATCTCCCGGGCCGACGCCCTGGCCGCCGTCGAGCGATCCCCGGCCGCGGTCGCCGTCCACGACCGCCAGGCGTGGGTCGCCGCCTTCACCTTCGACGCGATCGTCGAAGACCCGGTGGGTGCACAGCCGCACCGCGGGCCGACGGCCATCACCCGCTTCTACGACACCTTCATCGGCCCGCGCGACATCGCGTTTCACCGCGACGTCGACATCGTGGTGGGCTCGACCGTCGTCCGCGATCTGGAGCTCGAGGTTCACATGGCCGCGGGTTTGACCATGCGGATCCCCGCCTACCTGCGCTACCACCTCCACGAGGACGCAGGTGAGCTGAAAATCGCAGAGCTGTCAGCCTATTGGGAGCTCCCGGCGATGGTCGGGCAGTTCCTCAGCGGGGGGATCCGATCGGTGCCCGCCGGGCTCCAGCTGTCGCGGGGGCTGCTGACGAACCAGGGCATCGTCGGGACGCTCGGTTTTCTGGGCGGCTTCCGTGGCGTCGGCCCCCAGGGCAAGCGGCGGTTCGGGGAATTTCTCGCGGCCGCCCGTGCGGGTGACGAGGTCGGGCTGCGGCGCTGGTTGGGCGGCGGCGCGCAGATCACCGCCGGCGACCACACACCGATGGGCAGCACAGAACTGCTGTCCCGGCTGACCGGCGCCCGCTCCCGCAAACTGATCGGGTCGGGTCAGAGCCTGGTGTGCGGCATCGAAGGCGCCCGGACGCGCGACGTGCTGATCGCCGACGTGGCGACGAACCCGTTCGCGATCAGGCGAATCCGCTACTACGCCGCGACGGTGGCCTGAACCACCCGACGTTTCGTGTCCTCGACCCGGGGCAACTCAGCAACCATGCGACACACTGATTCACGCGAGTTCGCCGTTGTGGGCGTGGCGCTGGCCGCGGTCTTGGCCTCCTGCCTGATCCTGCCGACGATCGGACAGCTCGCGACGCTCGACCAGACGTGGATGGCCGCCGCGATCCTGGGCATCCCCACCGTTGCGGTGCTCACTGTCACCGGTTACCGGCACTACGGGCCTGCCCGCAGCTTGGCCGTCGCGGTGGTCGTCATGAGCGTCGCCCTGATGGCCAGCTGGGCGTTCTCCGTTCACGTGGTCGCCGCCGCGATGAGCGGTTCGACGACAACCCTGGCCATGGGGGTCCTGCTGTACGGGACACCGGCCCTGATCGTGGCGCTGCTCGGGCTCCTGGCGCTCAAGCTCGTGCCGCCCCGGTCACCGTCGAGCGACCGTTTGACCACCTCCACCGCGGGTAATCCGGCCGCATGACTCCGCGCGAAGACGACGACAGCAGCGAAGAGGGCGTCACCGAGGACGACCACGTGGCGAGCTCCCGCGCCGGTAAGGACAGCGGCGGCGACGGCACCTATGTCGGCCAGACATCCTCCGACGACGCCATCGACGCAGAGGAGAGCGGGGCCGAGGCGCGCAGTAACGGCGGTGGCTGACTGGCCGTCGCACAGGATCGCGGAACGGTTGCAGAAGCATCGCGGGAGGCGTGCACGAGGTGTCTCGATTCGGTCGCGGCGGGTCGCGTCGCGTGCAGCCCGAGTTGGGCGCGTGAGACGGTATGAGCACCATGCCTGTCGACGATGAGTCCACCGAGATCACCTACGAGGAATTCGGCCGCAGATTCTTCGAGGTCGCCGTGACCGAGCAGCGTGTCGGCAGCGCCATCGCCGATATCGCCGGCGATGAGTTCGAGATGGGACCCATCGCTCAGGGCCCGGGCAAAATCGCCAAGGTCACCGCCAAGGTACGGATCCAGGAGCCGCGACTGACCCGCCACGTGGGACCGCTGATCACGTTCGCCATTCGGATCCCGCTGGAGATCGACATGATGGTCGATCTGCGCATCGACAAGCCGAAATTCATGGTTTTCGGGGAGATCGCGCTGAACGCCACCGCGCGCGCCGCCGAACCGTTGCTGCTGATCCTCGACGTCGAGAAACCGCGGGCCTCCGACATCTCCATCCATGTGACGTCCAAGTCGCTGCGAGGGGAGGTGGTGCGCATTCTCGGCGGCATCGACGCCGAGATCCGGCGGTTCATCGCCGCGCACGTCGCCGGCGAGATCGACAGCCCGGCCTCCCAGAAGGCCAAGGTGATCGACGTGGGCGCCACCATCGACACCGCCTGGACGGGCGTCTGAGGGGTCCACGGCGTAGGATTCCCGGGTGCTTAGCAAACCCGTGTCGGCGCTCGCGCTGACCTCCGGACTTCTGGCCGCCGCGGCCTTAGTGGCCGCGCCGGCGCAGGCTGACCCCGTCGACGACGCGTTTATCAACGCGGTGACGGAGGCCGGTGTCGTCATGAGCGATCCGAACAGTGCGGTCGCGGTGGGCCAACAGGTGTGCCCCATGCTCGCCGATCCGGGCCAGAACGCCGCCAACGTCGCGGCCAAGGTCGCCGAAATGGGCGGTATGTCCCTGGGGCCGGCAACCATGTTCACCGGCATCGCTATCTCGATGTTCTGCCCCGCGATGGTGTCGTCGATCGGCAACGGTGATTCGCCGATCCCGCTGCCGTTCCTCGGAATCTAGAGCCCGCCGCCGGATCCGATGGACGTATCGGACGTATCCGGCTTTTGACGCCTCACCGACGCAGGGCCGCCGTCACCTGCTCGACGCCGGCGGCGGCCGCGGCGTCACGGTGACGTTGGCTCACCTGGGCGCCCGCGGTGCGCAGCACCTCGACGACGTCGGTCACGACACCCGCCCGCTGGACGCTGCACGACACCCCGGCCGCCCACCACGACATCAGCGCGTCGAGACCGCGCCCCGGATCGGCACCGTGATCGACGAGCGTGGCGACGGTCGCGGGCAGCAACTGCCGCGCGGCCCGGTCGATGGGTTGGGTGCCGTCGGGCAGGACGGCGTCGACCGGCGCACCGGCGCGCACCAGTGCGCGCACCGACTCCGGGTTGACGTTGTCGCCATCGCCGCCGAGCACGTGCAGCGGTGTCGCACCTTCGGAGTCCAGCAGCGCCGGGCACACGCCGTTGGCCAGGGCGTGTTTCAGCGCCACGGTGCGCCCATTGCGCACGATCTCGTGCAGGATCGTGGTGTAGCGCTCACCGCGGGCCGACAACTCGATGCGCCGTCCCGCGTCGGCCCCCGCATCGATGAGCGCCACCGCGAGGCCCAGGCCCGGTGAGCGCACCGCGTACCAGAGCGGTGACGCACCACACGCATCCACTGGATCGGGATCGGCGCCCATCGCGAGCATCTCGATCACCGCCGAGTCGCCGCGCTGCGCCCGGCGAAACAGGTCCAGCACGTCCGGTGGTAGTGGCTCTGTCCATTCCGGTGGGTCGACATCGAGTCCGGCCAGCGCTCGTAACACACCCTCACGCTTTGGACCGAGGTCGTACCAGGGCCACGGACCTTCGCCTCGGGCGACGAAATCCTCGACCCGCATGCGGGTCTCGGAGGTGCCCCTCGGCGGTTCGCCGTCCGCGTAATCGGTGCAGAAAACCAGATCGGCGCCGTCGAGCAGGATGACGACCCATGCGGTCCCGTCCTGATACCGGGCGAGTTCGGCCACAGCGAGGATTGTGCCCATACGCGAAGAGGGGCACCCCTGCGGGTGCCCCTCTCGCGCCGTCTTTCAAGTACCGGCTACTTGACGTCTACGTAGACGAGACGGTCCTGATGTGTGATGTAGTTGTGGCTGCTCCCGATCACCGGGGCGCCTGCGTCGATCCGGGTGAAGGTGGGGCCCTCGCGGACCGCGACCACCTCGGCCTCGCTCAGCGGGGCCGTCCCCACCTGAGTGACGATGACCCTGTACCCCTCAGATTTGAGCTGGTTGATGGTGTCCTGTGCGTTCTGCGACCCCGACGGTGCGGCGGCCACCGGTGCGGCCAGCCCGATCAGGGCGGCGGCCAGTCCGCTCGCTACGGCTGCAATTCCTATCTTTTTCATTGACGTGCCTCTTTTCTATGTCTGCGAGCCACCGAAACCCGCTTTCCACCAAATAAATTCGGATCGGACGCGTTCCGGTCGACTCATAAGCGGCAACCAAGAAGAGACGGGTTTAATTCCCTGGCAGAAATTGACCGGAGATTGGCAGATTTTAAGCGGCGCAACGATGTTCGGTGTGCGCAAACACTGTCAGAGTAGGCGCCCCAACCGGCTCAGCTGCAGTGGACGGCCGACTGCGCTCAACTGGCCGAGGATGTCCTCGAGCCTCGTCAGCGGCAGGTCCATCCGCCACTCCGCCACCGACGCCGACAGCCGCACCACACCCGGTGCGAAGCTGATTCCGGTGAGTCGCACACCGTGCGGCAGTTCGGGCAGCCGCACGGGGTAGGCCGGGGTCCGGGCCGGAAGCGGACAGCGTGTCCGGCCGAAGGTGAGGCAGCGTGGTTTGAGCCACAGTGTCGAGCCGTCCAGATATGCGTCGACCTCGAGGTGGCCGGCGCCCGGCCGCCGCGCCAGGCGCAGCCGGGCCACACCGTCGGCGCCGACCGCGCCCGAGAGCCGCGGCGCCGCCCAGCGGAACACGTCGTCGAGAACCGGCGCCGGAATCTCCAACGTCAGTTCGACGGGCGCGGCGACCAGCACCGGTGGCGCCGTGGGCCGCATGTGCACGTTGTGCAACACCGCGGTGGCGTGGTCGAACTGCGCCCCGTTGCACTGAATGTCGCGCGCGGCCAGCCGTACGTCGTTGAGCTGACCGACCGAGAGACCCCGGACATCAAGGCGCGAGTCGAACTCGGTGACCGTCAGCGTCAGATCACCCTCGTCGAGTTTGACGGTGAGTCGCCTGCCGACGACGAGTCGGCGGACCGTCAGGAACAGTGTTCGGTACGCCGCGGCCGCCCCGGTGGTGACCGGCGTCACCGCGGCCGAGGACCACAACGCGGTCAACATGTCGAGGGGTCGGAGCGGGTCGAATCGGCGCAGAGGTTCCGGGCGCGTCATGCCTCCAGCATTCCCCGACGGGGGCGGTTCCGTACAGTCGGGCGCATGACCTCCGTGGTAATCGTCGGCAGCGGATTCACCGGTTTCGAGTGTGCGCGCACCCTGGCCAAGAAACTGCGCAAAGAGCGTTCCGACGTCGAGATCTCGATCGTCTCCCCGGTCGACTACATGCTGTACACGCCGCTGCTACCTGACGTCGCCGGCGGGTTGGTCGATGCCCGCTTCGTCGCGATCCCGTTGGCCAACGCCTTGCGCGGGGTGCAGGCGATCCGCGGCCGCGTCGACGAGGTCGACTTCCAAGGACGCACCGTCACCTTCACCGATCCCGAGGAACGGTCACGCGCGCTGTCATGGGACCGGCTGGTACTGACCCCCGGTTCGGTCACCAAGCTGTTCGACGTGCCCGGCCTCGCCGAGCACGCGCGGTCTCAAGTCGACCGCCGAAGCCCTGTATCTGCGCGATCACGTGCTCCAGCAACTCGAACTGGCCGATGTCGACGACGATGCCGGCCGCCGTCAGGCGCGGCGCACGATCGTCGTGGTCGGCGCGTCGTACTCGGGTACGGAACTGGCGGTGCAACTGCGGGCGCTGGCCGACGCGGCCGCCAATCAGATGGGCTTCGACCCGAACGAGGTGAAGTTCCTGTTGCTCGACCTGGCCGAGCAGGTTATGCCGGAAGTCGGGGAGAAGCTGGGTGCCGCGGCGCAGCGCGTGCTCAAGTCGCGCGGCATCGACGTCCGACTGGGAGTGACGCTCAAGGAGGTACACGCCGAACATGTTGTGCTCAGCGATGATTCGCTGATCCGCACCCATACCGTCGCGTGGGTCACCGGGGTGACGGGTGCGCCGCTGATCGAGAAGCTGGGGCTGCCGACCGAGAGCGGCCGGCTGAAAGTGACCACCGAACTCGAGGTTCCCGGCCACCCCGGGGTGTTCGCCGCGGGCGATGCGGCCGCGGTGCCCGACGTCACACAGCCCGGCAAGATCACGCCGCCGACCGCCCAGCACGCCACGCGGCAGGGAAAGGTGTTGGCGCGCAACGTCGCAGCCAGCCTCGGCGTGGGCAAACCGAAGCGCTACAAGCACCGCAACATGGGCCTGGTCGTCGACCTGGGCCCGCGTTACGCCGTGGCCAATCCGCTCAACATCCAGTTGTCCGGCTTCCCGGCCAAGGTCGTTACCCGGGCCTATCACGTGTACGCGATTCCGCGGTTCGTCAACCGCTGGGCGGTGACGCTGGCCTACCTGACCGATCTGTTCTTCGACCGGTCCGTCGTCTCGTTCGGGCTGTCCACGCAGGAGGACGCGCAGTTCTCGGCCAGCGAGGGCATCCCGACGCCGAAAGCGGGCTGATTCAAACCCGTTGAACCGGGGAATTGTGTCGGCATGGCTACTTATCGCGTGCTGAACCCCAAGGGCGAGGTTGTCGACACCAAGGACATCGAGAGCGCCGACGATGCTCATGCCTGGTTCGTCGACCAGAAGGCGGACCCCGAACTCGGCTGGCGCATGGAGGTCAAGAACGACGACGGCGACTGGGACTTCTTCGACAGCAGCGAGGGCGACCGCAAGTACTGACCGCCGCCCTTCCCGGCCGTGAGCGACCGCTTTTGTACGCCCGAACGCGGCGTGTCGGTGTACAGCCACGGTCGCTCGCGGAAGATGGGGAACGTGCCGAAGTTGAGTGCGGGGCTGTTGCTCTACCGGGTGCGTGACGGTGACGTCGAGGTGCTCATCGGCCACCCGGGCGGACCGTTCTGGGCGCGCAAGGACGAAGGGGCCTGGTCGATTCCCAAGGGCGAATACGGCGAGGGCGAGGACCCGTGGACCGTCGCGCGCCGCGAATTCGAAGAGGAACTGGGCAAGCGTCCGCCGCAGGGCCCCCGCATCGCGTTGGGGCCCGTCAAACAACCCGGCGGCAAGATCGTGACAGCATTCGCGGTGCAAGGCGACCTCGACCTGAAGGGCACCTTCTCCAACACCTTCACCATGGAGTGGCCAAAAGGGTCTGGCGCGATCAGGGAGTTTCCCGAAATCGACCGGGCTGCTTGGTTCCCCGTGGCGCAGGCTCGGTCCAAGCTGCTGAAGGGTCAGCGGGTCCTACTGGACCGCCTGATGGCGGCAATCGCAGACGACGCACCGGCCGAGTCTCGATCGCATTGATCGTCAATGCGCGACCGTGGATGCGCCAGCCCGCCCGCGTCCGCAGATACTCGTCGTCGTAGCGCAGATGCCACACCAGATCGGACGCCTGACCGTCGCTGACCGTCCAATGGTGGGCGATACAGGTGATGCGCCTGAGCGCGTAGTCGGCTTCGTCGGCTGCGGCGTACACCTCGCCGACGATCGCATGTTCGGTCCTGGCCACAGCGGCCAGCGAGGCCATCGCCGCGCGCACCCCGTCGCGGCCATGGTGGCGGCGCACCGGCTCCAGCGTGCGTGGTGGGTCGGGCAGCCGCAGCTCGGCGTTCTCGGTGAACAGCTCGACGACGTCGTCGAATCGGCGGTCGTCGACGGCCGAGGCGTAGACGTGCACCAGGTCGGCCAGCGCCAGTCGGTCGGCGGTACTGAGCCTCATGAGGAGCCCATGGAGGTCAGCCCGAGCCGCTGCGCGCATGCGGACAACACGTCGCGCGCTTCGTCGATATCGGTCGTCGGCGGCATGGCCAGGATCGCGCGGTCCGCACCGTGCGCCTCGAGTTTGGCCGCCCGCTCAGCGTCGATCTTGGTGACCAGGTGTCCGAGCGAGAGCTCCAGCGCATCGGGGTCGCGCCCGCATCGTTCGGCCTCCTCGCGCATCAGCGAGACCAGTTCGGCCAACTCGGCGCCACCCACGCCGAGCGGTTGGAACCCGTCACCGAGCCTGCCGGCCCGCCTGGCCGCCGCCCTGCTGTGCCCACCGATGTGAATCGGTATGTGCGCCAGAGGTTTCGGATAGCACATGGCGTTGTCGAAATCGAAGAACTCGCCGTGGAAGTCGGCTCCTTCGGGACGGTCCTGCCACAGCAGCCGCAGCACGGCCAGTTGCTCGTCGGCGCGCCGGCCCCGGCTTGCGAAGTCGGCTCCGCACGCCTCGATCTCCTCTTTGAGCCAACCCATTCCCACGCACAGCCGCAGTCGCCCGCCGGAGAGCACGTCGACCGTGGCCGCCCGCTTGGCCAGCACCACCGGGTGGTGGTTGGGCAGCACGAGCACGCCGGTGGCCAGCCCGAGTCGCCGGGTGTGACCGGCCAGGAAGGCGAGCAGGTCGAGCGGATCGGGCACGGCGCAGTCGGCGGGCAGTTCGACCCGACCGGACTCGTCGTAGGGGTAGACGCTGGTGTACCGCGACATCAGGACGGTGTGCTCGACCACGACCAGTGACTCGAACCCGCAGGCCTCCAGATGCGCGGCGAACGCGGCCATGAAGGCGGGGTCTGCGGTGACGCCCGCCGCAACGGGCGCAACGACGGCGTATTTCATGGCAGCGGCGGCAAACCGTTGCTCTCCCGGATGTCTCTTCGACACTCGCGGCGGGTCTGACCGGTCTGCTCCATGCACACCCGAACGGGCGATTCCTCGGCGATCGGCAGCGGCGGCTCGGTCGCCTCGGTGGTGACCGTCGGGCTCGGGACGTCGCCCTCGGTCAGCGACCAGATCGTGGCGCCCGTGCTCTGCAGTGTCGAGCAGTAGGCGGTCGAGCCGTCGGCGGTCTGGGCGGTCGCGCCCTCGGGGGAGCAGTTGGCCCCGATGACCGCGGCGGAGTCGTCGGCGGGCGATGACGGCGCCGTTGTCGTGGCGGTGGTGTCGTCGTCGGTTGCGGTGGTCGTGGGGGCGTCTGTCGTGGTGGCGGCCTTCCTGTTCGGCGAGGAACGCGCGAACGCCCCGGGCAGGTCCACCACCGCCGCTTCGTCACCGCCGCGGCGACACCGAGGTGGTGGCCGAGCGCCCTGGCGAAGTCCGCGCAGCGCTCGAACCGGTCTTTGGGGTTCTTGGACATCGCCTTGGCCAGCACGGGATCCAGGTTCGCCAGGTCCGGTCGGCGGGTGCCGATCGCCGGCGGCGACGCCGACAGGTGCTGGCTGATGACCACGGCCGGATTCGAGTTGCGAAACGGCGGCGAACCGGTCAGCAGGTGAAACGCGGTGGCGGCCAACGCATACTGGTCTGCTCGGCCGTCGAGCGTCTCGCCCATCAACTGCTCGGGCGCCGCGTAGGACACCGTGCCCACCGTCATGTTGGTCGCGGTGAGACCGCTGACGTCGTCGGCCCAGCGGGCGATCCCGAAGTCGGCCAACAGGATTCGTCGATCGTCGGTCTCGGGCCGGGCGAGCAGGATGTTGGCGGGTTTCACATCGCGGTGCAGCAGACCGCCCTGGTGGGCGTAGTCGAGGGCGTCGGCGATGGCGGTGACGATCGCGGCGACCTCCTGCGGAGGCATGCCGTTGGGATGATGCTCCTTGAGCAGTTGCGCCGCGTCGGTGCCGTCGACGTAATCCATCGAGATCCAGATCTGGCCGTCGGCCTCGCCACGATCGTGGATCCCGACGATGTGCGGATGCCACAGCGTGGCCGCGATGTCGGCCTCGCGCTGGAACCGCCTGCGGTACTCGTCGTCGGCCGACACCGACGCGGGAAGCACCTTGAGCGCGTCGCGTCGGGGGAGGCGCGGATGCTGGGCCAGGTAGACCTCGCCCATTCCGCCGGAGCCGAGTAAACGCACGATGGTGTATCCGGCGAAAGTCGCCCCCTCGGCCAACGGCATGGCCGAATAGTACGAGACGACTACAGATCGAGTGTGAGATGGGAACCTTCAGCGGCGCGGGAGATGCAGATCAGCATCAGCCCGCCGTCGCGTTCGGTGTCGGTGAGCAGCGTGTCGCGGTGGTCGACCGAGCCGGCAAGCACCCGGCTGCGACACGTACCGCAGAAGCCCTGCTGACAGGAGTACGGGGCGGGCACACCGGATCTGCGCAGCGCCGCGAGCAGCGTCTCGTCGGCTCTGACATCGATGGTCTGGCCGCGTGAGGCCACGGTCACCGAGAAGTTGGTGCCGTCCTCGACGGGCGGGGCGGCGAACCGTTCGAAATGCAGTTCCACGTTGTCGCACCCGACCAGCCGCTCGCGGATGACGGTCAACATCGGCGCCGGACCGCACGCGTAGACCGCGGTGCCGTCGGGGCAGTCGCCGAGAAGGTCGTCGGCGCTGGGCAGTCCGTCGACGTCGTCGGTGCGGATCTGCACGCGAGAGCCGAACCGGGCGACCTCGTCGACGAACGGGAGGCTGTCGCGGCTGCGCCCCGTGTACACCATCGACCACTCCACATCGAGCACCTGCGCCAGTCGCAGCATCGGCAGGATCGGGGTGATGCCGATGCCGCCGGCGACGAACCTCAGCTGCCGGGTGGGGGAGCCGTAGCCGGGCACCGTCAGCGGGAACGCGTTACGGGGCCCGTGCGACGTCACGGTCGCACCCGGGCTCAGCGCCCGGTGCACCTCGATCGAACCGCCGCCGCCGTCGGGAATGCGGCGCACCGCGATGCGATAGCTGTCGGTGTGGCCGGGATCGCCGCACAGCGAGTACTGCCGCACCAGCCCGCTGGGCAGCGTGATGTCAATGTGCGAGCCGGGATGCCACCGGGGCAGCGGTTCGCCGTCGGCGGCGACCAGCGTCAGTGCCACGACGTTCTCGTCGCGGGCCACCACCTCACGGTCGGCGACCCGCAGAACCAGGGTGCGGTCGAACTCGCGGGGCGGTGTGACCTTGCGGACGGCGCCGGCCAGCGCTTCCATTCCGTTGATCACGACGTCGGCGATGCCGATCATGGCGTAGCGCCGTCCCGGCCGCAGCGGATGGGCGGGCAGTTGCCGGTAGCGTTCGCGCAGACCCATCAACGGTGCGCGGCGCGCGCGGCGGGTGAGGTGGCCAGGTAGGCCACGGCCTGGGCGGTCGAGCCCATGTCCTCGGGCGAGTAGCCGGGGCGGAAGTAGGACAGCGTGTTCGTCCCGAACAGGGTCCGGAACTTGGGCAGCAGGCCGAGTTCGGAGTCCCGCATCCGCAGTCGCTGCATCTCGAACCAGCCGATGTCACTGTTGGGGTCGGACTTCAGCAGGTACCAGGTGCCGCGTTGGAAGAAGGTGAACATCGCCGTCGCGGCGACCGTCATCGCCCGGATCCGGTCGGGATAGCTGTCGTGGAAGTAGACCGCGACGTCGTGGGCGACGCAGCGATGCTCGACCTCTTCGCTGCCGTGCCAGCGGAACAGGTCGACCAGGGTGGGGTCCGCGCCGTGGTCGTCCCACGTGGAGTTCAGCGCGAAGTCGCCGAGCACCGCGGTGTAGTGCTCGATCGCCGCGATCAGCCACAGCCGCTCACACAGGTTGCTCAGGCGCCGCTGCGGGTCGTCGAAATCCTTTGGCGCCAGGACTTTTTCGAACATGTAGCCGACGAGGTCGAGCATGGGTTTCGGGTCGACCCCGTTGCCGATGAGGAAGTCGGAGATCACGTCGTCGTGGGCCGCGGCGTGCGTCGCCTCCTGGCCGATGAAGCCGCGGATGTCGTCGGCGAGCTTGGGATCTCTGACGAGTGGGAGCGCCTCGTTGTAGGTGCGGACGAACCAGTGCTCGGCGGCGGGCAACACCACGTTGAACAGGTTGATCATCGTGGAGGCCACCGGGTGGCCGGGAATCCACTCGAGCGGGACACCGGAGAGGTCGAAGTGGACCTTGCGGGCCTGGATCTGGACGGGCCCGGGGTCGACCTCGCGGGTGAAGCGGCGCGGACGTAGAGCCCCGGGTTGGGCCGGCGACAATGCCATCTCGGCTCCTCCTTCGTGCCGCACAGTCTACGTGCGGTAAGTGGGAACGCAGGTTTGCGGTTCGCGGCCCGTGTCTATAACACGTTCATGGTGGCGATCGACGACCTCCTCGGGTGGGCCAAACAGCAGGTGGCGCTGCGGGTCCCGAAGGCCGACCTGGACCAGCGCGACCCCGACTACATCCGCGAGCAGTTACCGGGTCTGTGGCTGCTGGCCTCGTTGTACTTCCGCGCCGACGTCCGCGGCCTGGACCGCATCCCCGCCGAGGGCCCGGTCCTGTTGGTGGGCAACCACAGCGGCGGCAACCTTCCGCCGGACACGTTCGTGTTCACGTTGGCGTTCAGCTCGTACTTCGGCGTCGAGCGGCCCTTCTACCAGCTCGCACACAATCTCGTGGTTTCGATGCCGGGCCTGGGTTCGCTACGCAAGTTCGGCACCGTGGCCGCCAACCACGACAACGCCAAGTTGGCGCTGGAGTCCGGCGGGGCTCTTCTGGTCTACCCGGGCGGCGACTACGAGGTGTTCCGCCCGTCGTGGCAGCGGCACGAGGTCGACTTCGGCGGCCGCAAGGGTTACGTGAAGCTGGCCCGCGAAGCGGGTGTGCCGATCGTGCCCGTCGCCAGCGTCGGCGGTCAGGAAGCCGCATTGTTCCTCGACCGCGGCCAATGGTTGGCGCGACTGCTGATGGTGGACCGGCTGGCCCGCCTCAAGAGCGTGCCCATCCTGCTGGCGCCGCCGTGGGGGCTGACCGTCAGCGACTTCATCCCGCGGCTGCCGCTGCCGACGAAGATCGCGATCGAAGTTCAGGATCCGATCGACGCCGACGACATCGCGGCCAGTGACGACGACGTCATCAACGACAAGGTGTTGAGCAGCCTGCAGGCAGGAGTCGACAGGTTGGCCGCCGGACGACGCTTCCCGGTTCTGGGCTGAGACATGAGGGTTCAACGCCAGTGCGTCATCGACGCCGACCGCGACCAGGTGTGGGAGGTGGTCAGCGACCCGGGGTGCTATCCGGAGTTCATGGCCAGCCTGGAGCGCTGGGAGATGCTGACCGATGCGCCCGCCGGGCTCGGGTCCCGCTACACCGTGCACTGGAAGGTCGGTTCGGTGCCGATCGGCGGCACCGTGGAGGTCGTCGAGTTCGACGCACCGCGTGAGGTGTCGTGGATCGGGATCACCGGGGTCTCACAGCGTGGCCGGTTCCGGCTGCGTGACACCGGGGACGGGCGCACCAAGGTGACGTTCCGGTTGTCCTACGAGTCCGCGGGCAACCTCTTGGGCCTGATCGCCGACCGGGTGGCCGCGCGCCAGGTCGGCCGCACGATGAGCCGGACGTTGACCAACCTGCGCCGCATGGTGGAGGGCTGAACTGTTTCAGCCCGCCGGTGGCGGCGGGGTGCCTGCGCCGGGGGCGCCCTGGATCGGCACCACCGGGGTCGGGGTCACGGTCGTGACGCCGTTCCGGCCGACCGTCGGGCCGCCCGAGGGACCCTGCTCGGCGATCAGGTCCGCCGCCTTCTGGCTGCAGTCCAGCATCAGCAACATCCGGCCGCCCGAGGTGATCTTCTGCTGGTCGACCAGGCACTCCGCCTGGGGCAGCACGCTGCCGACCGAACCGCCGAAGTAGGCCTTGACGCCCTGGGACTTCAGGATCTGCAGCGCCCGGTTGTACGGTTCGCCGACCACGTTCAACGTGCTCGGTTGCGACATCGCGATGCCGGCGCCGACGAGTGCCGCCGAACCGACAGCCACGAGCCCGCCGCTGAGCACAACAAGCTTGTTCACGTGATCTCCTCAGGTCGCTGCGCTGCGAACATATCGCAGCCGTGACGAATGTGAAACCGGAGCAGAAGCCGTCCGCGTTACACCGTCGGGCGCACCGCTTCTCGCATGACTTCGCCGAGCCGCGCCGCGGTGACGTCGTCGAAGACGTCCTCGAGCAGCAGCTTCTTACCGTCGGGACCGGCCAGCGGCACCCGCCAGTTCGGATACTCGTCGGTGGTTCCGGGCTGGTTCTGGGTGCGCAGGTCGCCGACGGCGTCAGCCAGTGACAGCGACAGCAACCGCGACGGTGTGCGGCCGAGATAACGATGCAGGGCCTCGACGATCGCGGCGGTGTCGGCCTCGGTGTCCAGGAGCCCGACACGGCGCAGTTCGTCCAGCCATCTGTCCTGTTGCTCGCGGTCGTCGGCCAACTCCTCGGCGGCGGGCCGCGTCAGCAACCCGAGTTCGTCGCGCAGGCGGACGTGTTCGCCGGCCAGATAGCCGGCCGTGGGGGGCAGGTCGTGCGTGGTGACGGCCGACAGGCAGTACTCGCGCCACCGCTCGGCGGGCAGCGGGCCGCCGTCCCCGTCGCGGTCGGCTTCGAACCACAGGATCGAGGTGCCGAACAGCCCGCGTTCGTGCAGATAGTCCCTTACCCACGGTTCGACGGTGCCGAGGTCCTCGCCGACCACGACGGCTCCCGCCCGGTGGGCCTCGAGCGCCACGATGCCGATCATCGCCTCGTGGTCGTAGCGCACATAGGTGCCGTCGGTGGGCCGCGCCCCGTTCGGGATCCACCACAGCCGGAACAGCCCGATGATGTGGTCGATCCGCACACCTCCCGCATGCCGCAGCACCGCGTTGACGAGTGCACGGAACGGCTCGTAGGCCAGCCTCTCGAGTTGGTCGGGGCGCCACGGCGGTTGCGACCAGTCCTGCCCGAGCTGGTTGAACTCGTCGGGAGGAGCGCCCGCCGTGACGCCGAGCGCGAGCACGTCCTGCAGGGCCCACGAGTCCGCGCCGTTGGGATCCACGCCCACTGCGAGGTCGTGCATGATGCCCAGGTTCATTCCCGTCTGCAGCGCGGTGGCCTGCGCCGCGGTGAGCTGGTCGTCGAGCTGCCACTGCAGCCAGCGGTGGAAGTCGACGTCGTCGGGGTGCTCGGCGGCGAAGGCCGCGACGGCTTCGCCCGCCGGATGCTGCAGTTCCTCGGGCCACCGGTGCCAGTCGGCGCCATACCGTTGCGCCAGGGCACACCAGGTGGCGAAGTCGTCGAGGCTGGTGCCCTCGCGCTCCCGGTAAGCGGCGTAGGCCAGTTCCCGACCCGCCGAGCGCGGTGCCTCGTAGACCGCCTCCAGCGCCGAGCGCTTGGCCTTCCACGCGGCGTCGCGCTCGACCTGCTCGGCGCGGTCGGCTCGGGACTGCACGGCCTCACGCAGCTTGCGTAACCGGTTGCGGCGGCGGACATAGGCGTATTCGGGGATCGCTTCCACCCGCAGATAGATCGGGTTGACGAACCGGCGGGAGGTCGGCAGGTAGGGCGACGGTTCCATCGGCGCGACCGGTGCGGCCGCGTGCAGGGGATTGACGAGGATGAATCCCGCGGCGTGCCGGGCCGCTGACCATACCGCCAGGTCGGTCAGATCGGTCAGATCGCCGATGCCCCAGGATCTTTCGGACCGCACACTGTAGAGCTGGGTGGCCAGACCCCAGGTCCTGCCCGATGGGGCCTGTAGTGACGCGGGGGAGACGATCAGCGGGGTGCTGAACTCCGCCCCGTCGGCGTGCAGTTCGAGGCGGTGATAGCCGATCGGCAGGTCGGCGGGCGTCTCGAAGGTCGCCTCGCCGACCAGTCTGCCGTCCAATTCATAAGGGGGCCTGTTGTTTTCGAGTTGACGCAGGCCCGTCCGCACCGACCCGTCCTCCAGCAGGATCCGCAGCGACACCGGGTCGCCGTGCGTGACGTGCACCCAGAACGTCGAAGTCACACCGGTGCGACCGATGATCGTCGGCGGAAGGTGGCGCGACCAGTATTCGCGGTCGTGCGCGGCGAGTGCGGCGGCGCGGTCGTCCTCGGTGGCAGCGGGGACGCCCAATGCGGCCAGCACCGAGATCAGCGTCGAGGAGGCCACGCTGACGCGCGAGCCCGTCCAGTCTTCGTAATCGGTTGCGACACCGTAGCGTCGCGCCAACTCCACTAGCGACGCGGCGGGCCCTGTCATGTCGCCAATCTTGCCCGGAATCGGCCGCCACGTCTCATCACAGGCTCGCTCATACCCGATCTGCGCGAACTCAACCGGCGCTCAATGCGCGTCGGCCCGCTGGGTAGTGTCGGCCGGTATGGCGCCCGACCGGCAGGAGACGGCCGAGGCGCAGAGTCGTCGGGCCCGGATCGCGGTGGCGGCGCTGTTCTTGACCAACGGCGCCGTGTTCGCCAATCTGGTGCCGCGCTACCCCGAGATCAAGACCGATCTGGGGCTGTCGAATTCGGCCTACGGCGCGGCTGTCGCCGCGTTCTCGGCGGGGGCGCTGGCGGCCGGGTTGACCGCGGCCGCGCTCATCCGCCGCTACCGCTCGTCGCGGGTGGCTGTCGTCGGCACCATCGGGATCGGGGTCTTCGTGGTGCTCGCGGGCGTGGCGACCTCGCCGGTGTTGTTCGCCGCCGGGCTGTTCGCGGCGGGTGCCTGCGATGCGGTGACCGACGTCGCGCAGAACGCCCACGGGTTGCGCGTGCAGCGCATCTACGGTCGCTCGATCATCAACTCGCTGCACGCGGTGTGGGCCGCGGGCGCGATCATCGGCGGCGTGATGGGCGGGGCGGCGGTCGTGTTGGGTGTCCCGCGCGCGCTGCATCTCGGCTTCTCCGCAGTGCTGTGCAGCGTGGTCGTTCTCGTCGCGTACCGCTATCTGCTGCCCGGGCCCGATCACGAAGACCACCGGGAGGCGCGCGCCGACCGTGCCGGCAGCGCCGGCGCTGCGGTGTACGCCGCTCTGCTCGCCCTGGTGCTCATCGCGGTGGCCGGTGCGACGGTCGAGGACGCCGGCAACTCCTGGGCGGTCTTGTATCTGCGGGACGTATTCGGCGCGTCCGGGCCGATCGCGGTGACGGGCTACATCGTCGCCGTCACCTTCCTGTTCATCGGGCGACTGGTCGGCGACCGGCTGGTCGACCGGTTCGGGGCACGCGCCGTGGTCCGTTCGGGTGGTGCGATCACCGCGATCGGCATGGGTCTGGCGCTGGCGTTCCCGTCCGTTCCCGGCACGATCGCCGGTTTCGCGATGGCCGGCCTCGGCGCGGCGACGCTGGTGCCGTCGGCGATGCACGCCGCCGATCAACTGCCGGGCCTGCGGCCGGGCAGCGGGCTCACGATTCTCACCTGGTTGATGCGCATCGGGTTCTTCGGTGCCCCGATACTCGTCGGACTCATCGCCGACGCGACGAGCCTGCGGATCGGCCTGCTCGCCGTGCCGATCGCCGGCGTCGTAGTCGTGGTGTTGTCGGGCGTGATCAGTGCGCGACGCCGGCGAGCTCGATCGTGAGCACGCCGCCGACGACGAGTGCGATGCCCAAGGCCATCACCCAGGTCAGCGCTTCGGCGAACACGAAGCGCGCGATGACCGCGACCAGCGCCACGCCGCAGGCCGTCCACACGCCGTAGGCGATGCCGACCGGCATCCCCAGGCCCAGGGTCAGCCACAGCAGATAGAAGGACGCCAGGTATCCCAGGACGATCGGCGCGATCCAGGCCTTCTTGCGGAACCCCTCCGATGCCCGCAGCGACAACGTCGCGAACACCTCGAAGGCGATCGCGGCCGCCAAAGTCCAGTACATCACCGCTGTTCGACCGCCCGGTGCGATCCGAACTCGATCAGCAGCACGCCGGCGATGATCAGACCGATGCCCGCGACGATAGGCCAGGTGAACGGGTCGCCGAACAGCACAGCGGCCAGCACCGCGGTGCCGGCCGTGCCGACGGCTCCCCAGATTCCGTACGCCACCCCGACCGGAACTCCGGCGCGCAAGACCAGCGTCAGGAACGTGAAGGCCGCGATGTAGCCCCCGACGACGACGAGAAGCCACGCCGAATGATCCTGGGACGCCCGCAGCGACAGGGTCGCGGCGACCTCGACGATGATCGCACCGGCCAGCAAGGCCCACTTCTGCACGCGATCAAGCTAGCCGACCGGGCGACTTTGCCCCCGCCGGGCGGCGAAAACGCTGACCAGGTGGCCTGTTCGCAGCCGCGCGTAGCCTGAACTCGCTGTGTTCGATCGATAGGAGGAGTCCCGTGCCCGACGTCGTGGAGTTCCGGTGACCGCAGAGGCAGGAGGCACCGACGCGCCCGTCGTCGACACCGCGTACGGACCGGTCCGCGGCCTCGACGACGGCACCGTGAAGGTCTGGAAGGGGATCCGGTTCGCCGCCCCGCCTGCGGGTGAGCTGCGGTGGCGGGCGCCCCAACCTCCGCGGCGCTGGTCCGAACCGGCGGATGGCACCAGGGTCGGCCCGGTGTGCCCGCAGCCGACGGATCCGCGGATCCCGATCGACCTCGGTGCGCCGCAGGGCGACGACTGCCTGAGCCTCAACGTGTGGGCGGCATCGGACACCGAGTCCGGCGCGGGCAAACCGGTGATGGTGTGGGTGCACGGCGGCGCCTACGTCCTCGGTTCGTCGGCGCAGCCGCTGTATCACGGCCGCGCGCTCGCGGCCGACGGCGACGCCGTGATCGTCACGGTGAACTACCGCCTGGGGGCGCTGGGCTTCCTGGACCTGTCGGCGGTGCGCGACGACTTCGCCACCAACCTCGGCCTGCGCGACGTGCTGTTTGCACTGCAATGGGTCCGCGACAACATCGCGGGTTTCGGGGGAGACCCGAACCGCGTCACCGTTTTCGGGGAATCGGCCGGCGCCGGGATCATCACCACGCTGCTGGCCAGCCCGGCCGCTGCCGGCCTGTTCTGCGCGGCGATCGCGCAGAGCTCACCGGCAACCTCGGTCTACGACCGCGAGCGCTCGCAACGGGTGGCGGCGCTGTTCCTCGACCGGCTGGGGCTGCGATCCGACGACGCCCAGCAGTTGGTCTCGATCCCCACCTCGGCGCTGATGACCGCCTCCAGGCACGTGTTCGACCACATCCCGGTCAGCACCCCCGGCACGCTGGCGTTCGCACCGATCATCGACGGCGATGTGGTGCCTGCGCACCCGGTTCAGCTCGCCCGGGACGCGCGCACCCACCCGGTGCCACTGATCATCGGCACCAACAAGCACGAAGCCGCGCTGTTCCGCTGGATGAAGTCGCCGTTGATGCCGATCACACCGAAGGCGATCCGCGCGATGTTCGCCGAGATCGCGGCCGAGCAACCCGACCTGCAGCTTCCCGACGAACAGCAGATCCGCGCGGCCTACCGGGGGCGAGGCAAGACCATCGGTATGGGTGTCGCGCGCGACATCGGGTTCCGGATGCCGTCGGTCTGGTTCGCCGAGGGCCATCGCGAGGTCGCGCCCGTGTATCTCTACCGGTTCGACTTCGCCACCCCGATGTTGCGGTTGTTGCGGCTCGGAGCCGCGCACGCGACCGAATTGCCGTACGTGTGGGGCAATCTCGTCGCCGGGCCCAAGGACCCGACCTTCAAACTCGGCGGGCTCAAAACGGGGAGGACGATCTCGGCGCGGATCCGGCGACGCTGGCGCAACTTCGCCGCCGACGGCATACCCGCGGGTCTGTCCGGTGACCCGCAGTGGCGGCCCTACCGCGCCTCCGACCGCGCCACTTTGCTCATCGACGCCCAGGACCGCGTGGTCGACGACCTCGACCGCGATCTGCGCATCGCGTGGGGCGATCAGGTGTTGAGCTTCCGGTGAGTCGTATGCTTTGCCCGGAGGTTTCGAAGTGGATGTGAGTGGCGCCCTTTCGCACGTATTGCCGCCGTTGATGCACGATCCCGTGACCTACGCGGTGCCGTTCTTCTTGTTGCTGCTGGTCATCGAGTGGGCGGCCGCCCGCAAGCTGGCCCACGAGGAGGCCGACCGGGCACCGGCCGGCGCGTATCACCGCTCCGATGCGTGGGCCAGCATCTGGATGGGTGTGGTCTCGATCGGCACGAGCGGGCTGCTGAACTTCATCGCGCTGCTGGGCTATGCGGCGTTGTTCGTCTACGTCGCGCCGTGGCAGCTACCCGCCGACGCGTGGTACACGTGGGTGATCGCGATCGTCGGAGTGGACCTGCTCTACTACGTCTATCACCGGATGGCGCACCGGGTGCGGCTGATCTGGGCCACCCATCAAGCGCACCACTCCAGCCAGTACTTCAACTTCGCCACCGCGCTGCGCCAGAAGTGGAACATCAGCGGTGACGTGTTCCTGCGGGCGCTGCTGCCGTTGTTCGGCGTACCGCCGTGGATCGTCTTCGCCAGCTTCTCCATCAACCTGATCTACCAGTTCTGGATCCACACCGAGCGCATCGGAAAGCTCTGGGCGCCAATTGAATTCCTCTTCAACACGCCGTCGCACCACCGGGTGCACCACGGCATGGACCAGCAGTACCTCGACAAGAACTACGGCGGGATCTTCATCCTGTGGGACCGCCTGTTCGGCAGCTTTGCGGCGGAGACGGTCCGCCCGCACTACGGGCTGACCAAGCAGGTCGACACCTACAACATCTGGACACTGCAGACACACGAGTACGTGGCGATCGCCCGTGACGTCCGCCGTTCGCGGCGGTGGCGCGACAAGCTGGGGTACATGTTCGGCCCACCCGGGTGGGCACCAGCGCAGCCGCCGCTGGTGACCGAGCAGCAGTCGGCCCCGGTCAGCGCCTGAGCCGCGCAGCGCCCCTGCGCGTCGTAGTCTCCGCTGTGTGAGAACCGTCTTCGACGCACCGGTCGACGCCGGTCTGGTCGAACGTGCGCTGGCGACAAGCACATTGGGCTCGGTGTGGCTGGACGAGCAGATCGGCCCGCCGCGCCCGCAGTTCCCCGCCCTGACCAAGCCCGTCACCTGCGACCTGATCGTCGTCGGGGGCGGATACACCGGGTTGTGGACCGCACTGCACGCCGCGCGGCGCGACCCCGGCCAGCGGATCGTGCTGATCGAGGCCAACCGGGTGGGCTGGGCGGCCTCCGGCCGCAACGGGGGCTTCGTCGACGCCAGCCTGACGCACGGCGCGGCCAACGGAAAGGCGCGCTGGCCCAACGAGTTCGATGTTCTCGAGGCGATGGGCCTGGCCAACCTCGACGGCATGCAGGCCGAGATCGCGGAGCTGGGCCTCGACACCGACTGGCAGCGCACCGGCACGCTGACGGTGGCCACAGAGCCCCATCAGGTCGAGTGGCTGCGCCGGGCCGCAGCCGACGGCGAGGGGCGCTTCCTCGACACCTCCGCGGTTCGTGACGAGGTGGCGTCACCGACCTACCTCGCGGGCCTGGTCGACGCCGACTCCTGCGCGATCGTGCACCCCGCCAAGCTGGTGTTCGAACTCGCCAGGGCCTGCCAAAACGCGGGCGTGCGCATCTTCGAGCACACCAACGCCGTCCGGCTGGATTCCGGTGGCGTCGGGTTGCGCGTGCAGACCGCGCGGGCGGTGGTCACGGCGCGACAAGCGGTGCTCGCGACGAACGTCTATCCGAGCCTGCTCAAGCGCAACCGGCTGTACACGGTGCCGGTGTACGACTACGTGCTGGCCACCGAACCGCTCACCGGCGATCAGCTGGCCCGCATCGGCTGGCGGGGTCGGCAGGGAATCGACGACTGCGCCAACCAGTTTCACTACTACCGCCTCACCGCGGACAACCGGATCGTCTGGGGCGGCTACGACGCCGTCTACCACTTCGGGCGCAAGGTGCGTGCCCGCTATGAGAACCGGCCCGCGACCTACCGTCGGCTGGCCGAGCACTTCTTCCTGACCTTCCCTCAACTCGACAACGTCCGGTTCAGCCATCGGTGGGCCGGTGCGATCGACACCAACACCCGGTTCTGCGCGCATTGGGGGCTGGCCAGGGACGGCCGCGTCGCATACGTCAACGGCTTCACCGGACTCGGTGTGGGCGCCTCCCGGTTCGCCGCCGACGTCTGCCTGGACCTGCTCGGGGGACGGCCGACTTCGCGCACCGAACTGCAGATGGTGCGCGAGCGCCCGCTGCCGTTTCCTCCAGAGCCGATGGCCACCATCGGCATCCAGGCGACACGGTGGTCGCTAAACCGCGCGGACCACGCGGCCGGGCGCCGGAACACCTACCTGCGGACGTTGGATGCGTTAGGTCTCGGTTTCGATTCGTAGCTGTCCCGTGCCGAAACCGCGGCCGGGGCGTAACGTCTCTGTGACCTTCACCGATGGGCAAGTGACGGGACCATCGTCGAGTGGTTGCTCCTGGTCGGGCGGTGATTGTCGGCTCTCCGACCCGGTAAGCGGCTCACAACGCGCCGGAACCGGACCTTCATCGGCTCGACGAGCGGAGACGACAGTGCGCCGACACTCGCTACGGGTTCTGGCGGCGGTGGCCGCCCCGATCGCCGCGCTTGCGCTGGTCTCCGCGCCCGCGCACGCCACCCCGGGCGTGCTGGTCTACCCCGGCATGGAGATCCGCCAGGACAACAACGTCTGCACCCTGGGGTACGTCGACCCGGCGACCCGGATTGCGTTCACCGCAGGCCATTGCCGCGGCAGTGGGCCGGTGCGCGACCGCAACGGCAACCTCATCGGGATGCAGACGGTGTACCGCGACAACACCCCCAACGGCGCCACGGTCGACACCAATCACCAGATCGCCGACTGGGAGGCCATCGCCCTGGCACCCGATGTCGCGGTCAACAACGTGTTGCCGGGCGGCAAGGTGCTGGTCGCCGACCCCGGCGTCGTGCCGACGGCCGGCCAGCCGGTGTGTCATTTCGGCGTGGTGACCGGTGAGAGCTGCGGCAACGTCGAAGCCGTCAACAACGGCTGGTTCACGATGGCCAACGGGGTGGTCAGCCAGAAGGGCGACTCGGGCGGCCCGGTGTATGTGATCACCCCCGACAACCGGGCGGTGCTGATCGGCATGTTCAACAGCACCTGGGGCACGTATCCGGCAGCGGTGTCCTGGCAGACGGCGAGCCAGCAGGCCAGCGAGGACGTCATCTCCGCGGCATCCGCCACCGTCGGCAACGTATCCCTGCCTTAACGCGAGAGCTCGAACACCGGGATCGACGGCGCCGCGGCGCGCAACTCGTCCGGCGTGGACGACGGCGTCAGGCCGCCGACGTGTCCCTTGACCTCCCAGAACCAGCGGTCGAGGTAGCGGCGGAGCAGCTCGGGCTTCGCGTCGTCGGGCACCTCGGTGATGCGCACCTCGCGGCGCCGCCAGCGCGGCCCGACCTCGACGACACCGGCCGCCCTGGCGTTGCGGGCCCACTGGGTGTGACCGCGCGGGGAGACGAGGTACTCGCGGCCGCCGACGGTGAGCACGTTGACCACCACGCGTCGGCGCTTGCCCGTCTTGCGGCCCCGCACCGAGAGCGCCCTGGTCCCGGCGATGCTGACACCGGCCTCGGCCAGCCAGCGGAACACATGGTTGACGGTGCGGGCGGCCGGCGTCGGTTCGTCGTAGCGCGTTTTCGTCATGGGGACCTCCTCACTTTGAGAGCAGTGCTCTCGGTACCACGTTGCCACGGAAGGGGTGCAGAAGCAAGAGCAGTGATCTCGCTTTGTGTCACACTCGGCGCATGGGCAAGCGGGCCGAGAGTCGGCAGAAGATCGAGGCACAGATCATCGAACTGGGTCGGCGCCACCTCGTGACCGACGGGGCGGCCGGGCTCTCGCTGCGGGCGATCGCCCGCGACCTCGGCATGGTGTCCTCGGCGGTGTACCGCTACGTGTCCAGCCGTGACGAACTGTTGACGCTGCTGCTGGTCGATGCATACGACGAACTCGCCGACCATGTCGATCGCGCGCGCAGCGACCGCCGAGCGTGGCACGAACAGTTCCGCGCGATGGCGCACGCCGCGCGCACCTGGGCGGTCGAGCGGCCCGCCTCGTGGGCACTGCTGTACGGCACCCCGGTGCCGGGTTACCACGCCCCGCGCGAGCGCACTGTGGGGCCGGGGACCCGCGTCGTCGGCGCCTTGTTCGACGTGATCGACGCCGGTATCGCCGCAGGCGACATCCCCTCATCGAAAACGGCTGTCGGCGAACCATTGTCGTCAGACTTTGAGGCGTTGCGCGATGAGTTCGACTTCACCGGTGACGACGGCGCGATCGCCAAGAGCTTCCTGGCGTGGGCGGCGCTGATCGGGGCGATCAGCCTCGAGGTGTTCGGGCAGTACGGGTCTGACACGCTCAGCGATCCCGCGGCGGTCCTCGATCTGCAGATCGGCGTGCTGATCGACGCGATGCGATTAGATAAGGATTGACTTATATAAGTTGCGGCTATAACTTCTAGAGGTGCACGCGTTCGACGTCCTCGGCGATCCGGTGCGCCGCCGGATCCTCGAACTGCTGGCCGACGGTGAGCAGCCCGCCGGGGCCATCGCGGCCGCCATTTCAGACGAGTTCGCGATCACCCAGCCGGCGGTCTCGCAGCACCTGAAAGTATTGCGCGACAACGGCTTCACTTCGGTGCGACCGGAGGGTCAGCGCCGCCTCTATGCGGTCAACGGCGCAGCGCTGCGCGACGCCGACGAGTGGCTCGCCGGCTTTCGCCGGTTCTGGGCGCCAAAGCTAGACGCGCTCGGCACCGAGATCGCGCGGGGAAAGCGACAACGACGAAGGAAGGCAACATGACCGAGATCGATGTGGACCACCAGATCAACGCCGTCGCACGCACCGTCGGGAAACGCACGATCGACGCGGGCGAGGCGCATGTCGTGACGATCAAGCAGACCTACGACACCGATCAAGCCGACCTGTGGGATGCCGTCACCAATATCGAGCGCATCCCGCGGTGGTTGATGCCGATCTCCGGCGACCTGAAGGTCGGTGGCGGTTATCAGCTACACGGCAACGCGGGCGGAACCATCCTGACGTGCGACCCGCCGAAGAGCTTCACCGCCACCTGGGAGTACGGCGGCAACACCAGCTGGATCGAGGTCCACGTCCGCGATCAGAGCGCGGACCGCGCGCAGTTGGTCATCGAGCACATCGCCGTCGTCGGCGACGAAATATCTCTCCAGTTCGGTCCCGGCGCCGTGGGCATCGGCTGGGATTCCATGGTGCTCGGACTGGCGCTGCATCTGTCCACGGGAGAGGCGGTCGACCCGGAGTTCGGGGAACAGTGGGTCACCACCGACGAGGGTCGGCGCTTCCTGGCGCTGTCCAACGACGCCTGGTACCAGGCGAACATCGCGTCCGGCGCCGATCCCGCCGCCGCACGCGAGGCCGCCGACCGCTGCCTGAAGGCCTACTACGGCGAGGCCTGAACTAGAACACGTTCTAGCCATTCGGACGGGCCGCGGATATCCTCGACGCGATGCTTGCCCAGACACCTGTCCAGATCGCATGGGTGACGCGGGACCTCGCCGTCACCGAAGAGGCGCTCACCTCGATGTTGGGCGTCAAGAAGTGGGTGCGCATGCCCGGCGTCCACTTCGCGCCCGACACGTGCACGTACCGCGGGGAACCCGCCGACTTCGTCGCCGACATCTCGCTGAGCTACGCCGGCGACACGCAGCTGGAAGTGATCGCGCCGGTCTCCGGGCGCAACATCTACACCGACTTTCTCGACACCGTAGGCCCGGGGATGCACCACATCTGCATCGAGGTCGACGACGTGGACGCGGCGCTGGCCGAACGGGGAGCCGAGGCGGTACAGCGTGGCGTGATGCCCGGCGGCATGGAGTTCGCCTACATCGCCGCCGCCGGTGTGCCGTACCTGGAGATCGCCTCCATCCCCGACGAGATCAGGGCATTCTTCGACTACATCAAACAGGAGCAGCAGTGAGCAGCAGCGAGATTCCCGACACCGTCAACGCCGCCGATATCGCGTCGTGGTCCGACGAATTCGATGTCGTGGTCGTGGGATTCGGCATCGCTGGCGGTTGCGCAGCGGTCAGTGCCGCGGCCGCGGGCGCTCGGGTGCTGGTGCTGGAGAAGGCCGCCGATGCGGGCGGGACGAGCTCGATGGCCGGCGGGCACTTCTATCTGGGTGGCGGGACCGCGGTACAGCAGGCCACAGGTCACGAGGACAGCGCCGAAGAGATGTACAAGTACCTCGTCGCGGTGTCGTGTGATCCGGAACTCGACAAGATCCGCGCCTACTGCGACGGCAGCGTCGAACACTTCAACTGGTTGGAGGACTTGGGGTTTCAGTTCGAGCGCAGCTACTACCCGGGCAAGGTGGTGGTGCCGCCGGGGACCGAGGGCCTGTCGTACACGGGTAACGAGAAGGTGTGGCCGTTCTGCGAGCAGGCCAAACCGGCACCGCGCGGCCATTCGGTGCCGGTGCCCGGTGAGCTCGGGGGTGCGGCGATGGTCATCGACCTGCTGGTCAAGCGCGCCACCGAACTCGACGTGCAGATCCGCTACGAGACCGGGGTGACCAACCTCGTCGTCGAGGACGGGTCGGTGACGGGCGTGCTCTGGAAGCACTTCGGCGAGACCGGTCCGATCAAGGCGAAGGCGGTGATCATCGCCGCCGGTGGGTTCGCGATGAACCCCGAGATGGTCGCAGAGTTCACGCCGGCACTCGGCCAGAAGCGCAAGACCAAGCACCACGGCGAAGTGGAGCCCTACATCCTGGGCAATCCCAACGACGACGGGTTGGGCATCCGGATGGGCATCTCGGCGGGCGGCGTGGCCAAGAACATGGACCAGCTGTTCATCACCGCGGCCGCGTATCCGCCGGAGATCCTGCTGACCGGCGTGATCGTCAACAAGGACGGCCAACGCTTCGTCGCCGAAGACTCATACCATTCGCGCACATCGGCTTTCGTACTCGAACAGCCGGAGCAGACCGCCTATCTCGTCGTCGACGAGGCCCACATGGAGATGCCCGAGATGCCGCTGATCAAATTCATCGACGGCTGGGAAACCGTTGAGGAGATGGAGGCGGCACTGGGCATTCCGCAGGGGAACCTGGTGGCGACGCTGAATCGGTACAACGAATTCGCCGCCCGCGGTGAGGATCCCGACTTCCGCAAACAACCCGAGTACCTCGCGGCCCAGGACACCGGCCCGTTCGCGGCGTTCGACCTGTCTCTGGGGCGGGCGATGTACTCCGGCTTCACCATGGGTGGGCTGGCGGTGTCGATCGACGGAGAAGTTCTGCGCGAGGACGGCTCCGCCGTCCCCGGCCTCTATGCCGCCGGAGCGTGCGCGTCCAACATCGCCCAGGACGGTAAGGGCTACGCCAGCGGCACCCAACTCGGCGAGGGGTCGTTCTTCGGGCGGCGGGCGGGTAACCATGC
>NZ_LQIH01000019.1:0-85083 GCF_001499835.1 Mycolicibacterium novocastrense
CAACGGTCCCACCCTGCCCAGGCCCCCGCGGCGAACGCGCCGAATGGAAATGGTACGACCCCTACGAACCCCAACCACCACCAAGCGATAACTAGGGCTTGTGGCCTAAACACTCTGGCGAGCAGCATTTTTCGCCGTCAGATTTCAAGAGAAGGCAAGAATTCCGTCGCGTGTGGCGACGTCTTCAGGTACTCACCCCGACCAGCTTCTGGATGAAGCGGATCTCATCGTTGTTGTGTGCGTTGCCGTCCGGGTGGATCAGGTCGGAGAACCACGTGTCCGGAAGCGTCGTATAGGGCTCATTCCAGGAGTCCCACGGAAGGTACGTCTGCGTCCGCCCGGCGACGAATCCCCAGTTGTAGGCGCCGACGTTGCGCCGCTTGGCAATCGGCAGGATGCCCTCGACGGTGCTGCCGAGATTACGGGCGAGGTACTCGGTGCACAGGATCGGCCGGCCCAGCGGAGTGAGCTCATCGATGCGGTCCTCGAACTCGGACGGCTCGGCATAGCTGTGGAAGCTGATGATGTCCGAGAGCTCGAGCTGCAGGCTGGCGATCTCACTGCGGCTGCCGGGGTCTCGCCAATGCCCCTGCCATACCCCGCTGGTCAACGGTTGGATCGGCTTGACCGCTCGCACCCACTGAAACACGTGCGGCAGGAACGCCGTCACCAGCTTCTGCTTGTCGGGATGCTCGACCTTGCGGTAGTCCTTCGCTGGGTTGTCCGGCTCGTTCCACACGTCCCACCCCAGCACCCGGGGATCGTTGCGGAAGAGGCCGACCACGCCGGTGACATAGCTCTGCAGTACGCGCGTGTAGGCCGGGTCCTGCAGTCGATGCGCACCGGGACTCTGGACCCAGCCCGAGTTGTGCACTCCCTTGATCGGAGCCCGCTGAGGCCCGGCCTTGGGCAATGGATCCCAACACGAGTCGAACAGCACGAACAGCGGCTTGATGTTGTGACTGGCCGCGATCGAGACGAACTGAGACAGCCGTTGGCTGAATCCGGCTCGGTCCGCCGCCCACAGCTGGTCGTGCAGGAACACCCGCATGGTGTTCATCCCGATCCGCCTGGCCACGCTCAGCTCGCCGGAGATGCGACGCGGGTCGAAGGTGCCCGCCTGAAACATCTCGAGCTGATTGACCGCGTTCGAGGTGACATAGTTGGCGCCGAGCAGCCAACCCTGCTCCCCATACCAGGCGTTGGCGCGGTCAACCGACCATCGCCCCGTCTCGGCCGCAGCGGCGGAGGGCAGCTTGGTCAGTGCCGCGGCGGCTGCAAGGTACAGCGGAAGTTTGAGGGCGGTTCGCCGGCGCACCTTGTGAACATAGTGTTCACGACCGTTGCGATCGGTCCTCGTGTCTCATCTTGCAACGCAACGGGTTTCGAATCGTTATCAATAGGGTGAGCCGAGTCACCCTGTTGCCGACCAGACAGGCTCAGACCGCGAGCCCGTCGGCCACCCGCGGCACCCGCTCCGCCTCCGCGCCGTCGAGCACCATCGCCGCGACCCGGTCCCGGTGTTGTTCGGCGCTGCCCAGCAGAACCGCGTTCGTCGCGGCGCGCTTGTAATACAGATGCGCCTGGTGTTCCCAGGTGAACCCGATGCCACCGTGCACCTGGATGGTGTCGTTGGCGACGTGGCTCAGGGCGCCCGAGCAGACCGCCTGGGCGATGCTGGTGGCCAGCGCCGGATCATCGGATCCGTCCGCCAGCGCCCAGATCGCGTGATAGGCAGTCGACCTCGCGTGCTCGACGTCGACGAGCAGGTTCGCGAGCCGATGCTTGACCGCCTGAAACGATCCGATCGGCCTGCCGAACTGCAGTCGCGACTTCGCGTACTCCACCGACAGGTCCAGCAGATGCTGGGCGGCGCCCACCTGCTCCACCGCGAGAAGCGCCGCACCGACCTGTAGCGCATGGTCGATGACCCGGGCGGCTTCCTCGGCCCCGGCGATCACGCGGGCGGGCGCCTCGGTGAACGTCACGTTCGCCTCGGAGCGGGTGAGATCGAGCGTGGCCAGCGGCGTGCGCTGCACTCCGTCGGCGGTGCCGTCAACGGCATACAGGACGACGCCGTCGTCGCTCCGCGCGGCGACCAGCAGGACGTCGGCGATGCCGCCGTCGACCACCTGACTCACCGTGCCCGACAACGCATCTCCCGCAGCGGTCACCGTGACGGCGTCGGGATCGAATGCGCCGCCGCGGTCCACCACGGCGAAGGCCGCGGTGCGTCGACCCTCGACGAGGTCACCGAGCAGCTCGTCGCGCACCGGCCCGGATGGGGCGGCCACCAGAGCCGGAATCGCCAGGTAAACCGTCCCGAACAGCGGCCCACACGCCAACCGTGCCCCCAGCTCCTCGATGGCCACGGCCTGATCGACGAGCGTTCCGCCGACTCCGCCGTCGGCCTCGGGCACCGACAGACCCAGCACGCCGAGCTCGCCGCCGAGCCGTGCCCACACCTTGGGATCGAACGGCAGGTCGGACTCCATCAACCCGCGGACGGTCTCCTCCGAGAAATGCTCGGCGCTGAACTTGCGCACCGCGTCGCGCAATTGACCCTGTTCCTCGGTGAACTTGTACTCAGCCACGGGGGATCTCCTTCCACGGCATGCCGGCGTCGGCACGCAGGTCGCCGGGCAACCCGAGGATGCGTTCACCGAGGATGTTGCGCATCACCTCAGACGTCCCGCCTTCGATGGTGTTCGCACGGCTGCGCAGGTACCGCTGCTGGATGGGGCCCTGCCAGTCCCTTTCGCCGGTCGCCGCGCCCTGCTGATAGCCGTGGTACAGGATCCCCTCTGGCCCAAGGAAATCCATGCACCACTGGTAGATGTCCTGGTTGAGCTCGGCCCCGACCAACTTGCCGACCGATCCTTCCGGGCCGGGTCCGCCGACCGTCGCGGCCGCGCGTGACCGTTCGGAGGTGAGCCGTTGTGCCTCCGAGCGCAGCCACAGCTGCGTGAGGCGGTCGCGCAGCACCGGGGTGTGGCGTTCGGGCCGCGATGCCCACAGTCCGGTCGCGTCGGCGATGGTGCCGGCGCCGCGCCTGCTGCCGCTGCCGCCGAGTGCGGTGCGTTCGTTCATCAGCGTCGTCATCGCGACGGCCCAGCCGTTGTCGACCTCGCCGAGGCGGTGCTTGTCCGGGATGCGGGCGTCGCTGAAGTAGACCTCGTTGAACTCCGCCTGACCCGTCATCTGGCGCAGCGGTCGCGTTTCGACGCCGTCGCCGTGCATGTCGATGACGAAGTACGTCAGGCCTTTGTGCTTGGGCACATCGGGATTGGTGCGCGCGAGCAGCAGCCCCCAGCGGGCTCGATGCGCCAGGCTGGTCCACACCTTCTGGCCGTTGATGACCCAGTCGTCTCCGTCGCGCACAGCCGACGTGGCCAGACCGGCGAGGTCGGAGCCGGCGCCCGGCTCGGAGAACAACTGGCACCACAGGTCGTCTGTGGTTGCCAACGGGCGCAACCACTTTCGTTTGACGTCCTCGGTCTGGGCGTGTTCGCGGATGGTCGGCGCTGCCATGCCGTAGCCCATCGGGTTCAGACCGAGGGGTACGGGGCCGCCCGCACCCTGCAAGATGCGGTCGGCGACGGCCTGCAGACCGCGGGACACTCCGAGCCCACCCAGGCCTTCGGGAAAGTGCACCCAGGTCAGACCTGCGTCGTAACAGGCGCCGAGGAATTCGGGGATCGGCACGTTCTTCGGGTCGTGGTCGGCGACGACCCCGCGCGCCAGTTCGGCGACCCGACCGGCATCAGCGTCATTGCTCATGGCTGTCACCATAGAAACTCGACGCGCGTCGAGGAACAGCGGTACCGGGTTGAGCGACTATCCGCGGTACTCGGCGATCTTGGCGGCGTAGTCGTCGAGAAGCCGCAGCGACTCGTCGCGCGGTTTGGTGGGCAGCAGCAGGTTGGCCTGCCGGTAGCCGAGGTCCTCGAGAGCGCGCCAGTAGTCCGGATCCGCGGGCGTGCCGAACGTCGTCAACGGCACGTCGTGACCCGCGCCCTCCCGCATCTGCTCGATTCGTTTCGCCAGCCTCTCGACCGGTAGTGGGTTGGAGATCCAGCCGGCGCCATGGCGGATCACCCGCTTGACCGTGGCGTCGGAGTCACCGCCGATGACGATTGGCGGGTGGGGCTTCTGCACCGGCTTCGGCCGCAGGAACGACGATTCGAAGTCGACGAAACGTCCGTGATACTCGGCGGGCTCATCGGTCCACAACGCTTTGATGGCCTCGATGCGTTCGTCCAGCAAGGCCCCGCGGGTCTTGGGGTCGGTGCCGTGGTGGCGCAACTCCTCGATGTTCCACCCCGCGCCCACACCGAGCACGAACCGGCCGCCCGAGATCAGGTCGATGCTGGCGGCCTCCTTGGCGGTGATGATCGGATCGCGCTGGATCAGCAGCGCGATGCCGGTGACCAGCTCGATCTTCGAGGTCACCGCCGCTGCCGCGGCCAGCGTGACGAACGGATCCAGGGTGCGGTAGTAGATCTTCGGCAGGTCCCCGCCCATGGGATACGGCGACTGCCTGCTCGCCGGGATGTGGGTGTGCTCGGCGACGACGAGCGCGTCGAAGCCGCGCTCCTCGACGGCGCGGGCCAACGACACGGTGTCGATCGTGTCGGCGTTGACGAAGGTTGAGATCCCGAAGTCCATGCCGCCCTCGCTTTCGTCGATGCGCATGCCAACGCCGGCGCGCGACGCGGCTATTCCTCAGGCCAGTGGTTCACCGAACTTGGTCAGCACATGCCATTCCCCGCCGAACATATCGAGACCCTGCCCGTGGGCGTCCCTGTCGGTCTGATCGCCCGCATACCGGTAGAGCGGGTGGCCTCGGTACGTCACCTGCTCGCCCTCGTCGCGACGCGGAACGATCTTGGCCGCCGCGACGTCGATGCCGATACCGCCGGCCGGATCCGCGTCCGCCAACAGGGGCAGCCAGGTGTCGGCGCACTCGCCGTAGCAGGTGGGTTCGTTCGGACCGTCCTCCGAGAAGACGTACAGCGTGCGGCCGGTGCTGTCGACGATGATCTGCCCGAGGTCACCGCGATCGTCGATGCCGAGCGAGACGTCCCCGATCGGCGGCTTCCGCTCGATCGACGGCGGCGGATTGGGCGCCGGCGTACGCGGCTCGGTGCGCGGTGCGGCCAACGAAGTTTGGGTGCCGGACGCCGCGGCCGTCGCCGTGCTGTGGGTCTCCTTGTTCTCGAGCGCGGCGCACCCGGACAGCGCCGTGAGGCTGACCATCAGGATCGACGCGCACATCGGCGACGTTCGTGGCGTGGGCATGATCAATCCATTTCCTTCGGTCTCACCGCTCAAACGTGTCAACGACCCGCATTGCTCGCCAACTCGATCACGTACGAGTTGACGAAATCACCGGCAGGCGGGTCACCCTTACCGCATGTCCCGTCGGATTCGCCGGGCCGCTTCACCCACAGATAGGCGTCGGCGTGCGGACCCGCGGTGGCCGTGGTCGGCGCGACACCCAACGCCCTTCCGCTGGGGTTGCACCAATAGAGCTCGCCCTCGGCGGGCCCGTTGCCGTTGCGGGACGTGTCGATCACGTAGTGCTTACCGTTCGTCAGGCCCGAAATCGCTTCGCCGTAACCGATTTCATCTTCGGTGGTGAAGAAGTTCGCGACGTTGAGGCTGAACCCTCGCGCACGCTCCACACCGGCCTGGTTGAGGCGCGACGCCATCTCCTCGGGGCTGTGCCAGCGCAGGTGGCCCGCGTCGACGTACACCGCGGTCGACGGGTTGCGGGTCAGGGCGTCCACCGCGTAGCGGATCAGGTCGAAGCGTTCCTGACGCTGATCTCCTGACAAACAGTCGGCCATGGCGAGCGCGTCGGGTTCGACGATGACCGCTGCGGGCACCGGACCGATGTCGGCGGCGATGCCGTCGATCCACTGACGGTACGCCTCACCGGATCCATGACCGCCCGCGGCGAAGCTTCCGCAGTCGCGGTGCGGGATCCCGTAAATGGCGAACACCGGTATGGCGCCGGCGGCGGCCGCGTCGCCCGCGTACTTGGCCACCGTCGACGCCGACGAGCCCGGCACCAGCCAGTAGGCCTGCGGGGTGTTGGCGACCGCGCTCAGTTCGGGGCTGGGCGGGTCCGCAGCCTGTGCGGCGCGCATCGCCTTCGACGTCGGGTTGACGTAGAAGGGTTTGCCCGCCAACGGGTTGGCCTCGCTGACCAAGCGCACTGTCGGCGCCGGGCCGGCGAGGAGCGTCGCGGAGGCGACGACCGCCAAGGTGAGGACGGGGGCGGTCAATCGCGCGACCGCGCGGGCAGCTGAGGACATCACCCCAGGGAAATTAATGGCTCGCGATCGGGCCCGCCAATTCGGCCCTGGTAACCGACCGTGCAGCCTGCGGCCATGCTCGGCGAGGGTTCATGGCTGCGCGCGTTAGTGTGCTGGGGTCGGGCTCACCGACAAACCGGCAGAAAAGATGAGCATCCATGACCGCAGCACCTGAGACGTCGGCTATCGAAGCGCGGGTCGGCCATTGGTACCAGATGGCCGACCCCTACCTCGTCGGCCGCGAGAAGGTGCGCGAATACGCCCGAGCGGTGCAGGACTACCACCCCGCGCACTGGGACGTCGCTGCCGCCGCTGAGCTGGGATATTCGGGTCTGGTAGCGCCGCTGACGTTCACGTCGGCCCCGGCCATGTCGTGTAACCGGCACATGTTCGAGCAGGTGGTCGTCGGTTACGACACCTACCTGCAGACCGAAGAGGTCTTCGAGCAGCACCGCCCGATCGTGGCCGGCGACGAGCTGGTCATCGACGTCGAGTTGACGTCGGTGCGCCGGATCGCGGGCCGGGATCTGATCACCGTGACCAACACCTTCACCGACACCGCCGGCGAGCGGGTGCACACCCTGCACACCACGGTCGTCGGGCTGACCAGCGAAGACGTGGATCCGGACATCATGACCGCCGTCCACGCCAAGATGATGCACGACGTGGACATCTTCGCGGTCAGCGAGGCTGAGGGCACATACGAAAAGACCGTGCGACCCGAGAGCGAGGCCCGGATCGCCGATGGCTCGGACCGGCCACCGGGCACGCCGTCGTTCGACGAGCTGAACGTCGGCGACGAGCTACCGGTGCGCCACACGCGGTTGTCCCGCGGCGACCTGGTCAACTACGCCGGCGTCGCCGGTGACGCCAACCCGATCCACTGGGACGAGGACATCGCCAAGCTGGCCGGACTTCCCGACGTGATCGCCCACGGCATGCTCACCATGGGCCTCGGCGCAGGGTTCGTGTCGGCCTGGTCGGGCGACCCGGGCGCGGTGACCCGCTACGCGGTGCGGCTCTCCGCACCGGCGATCGTCTCCGCCCAAGAGGGCGCCGACATCGAGTTCAGCGGCAGGGTCAAGTCGCTGGATCCTGCGACCCGCTCGGGCGTGATCGTGGTGGCGGCCAGATCCGCCGGGAAGAAGATCTTCGGGCTGGCGACCATGAACATCCGCTTCCGCTGACCGCCGTCCTCAACCGTCGGCCCGCCCGTCACGCGATTGCGGTGCGCGCAATCCGAGCGTGCGGCGCCCGGCCGCAATCAGTTGATCGCGCAGCGTCTCCTCGTCGACGTCGCCATAGTCGAGGCCCGCGGCGGATGCGACCCCCGACATGACGAGCGCCGCTTTCACCTGGCCGGCCAACCCCGGCTCGACATCGGCGAGCAGGCGCATCTGACGGTCGACGACCGCGGCCCAATCCGGTCGGGTCCGCAGCAGTGCGACGACACCGGGGTCGCCGGTGAACAGCGGTATCAGCTCGCGGTTCGCGGCGGCCAGCGCTGCGTAGCCGCGCAGCAGATGGTCCGCACGGGCGCGACGGGCGCGGTGGGTCTCGGCGGCAGCCACGATCGCGGCGACCTCTTCGATGAGCGGTTCCATGACGGCGGTGAGCAGTTCCTCGCGGGTGCGGAAGTGGTGGTAGATCGCGGACTTGGTCAGGCCGAGCTCGTCGGAGATCATCTGCAGCGACGTTCCGGCGACGCTGTGTTGTTTGAACAGGTCGATCGCTACGTCGATGAGGCGCTGCCGGGTCGGGGCACCGGCGTCCGTCAAGGGGTCGCTCACGGGATTCTCTCTGTCGGATTGCTTACACCGCTCACCTTAGCTGACCAGTCGTACAGGGCGATGCTGTACGGTTGGTCAGGACTGAGCTTTACGATTGGTCAGGCGACAAGGAGCTTGTCGCAGCATCCCGTCACCGCATATCCCGAGGAGCGCTGTTGACCACGCTGGAAACGCTCGACTTCTTCCATGACGACGCGTTGATCGCGGACCCGTATCCCGTCCTGGCCCGGATGCGCGAGACAAGCCCGGTGCTGCGCGAGCCGGTGCACGGCGTCATGGTGGTCACCGGCTACGACGAAGTGCTGTCGGTCGTCGGCGATCCGGAGACGTTCTCCTCGTGCAACTCCACGACGGGTTTTCTGGCCGGCTTCCCGGTTTCCCTGGAGGGTCTTGACGGCGCGGAGGTCCGCGCGCTGATCGAAGCCCATCGCGACAAGCTGCCGTTCAGTGACCAATTGCCGTCATTCGACCCGCCCAAGCACACCGCCCATCGGTCACTTCTCTCGCGTTTGATCACACCCAAGCGCCTCAAAGAGAACGAGGAGTTCATGTGGCGCCTCGCCGACAGAGTGCTCGACCCCTTCCTGGCGGCCGGCGGCGGCGAGTTCATCAGGGAAGTCGCCAACCCGTTCGCGCTCCTGGTCATCGCCGACTTGTTGGGTGTTCCCGAAGAGGACCACGCCGAGCTCACCGCCGAGTTGACCCGTGACGTCGCCCTGGGCAGCGCCGGTGGGGGAACCGTGATGGCGCACTCGCCGCTCGAGTACCTCTACGCGCGCTTCACCGACTACATCGACGAGCGACGCCAGTCACCGCGCGGTGACGTCATGACCGAGATGGCCTTGGCCACCTTTCCGGACGGATCGGTGCCCGAGGTCATCGACGTGGTTCGCGTTGCGGCCAACCTCTTTTCGGCCGGCCAGGAGACGACGGTCCGACTCCTGTCCTCTGCGCTCAAGATGCTGGCCGAGGACGCGGGACTGACGGAGCGGCTACGCGAGGCTCCGGAGGCGATCCCCAACTTCATCGAGGAGGCGCTGCGGTTCGAAAGCCCGATCAAGGGCGACTTCAGGTTGGCCCGTGCCGCGACGACGGTCGGCGGGGTCGAGGTTCCGGCGGGTACGACCCTGATGGTGCACTTCGGCGCCGCCAACCGTGACCCCCGCCAGTTCGAGAACCCGGATGTGTTCGATCCTGATCGGTCGAATGCGCGCCGGCACATCGGATTCGGACGTGGCGTGCACAGCTGTATCGGTGCTCCGCTGGCGCGTTCGGAGGGCCGAGTGCTCCTTCGGCGGCTGCTCGAGCGCAGCGCCGAAGTGCGCATCGACGACGCCGCACACGGCCCCGCCGGAAGTCGGCGCTTCGATTACGTCCCCACCTACATCCTGCGCGGACTCACCGATCTACACGTGAAGGTGGCCTGAGATGAGGGTTTCCGTCGACGACGATGCGTGCCGCGGACACGGAGTCTGCGTATCGCTGTGTCCGTCGGTGTTCGTCATCGCCGACCTCGGCTATGCGGAGACGACAGATCCCGAAATACCCGCCGCTCTGGAAGTTTCGGTGATCGACGCCGCGCAGAGCTGTCCCGAAAGCGCCATACACGTCGCCAAGGAGAACCATGTCAACTGACTTCGATCGCAAGGGACGCAAGGCCTTCGACCTGTCCGGCAAGGTCGTCGTGATGGTGGGAGCGGGACAGAGTCCCGGCCCCGGCATGGGCAACGGGCGGGCCATCTCGCTTCTGGCGGCGCGCCATGGCGCGGAGGTCGTCGCCGTCGATGTGAACCCCGCAGCGGTGAAGGAAACGGTCGAGATGATCGTCGCCGAAGGTGGAAACGCCTACGCCATCGAAGCCGACGTCGCCAGTAAAGACGATTGCCAGAGGATCTTCGACACCGCGATGTCGACCAGCGGTCACGTGGACGGGATGGTGTACAGCGTGGCGACCAATCCCCCGTTCGACTTTGAGACCAACTCGATGACCGTCGAGAACTTCAACCACGGCATCAACGTCAACATGCTGGGCTGCTATCACTGCAATCTCTTTGCCGCCCAGTGCATGGAGCGCAACGACGGCGACACCGCCGGAAGCATCGTCAACATCTCGTCGATCGCCAGCGTCAAGAACGAGCTCGGCCTGAACATCGGCATCATGCCCTACGCATTGGGCAAATGCGGTCTGAACCACATCACCGAACTGGCCGCCGTCCAGTTCGCCGAGGCCGGAATCCGGGTCAACGCATTGATGTTGGGGCCCATCAACTCCGTACTGGCCAATCGGGATTCGCAATCGCTGTTCGGAGTGGACGCCGACGAGGCGACCGAACGGCACAACGACGTCGTCAAGCTCAAGATGGGCCGCGCCAGCGTCTGGGAATCGGCGTACGCCGCGCTCTATCTACTCGCCGACGAATCGCGGTTCATGACCGGACAACAGATCCGCCTGGACGGTGGCGCCACTTTGGTCCGGTGACACCACCGACGGGGTCAACAGAGCCGCAGGAGCGCGCGGCTGACGATGTCCATCGCCGCACCGGTCGAGATGCCGAGGTCCGCGCTGATCATGTTGACCGCGTCCGGCGCCAGGACACCGACGCTGGTGGCGGCGCAGGCCCGGTAGCCCTGCGTGACCAGTTCCTCGGCCGTCAGGAATGAATACCGCGGTTGGAGGTCACGCAGGAACTCGTCCTCGGTCGCTCCGGCGGGTGCCGCTACCGCCACGGCAACCATGAGACCTACCGCCGAGGCGGCAACGCAGAGGTAACGCATTCGAACCCCCTTGAGTCAGTCGTCCGAGGTCCAGGGACGACATCTGGTGGTCGGCTGATTCGATGGTAATTTCGCGCGCGTCCGCTCGGAAGGAAATCAGCAAATACCGTCGACGTTGCCGACCCACCACAAGGAGCCGCGCGTATATCCGAGGACCGGCGCCAGGGCCGTCAGAAATCAGGTGTGGCATTCACACTGCGACGCCCTGGTGGAGGTGGCCTCCAGAAGGTCTGCGTCGCCGCCGTCGGGCCGCCAGTCGAAGGGAAAGTGCTTGCTCGAGCCGCCGTGGTATTCGTGAGACCACTCGAACCCGGCGGCGTGATCACGCTCGACAACGCCCCACGTGGCGACCTGCCCGGGGCCGACCTCCGCTCCCGGCGCGTTGACGGTGGTGACGCGCCGATTCGGATCAGATGTGGGGCCGGTCAGCGCGCCGACCCGCACATCGACCTTCCCAGGAATCTCGGCGCGCCAGTAGGCCAGGTCATCTGCAGATTCAAACGTGATGGGGGCGTATTCGATGCGTAAATCGGCGATGAGAGATGCGAATTCGGCAGCCCAGCCGCCTTCCTTGCCGGTGAAGATCCGCTTCAGCGCGTGACGCTGGTCGGCGTCGGCACGGGCATCGATGTAGAACATCAACCTCATCATCGCGTTGGGATCACCGACCCACATGTTCCCCGTGAATTCCCCCAGAGAGATGACGTTCAACCCGGCGAGATCCACGTCGCCGAAGTACCCGTCACGGATGTGCCACACGAGGGTGAACAGACAGTCGCCGTGCGTGGGCTCCTGAGCGAAGCTGCACGGGCAGGGCAGTTTGCAGCTACACACGTCGAACCAGTCGCCGCGAAGGTGCCAGTCGACCACTGTCGGGGTTGTCGTCGCCATCATCCGATCCTCTCCTCCATACCCCAGGGGGGTATCTGATGGTGGGACGATAGCTGCTCGCCGCACTGGTGCGCAAGTACCCCAGGGGGGTATCTTCGGAATATGTTCGAAGCATCTCGATCCACAGTGGTCACCCGATCGTCACGCCTGCTTGCCTCGGTACTGACGGCAGCCGGCGTAATGGGCTTGAGCGCGTGCGCGTCGGATGATGTTCTCCCGACCGCGACCTCGCGACTCGAGCCGGCGAGTGCCGCGCGGCTGGTCGACCCGGGGGAGTTCGCCGCAGCGATCGCCGAGCCCGATCGTGTGACCGTGAACGTGCACGTGCCCTTCGAGGGCGACATCCCGGGCACAGACCTGTCGATCCCGTTCGATCAGATCGCCGCGCGAACTGCGCTCCTTCCCGCCGATCGCAGCGCCCCCCTGGCCATCTACTGCCGCTCTGGACCGATGAGTACGATTGCGGCCCAATCACTTCGCGAGCTCGGCTACATCGACATCATCGAACTCCGCGGGGGCATGCGCGCGTGGCAGGCCGACGGCCGTCTGGTGTCGGGCGTCTGACATATCATTCTGAGGCGCAGTGCCTTACGGCCGTGTGATCGAAGTACGGACCGCCTGAGGCTGAAGTCTGCCGGTGCGGTCCAGCCGGTAGAGCGCGAAGGCCGCCGCCACCCCGATGGCGCTCAACACGAGCCACGTCAGCTCTGGCGCTCCGGCTTCGGCGGTCTTCTGCATGAGCGTTCCCGTGGCGAGATTGCCCAGGAGAATCCCGATTCCGACGATGGTGTTGTAGAACCCGTAGTGCGTTCCGACCAACCGGCCGGCGGCCAGCGATACCACCGTGTCCATTTCGAAAGGGAACACCGCGGCCGATCCGATTGCCAGCACTGCGGCACCGACGAGAAGTGCAACCACCGCAGCGATCTCGCCGGCACGGCTACCGTCGGGCAGCACGGCCATCGGGATGAATGATGACGCGAGAATCAGCAAGCCGATAACCAGCGAGTGCCCGGGCCCCCACCGCTCCGCGAACCACCGTGTGATCTTCAGCTGGCCGGCGACCGCGACCAGTCCGGAGATGACGAAGACACCCGCGACCACGAACGCTTCCGAATTCGGCATCAGGGCCTTTGCCTGTAGCGGTAGCGCCAGATAGACCTGGAAGGAGAGCACATACGAGCCGATCATTGCCGCCGCGAACAACAGGAAGGACCGGTTGGCCACGACGGTTCGCCAGTCGTCCAGTATCGAGGACTCTTCCCGGGGCTGGGTGGCGTTGTTCTGCGGGAGCGCGAAAAGTTGCGCGATTGTCAAAGCCGCGAATATCGCGGCCGCCGCAGCGGCTGCAATACGAAAGTCGAGGACCATCAGCGCCAGGCCGACCAGCGGACCGGCGAGGATGCCGCCCTGGTAGAAGACGTTGAACAGGGCGAAAGCCTCGACACGACGGGCGCCGGCATCGGCGGCGAGGTATGCGCGCACTGCCGGATTGAACAATGCCCCGGCGAAACCTGTTGCCGCCGAGGCGATCAGGACGGTGGGTAACGAGTCGGCGATGATCAGCATGCCGAAGCCGACGGTGCGCAGTAGACAACCGGCGACGATCAGCGGCTTGTATCCGATACGGTCGGCCAACGTTCCGCCGACGATGAACATGCCCTGCTGGGAGAAGTTGCGCACCCCCAGGACCAGGCCGACGGCCCAGGCGGCCAGCCCTAGCGGCCCGGCGAGGTAGCCGGCCAGATACGGCATCAGCATGTAGAAGCCGAGATTGATACCGAACTGGTTGATCATCAGCAGTCGGCTCGGCCATCCGAAACTGCGGAACTCGGCGACGAGACCCCTCATCGCATTGCCCCTACCGGGTCCACGATCGTTGCGCACCGTGTCCACGAGGACACCACCCGTTGTCTTGGATCGTTGATGACCTCCGGTTCGGCGGAAGGTGTTCCGTCCAGAAGACCGTGCTCGCGGCAGAATTCGTCGTTGTAGATGGTGTCGAAGTAGCGCTGTGGCCCATCGGGGAAGATCGCCGCGATCGTCATATCAGCTGGATAGCGGCGCGCCGCCCAGCCGGCGACCAGAGCCACCGCTCCGACACTCCAACCGCCACTGGCGTAATGGGTGGCTGCCATCGTGCGGCACGCCCACACGGCTTCGGCAGGGGCGACCCAATGGACCTCGTTGAAGGCCCCGTAGTCGACGTTTCCCGGATAAATGCTCGACCCCAGGCCGCGCATCAGCCGTGTCGAGGCCGGTTGGCCGAAGATGGTGGAACCCACCGTGTCGACCCCGATCAATTGCATGTCGGGGTTGAATTCCCGCAACACCCGCGCCACGCCGGCAGAGTGACCGCCGGTACCGACCGAGCAAACCAGCACGTCGACGGTGCCGAGTTGAGCGTGCAATTCCAAGGCCAGCCCGCGGTACGCATCGACGTTGTCGGGGTTGTTGTACTGATCCGGATACCACGCGCTCTCGTCGGCGGCCAGCACCTGCAGCACCCGGTCACGACGCGCCTGCTGCCAGCCGCCGTCGGGATGCGGCTCGGTCACCAGGTCGACATCGGCGCCATACGCCCGCAGCATTCGCTGGATGATCGGCTCCATGCCGGGATCTGTCACCAGGGTGACCGGATGCCGATAGACGGTGCCGGCCAGCGCCAGGCCCAAACCCAAAGTACCGCTAGTCGATTCGACTATTCGGCCACCTGGGCGGAGCGTACCGCTGGCCCGCGCCCGCTCCACCATGTACATGGCCGGGCGGTCCTTCATGCCACCAGGACTGAAACCCTCGAGCTTGGCCCAGAAGCCTCGATGGGCCGGCGCAAAGGGTTCTGCAATGCGCAACACCGGGGTGTGGCCGACCATCGTGCCCGGCCGGTCATAGCGGCCCAGGCATCTCTGACCAGGGGTGTGCGGTTTCAGATTATGAAGGGACAGAACGTGATTCATCTACATGCATCGCTTCTGCGTCGAGCCGCGGAAATCAACACGCGGCAGCTGAAGAGGGGGCGACGGTCTCCGACCGTGCCGCAACCAGGCGGCGTGGTCTGACGCCGCCGGATCAGCGTCGCGCGATGCAGAGCCGGGTGAGCAGCACCCGGCCGGACAGGACGGACGGTCGTGATTTGGGCGGGCCTCGGATGGCGGCCAGTGCCGGTTGATGCCAGCACGCCGCGACGACCGCGAGCGCAGCGATCAGCCCCAACAGCACCAGTGAGGTGGACGCGCGCGGAAGAACCGCCTCGGCGAGCGTATCCGGGGGCACGGTGGGCGACGCATCACCGATGTGCTGATGATCAAGGACTATCGGGTGATCACCGACGAGGGCCGACGAAAGTGCGTGTGGCCCGTGCGCCGGGGTGACCTCGTCGACTGGCAGCGCCCATTGGGCGGCGACGGCGACGAGCCACAGCGCCACGCCCAGCGCGAGCGCCGCGCGGATCCGCGACGCCGGGACGGCCATCTGGTATCTCACAATGTTGCCGAGGGTAGCAGCGGCATGGCGATCGCCTTACTCGCCCAAGGACTTGACGCCATCTCGTTATCGGGTCGCGACATCAGTGCTTCCGCGCATGCTTGAAGCCCTGATCAGAGCGTGTGCAGGGGATCCGCGACTCCGGGAACTGGGCGTCAGAATCTGGTCCATCCGCTGTTGAGAGCCGGGCTTCTTCATCAAATCTTGAGGGAACGACTACAGCAGCCCTACAGCCCTTCGAGAAGACTTACAGCGAATCGGTTCGTGATGGACGTGGAGGATGTGTGGTGAAGGTGAACAGACCCACTGCGGTCGCAGCGGCGGTGTTGGCCGCAGCGTCGGTGGTCGCAGCGTGTAGTGACTCTGGTACCAACCAGGAGACGACATCTCGTGCTACCACTCAAAGCGTGAGTGCAGCGCCGGCTGAAAGTCACAATCATGCCGACGTGATGTTCGCCCACCACATGATTCCGCATCACCAACAGGCGGTCGAGATGAGCGACATGATCTTGGAGAAGCAGGGCATCGACTCACGAGTGGCCGACATGGCGAGGCAGATCAAGGATGCGCAGGGCCCCGAGATCGAACAGATGCAGGGTTGGCTCGACCAGTGGGGTATGCCCGGACCGGGCGGGATGCCCGGGCCGGAAGGCACTGGTGGCAACATGCCCCCCGGTCATGGCGGAATGCATGGTTCTGGAACCGAAACCGTCTCTCCCCCAGGATCACCCGCACCGAGCGGGTCGATGATGCCGGGGATGCCGGGGATGGGAAACATGCCGGGCATGGAGGGGATGATGTCGACGGCCGATATGCAGGCCCTGCAGAACGCTGAAGGTGTCGAGGCCAGCAAGCTCTTTCTCACCCAGATGATTCAGCACCACCAGGGCGCGCTCACCATGGCGCAGAACGAGATCGACAACGGTCAGTATCCCGACGCCGTCGCGCTGGCCAAGTCAATAGTGAGCAGCCAGCAGAGGGAGATCGACACGATGAACGAGATACTCAAGTCGCTGTAGTGGTCCGCACCGCCACCGGATGACGCTGTTGATCATTCGACGGCGTGCTGCGCGTCGGGTCACGAGGTCACCGTCGGCGCGGCCTGATGCTTGTCGAAGGCGTACGCGCCGGTCGTTGGACGTAGGGGCATCGTCACGATGAAGGTGGTCCCTTCTCCGGGGCCGCGACTGGTCGCGCTGATGTGGCCGCCATGGGCCTCGGTCAGCGCCTTGGCGATTGCCAGCCCGATCCCCGCACCGCCCCGGTCACGGTCTCGGGCGGTGTCTGCCCGGTAGAAGCGCTCGAAGAGGTGCGGCAGATGTTCGGCGGCAACGCCCTCGCCGTCGTCGGAAACGGTGAACACCACATCAGTGCCGACAGTTCCGACAGCGAGGGTGACGTGGCCGCCCGCCGGAGTGTGCCGGAGAGCGTTGTCGAGCAGATTCCCGATCACCTGGGTCAGGCGCTGGCGGTCACCCCACAGTCGGGGCGCGTCGTCGAGCCGAACCTCCAGGGCCACACCATCTTCGGTGTAGCGATCGGCGAATGCGGCCTGCACCGTGCCGATCAGCTGGCCGGGGTCGACCCATTCGGGTGCGATGGTGGTGTGAGCCTCCTCGGCTTGCGCGAGCGCGGCGGCATCCGCCGAGAATCGCACCAGTCGCCCGGTCTGCTCACGCAGCATCGCGACGGTCTGTGTGTCGAGGGTTCTCACGCCGTCCTCGACGGCCTCCAGATAAGCCTCGAGCACCGCCACCGGGGTACGGATTTCGTGGGCCAGATCGCCGAACAACCGGCGGCGGGTCGATTCGACCGCCTGAAGCCGTTGCGCCATCTGGTTGAAAGAGGCTGCCAGCCCGTCGAATTCATCGCCCAGTTGCGGTGGTGTCACCCGGATGTCGTAGCGGCCCTCGGCGACGGTCGCTGCCGCAGCGGATATCTCGGCGACCGAGCGCTGTACGCGCCGGCTCAGGTAGACGGTGACCGCGAGAGCGGTCAAGGCCGCCACGACGATCGCGGTCCCCACCGAAATGGCCGTGGCGTGGCGGTAGGCCTGTTCGGCGTGGAACTGCTCACCGGAGTTATGTGGCACACCCGCCTGATGGAGGTGCTCACGAAACAACGGCGGACCGACCAGCGACGCCACCACCCACGTTGTGACGCCGACGGCAAGCAACACCAGTCCCTGCGCCAACAGCAACCGGCGGAGCATCCCGGTACCCGTCGGCGCACTCACCGCCCGGTCCCCATCCGGTACCCCACCCCGCGGACGGTGAAGACAAAGTTGGGCTCGGCAGGGTCGTCACCGAGTTTGCGCCGAAGATGTCCGACGTGGACATCGACGAGGTGGCGGTTGCCGACCCACGTTTCCCCCCAAATCGCTTCGATCAGCTGCCGGCGGCTCCACACCACACCGGGGCGTGACGACAGCGCGGCCAGAATGTCGAACTCGGTGCGCGTCAACGCGATCAACTTGTCACCGAGATACACCTGCCTACCGGCGACATCGATCGACAATGGACCAAACACCCGCGATGCCGGCACATCGGCGCTCGTCGATTCCGTTGCCGGGTCCGGTCCACCGACTGTGCGAGGTCGACGCAGCATGGCCCGGATCCGCGCGACCAACTCCCGTGGACTGAACGGCTTGGTCACGTAGTCGTCGGCGCCGACCGAGAGGCCGACGATCGTGTCGACCTCGGTATCGCGGGCGGTCAACATCACGACATAGGCGTCGGAGAACGTCCGCAGCTGCCGGCAGACCTCGACCCCGTCGATCCCGGGCAGGTTGAGATCCAACACCACCACATCCGGATCGACCTCACGTGCAACGTCGAGCGCTTCACCCCCCGTGTGCCGCACCGTGACGTCGAAATGCTCCCGCTCGAGATAGCTCGCCACCACTTCCGCCAGCGGCGCTTCATCGTCGACCACCAAGGCGCGGTAACTGTAGTCCGCACTGCAGGCAGACGATTGCGCGGCGGTATCCATCACCTCATCGTGCCGCTCAACCGCCCGCTTCTGGGCTGTTGCCGAAATCTTCACACAACCATCATCAAGCCGACCTGCCACTACCAGACCGCAGGCGGAGGTGGCGGTGTCGCCGCCCGGGCAGAACCGTCAGGCGACGACCACCCGGTCCCACACCCGGTGTTGGCCGAGCGCGTTGAGCAGTGACTGGGCCAGCGTCGCCGAATCGGAACCGGAGAACAGCCCGGGCCCGTCGGTCGGAACCGCCGCAGCGGCAGCAAGCTCGGCCCCCTCCGGCAGCACCGCGATCGCCTTGTGGTGCCGGAACGTCTCGTCGACAATCGTTTTCGCTTTGGCATTGGTCGGCGATCCCGCGATGAGGATCGCGTCGAACTCCACCGAGCGGGCGGTCGCGTAGGTGCGCGATATCGGAATGGGGGCGCCGTCGTGTTCGAGCGTGCCGCCGTGCGCGGCGACGACGAACGGCACGTTCTTGGCGTTCGCGATCGCGGTGACGGCGGCCGCCACGCCGGCGAGGTCGGAGTCCGGGCCCGTGAGGATGCCGATCTGGCGGCCCTCGACGGGCCATTCCTCACCGACTTGTGACACCGCGGGGCTGAGCACCACGGGATCGACGGGGGCGACGGTGGGAGCCGGCGCCTCGAGACCCAACCCCTCGGCCACCTTCGCGCACAGGTCGGCGTCGATGTTCGCCAGGGCCACCAACTGGCGCTCCTTGACCGCCTGCTCGTAGCACTTGCCGAGTTCGAAGGTGTACGCCTCGGCGACGTGCTCCTGTTCGGCCGCGCTCAGGCTGCGGTAGAACAGGGTCACCTGGCTGAAGTGGTCGTCGTAGGTGGCCGGTGCGTCGCGGCGTTTCGTCGATTCAGGAACGACGGTGGGCACCTCGATGAACGCACCGGTGTCCGCGCCCGCGAGGAACGGGCAACCGCCGTCCAGCGAGTTCGGCTTGTACGGTGCCACGCCGGGATGCACGCCGGACTGGTGGAACCCGTCGCGGAACATGTCGTTGACCGGAGCGTGGGGCCGGTTGATCGGGATGTGGCTGAAGTTCGGGCCCGCCAGCCTGGTGATCTGAGTGTCGAGATAGGAAAACAGCCGCGCCTGAAGCAGCGGGTCGTCGGTGATGTCGATCCCGGGCACCAGGTGGCCGGGGTGAAATGCCACCTGCTCGGTTTCGGCGAAGAAGTTCGTCACGTTGCGGTTGAGCTGAAGCGTCCCGATGACCTGCACCGGGGCCAATTCCTCGGGCACGATCTTCGTCGGGTCGAGCAAGTCGATGCCCTCGAACATCTGCTCCGGGGTGTCCGGGAACACCTGCACCCCGAGGTCCCACTCGGGGTAGACGCCCTTCTCGATCGCGTCCGCGAGGTCGCGTCGATGGAAGTCCGGATCCACCCCACCGGTGATCTGCGCTTCTTCCCACACCTGGGAGTGCACACCGAGCCGGGGCTTCCAGTGGAACTTCACCAGTGACGTGGATTCGTCGGTCCCGATCAACCGGAACGTGTGGACGCCGAACCCCTCCATCATTCGGTAGGACCGCGGAATTCCGCGATCGGACATGTTCCACATGGTGTGCGCCTGCGCTTCGGTGTGCAGCGAGACGAAGTCCCAGAAGGTGTCGTGTGCGCTCTGTGCCTGCGGGATCTCGCGATCCGGATGCGGTTTGGCGGCATGGACGACGTCGGGGAACTTGATACCGTCCTGGATGAAGAACACCGGGATGTTGTTACCGACGAGGTCGAAGGTGCCTTCGTGGGTGTAGAACTTGGTGGCGAAGCCGCGGGTGTCACGCACCGTGTCGGCCGAACCGCGGTTGCCCAGGACGGTGGAGAAGCGGACGAAGACCTCGGTCTCCGCGCCGGACTTCAGAAAGCCCGCCTTACAGATCTTCTCGGCGGCACCGTTGGCGCGGAACACACCGTGCGCACCCGCGCCGCGGGCGTGCACCACCCGCTCGGGGATCCGTTCGTGGTCGAAGTGGGTGATCTTCTCGCGGAGGTGGTGGTCCTGCAACAGAGTCGGCCCACGCTCGCCGGCCTTCAGGGAGTGGTCGGTGTCGTAGAGCCGCGCGCCTTGCGCGGTGGTGAGGTACGCACCCTGCTGCCCACGGGCGGTCATCGGTCCCTCGGCGGAAGCCCCCGTGGCCGTGCGCAGTTTCGGTGCAGTCTGATCGGGCTTCGGCGGCAGGGGCTCGCGCGGGGCGGTCGGCTCGTCGAACGACGGCGCCTCCGGACCGGGCGCGCCGGGAATGTAAGACGGATTGTGCTGGTCGGCCTGGCCCTCGCGCTTGAGTTCTTCGTTGCCGAGTAGCGTCCCGGCCGCCTCCTTGGCCTTGCCCTTGGCCTCTTCGACGATGCCCTTGACGGCTTCTTTGGGTGCGCGGTCGTCCGCCATCGATGTCTCCCTATCGCGACTGTCTCGGTGCCGATAACCGTCATTGACGGCAGGCCTGCTCGCGGCGGCGGGTTTCCATTCGGGAGCCACTTGAAACGTCTCGCAGGGCGGCCGGAGCGGATCACAGGGCCGCCGACGATCGGCTCGGGGTCAAAGCTGTTGCCGGACAGGCGCCGACCTGAATGTCGCTGCGGCTAGAGCTGACTGGTGCTGGTCGCGGGCAGCTCGGGTAGCGGCGGGCTGCCGGCGGGTGGGGCAAGACGCCAGGTGTCGAACGCCATTGCCAGCATCGCGTAGGTGCCGACGACGAAGATGAGTTCCATCGCCTGGTGCGTGCCGAGTTCGTCGGTGAGGCGTTGCCACGTAGCTTCCTCGGCGCGGCCCTGGCTGATCAGTTCGTCGGTGGCGTCGAGCACCAACCGGTCGGCACCGGCGAAACCCTCGTTACCCTTCGCGAGGCGCGCGATGTCTTCCTGCGGTACGCCGCCATCCGTCGCGACCTTGAAGTGCTCCCCCCAGAAGAAGGCGGACCGCCGGGTGAGCGCCACCCGTAGCACCGCCAGTTCGCGCAGGCGCAGCGGCAATTCGCCGCGCTGCAGCAGCCAACCGTTGAAGGTCAGGAATCGGCGGGCCATCTTGGGGTGGCGTGCGAGCAGGCCGATGATGTCGAACTTGAGGGGGTCGGCGGCATGGCCGGAACCCGCCCGGGGAACCTTCTGCCCCGGAAGGCCCATTAGTGCACCGAACGCGGCGTACTCGTCGTCACCCCATTCCTCGGCCGTCAGCGGTGTCAGCAGCGGCGGTGTGCTCTGGGTGCCCGTCATGTCCGGCGTCCTCCGTTGACGGGAATGACTTGGCCGGTGATGTAATCGGATTCGTCTTGACACAGGAAGATCGCGGCGTTGGCGATGTCCTCGGGCCGACCCGCGCGGCGGACCGGGGTGATCTTGGCGAAATGCTCCAGTGACGCGGTGAACCGCCCTTCCTCGATCGCCTTTTCCAACATCGGAGTGACCACCATGCCGGGCGGAATGGTGTTGACCGTGATGCCTTTCGGCCCCAGCTCCAACGCGAGACTCTTGGTGAATCCGATCACCCCGGCCTTGGAACTGACGTACGCCGCCATGCGGGACTGTCCGCCCTGTGCACTCGACGACGAGATGTTGACGATGCGACCCCACTGTGCGTCGAGCATGTCGGGCAGCACCACCTGGGTGCAGATGAACGGTCCGCGCAGGTTCACCGCCATCACCCGGTCCCATTGCTCGTCGGTGATCTCGGCGAACTTGCCGAACTGCTCGATGCCGGCGTTGTTGATCAGCATCAACACCGGGCCGAGGTCGGCTCGGACCTGGGCCACTGCGGACTCCACTGCGGCACGGTTTGAGACGTCGACGACGTAACCGGCGACCTTCGCGCCGTCGCGGCGCAAGCGGTCGACCTGGGTCTCGATTTCATCGGTGGTGATGTCGAATATCGCGACTTTCGCGCCACGTGCGGTGAGCGCCTCGGTGATGGCAAGGCCAAGGCCGGCGGCACCGCCGGTGACGATGGCGGTGGTGTCTTCGAACGGCATATTGGTAGAGCCCTTAGGAGAATTCGATGTGCAGGCGGGTCAGCCCGCGCAGGATGAAGGTCGGTAGGTAGGAGTAGCGGCGGCGAGAAAATCGTAGGGATCACGCAGTATTTCGTTGTCGGTGAAGAAGTCCACCTCGTCCAGATCAGCTGCTCTGGCCGCGGCCTCCGGCTTGGTCACTCCCCTGCCCCGCCGTCGTCGAAACTCGGCATCGGCGCGCCGCTAGGCATCTCCATCTGTAGATAGACGGCGATGCGCCGCACCTTGTCGTCGGCGTCGAACTCGTAGACCGACAGGGAATTGACCACGCTGCTGAAGTCACCGATGCGGCTACGTTCTTCGAGTTCGAGGAACACCAAATCCGGTGTCTCGGTTATCCTTTGGAACGAACAGTCCCAGTCCGATGACATGGCCCAGTTCGTCAGAAACTCGGTGTACTGGTTCCAGTCCATCACCTCTTTGAACGGACCGACGCGGACGAACTCATCGATGGCGATCAGTTCTCCGAGCGGTGCCCAGCTTTCGACGGTGAAGCCGGGCCGCTTCGCACTGTCGACCAATCGCTTGGTGATCTGGCTGTACTCCAGCACGGCACGCGACCGACCGGTTGTCGTGGTGAGGAGGTCGTCGATGGTTGTCATACCGTCACCCCCGCTTCAGCCAGGCGGCGCTCGAGCGCGTCCAGGTACTCGCCAGTGCCGTGGAACGGACCGTGGACACCGATGGCGACGTCCAGAAAGGCGTTGTATTCGTCGTTGACGTGGGTTTCCCACCGGGTGATCTGCCCGTGCTCGTCGGTATCGACGAAGCTGTACGAGTAGAAGCCCATCTTGACGTTGTCAGTCGTGTGACCCTCCCATCGGGTCTTCATCACGAAGCCGTGGTCGGCCGGCCAGTAGGCGAAATCGGCAGGCTTCCAGTCGGGAAAGCTCAGCGAATACGCCTTGGCCTCCATCGTGGAGGCCTTAGCGGTGTCCGCGGGAAACTCGCTGAGCTTGAACACCTCATCGCCGGTGAAGTACGGCGAGACGTAAACCCCGTCAGGAGCGAATTTCCACGTGTCCGCGAAGGCTTCACCGTCTTGCACACCTTGGCGCAAGTAGGCATCACGGTAGGCCTCGGCCATTCGGATGTGGTGCGCGATGCGCTCCTCGAGAGTCATTGTGTCTTCTTTCGATTTGATTTTGGATCCCTCAATTGGTCGCGGTGTTGGCCATGTAGCGGTCGATCACCGAATGGAAATGCGCGATGACGACTTCCTCTTTCACGAGCGACATGTGGTCGAGCCGGTCGTTGCGCAAACCCTTCTGCTGGCGAGGCATCTGCTCGTAGTCCTGCTGGAGCGCCTCGAAGTACTTGTAGCTGCCTGGCGTGTCCACCACGATCGCCTCGGCACGCACGGCTTCGCGGAACTCCTCCGGGACGTACATGTAGCTGGCCACGTGCCAGATGCAGCGGTTCGGGTCGCCGTCGGGGTGCGGTCTTGACATGATGACGTGGCATTCGCCTGCGCGAACGGTCATGAAGTAGTTGGGGAACAACACCCAGCCCTGGTTGTCGACCATCTGGCTGTCCGTCAGAGCGCTGACGTCGAGGCCCATGCCGGTCAACACCTCCCGGGTGGCCTGTTGCAGCAGGAGGCGAGGGGTGACGTCGTCCGGGAACGTGACCTTTCCGTCCTCGTCCTGATACGGCGCGAGGAGTTCCTGGAATCGCGGGATCACCGCAACAGTCCCGGGGAAGGTCTCCGGCAGCGCGAGCATGCCTTCGACCTGCTCCTGTGCACTGGCACCCGTGACCTCGAACGGAGCCATTGCGACACTGTGGTTTTCGAAGAACCGGTAACGCGCGGTCCTCGGATTGATGTGCAACACCTGCAACAGCTGAGGGTGGATGCCGTTGATGTGGTAGCCCTCCTCGAAGGCGTCCATGACGACCTTCCAGTTGCACTCGATGGCCTCGGTGACATCCATGACAGTGGTGAACTTGTCGATGTTGTAGGGCTCGAGCAACGTGACCACGTCCTCGCCCAGATACTCCCGTAGCGGCTGCGCCTCGGGGTCGGGGTTGAGGAAGATGAATCCGGCGAAGGTGTCGACCGACACCGCAAGCAGCGAGTTCTCGGTCTTGTCGATCGGCCCGGCGAGGTTCTCGCGCAGCAATCCCTTGAGCCTGCCCTCGAGGTCATACGACCAGAGATGGTACTGACACAGGAAGCCGCGCTTGGCATTTCCGGTCTCGGTGATGCACAGCGCGTTGCCGCGGTGCCTGCACGCGTTGACGAAACCGCGGAGTTTCTCGTCCTTTCCGCGCACGATGATGAACGACTGATCCATGATGTCGTACTTTTTCCAGTCGCCGGGTTTTGGCAGCTCGTCCACCCGGCCCACAATCTGCCACGCGCGCATCCAGATGTTCTCCCGCTCACCCGCGGCGTATTCGGGACAGGTGTAGCGGTCGGTGCGAATCGTCGTGTTGAACGTCCCCGGCTGGACGTCTTCCAGTCCGAGACCCAGCCCGGAGTCCGGGTCGAGCCATTCTCCTGGCCGCGTTGCTGGCATCAAGGGAGTCCTCCTCAGTCGGCGAGAGCACGCGGGGTGCCGGAATCCCATGCCGGACGAGGCTTGGCCCGCCTGGGCTGTGGCATGGATCCGAGCGTCCACCGCCTGTGACGTGATTCACCATATACACGAACGTATTGAAGATACAACCGTGTATAAAGGTGGTCGGGATCACACCTTTCGGAACGACCAAGGAGGCTGGCGTTGAGCAACTACCGACTTGACGTGGTCAGCGCCACCGTCGCGGATGCGGTGCGTCACGCCGGCGGGCTGATGTTCGACCGCGTTCGTGCGGGATGGCGCGTCGTCGTCGTCACCGAAGACACCGCCCACTCAACGGCGCTGACCATTCTCGGAACCCGCACCCGGTCGCCTGGGGAACCCGAGGAGATACCGGCGAAGGCTGGTCGGGTGATGCACATCCGAGTCCTGCCTGGCGATTCGCCTTCTGTGAACCGACGCACGACGGGGGTGACGCTGCCACGGGCCGGGCTGGGTTCGCAGTTTCTGTTCTGGGGACCGCGTGCCGACTGCGAGCCGGCTGAGCCCAAATACCCCGTCCGCCATGAGCTGAGTCCGGCGGCCCGGAGATTCAAGGGCTATGCCCTGCACGCCGCTGGGCTCGACACTCACGTCGAGCCATCGGAGCAGTTCTGGTCGAACGATGTCGTGGATGCAGACCTGTTCGCCGACCTCCTCCTCGACTCGCAGATCCGAACCGTCGAGTCCGTGGCTCGGCCGTCGTCGGCCAGTTTGGTGAGAGGATGACCCCGTGGCCGAGCGGTGGACGAAAGAGCGGCGTGCCGAGCACACCCGGCAGATCCTCTTGGATGCCGCGGAGGAGGTGTTCGCTCGCAAGGGCCTGACCGGTGCAGCGCTCGAGGAGATCGCCGACGCCGCGGGATTCACTCGGGGCGCCATCTATTCGCAGTTCGGCGCCAAGGAGAAGCTGTTCCTGGCGGTCGTGGACCGCCAGCGGCAGCGCTTCCTCGACGGGTTCATCGAGGTGATGATGTCGTTCCATCGACTCGATGACGTCGACCTCGACGAGTTGGCCGACCGGTGGCGCCAACTGAGCCGCGGAACAGACCGGGCGGCACTCGGTTTGGAGCTGAAGTTGTTCCTGCTGCGCAACCCCGATGCCGGCGAACGCGTCGCCGCTCAGCGTCTTGAAACAGTTCGCGCGCTCGGCGAGTTCATCAGCAAGAACGTCGCCCGGATCGGCGGGGCCCTCACCATGGAGGCCGAGACCCTGGCCCGAGTGATTCTGGCCGCCAATGACGGCATCACCCTGGACAGTCATCTGGACGGCGAAGACCTCTACCGCCCGTATCTGCAATTGGTGATGTCGAGCATCGAGACCTCGCAGTAGGCGTGAGCACTTACCTGCCGGATCGCGCCCTCGAGGACAGGACGCTGGCGAAGGTCAGCAGGCGCCTGATTCCATTCCTCGTCCTGCTCTACATCGTCAACTATCTCGATCGGGTCAACATCGCCTTCGCCGGGCCCAACGGCATGAACGACGACCTCGCGATGAGCGCCAAGATGTTCGGCTTCGCGTCGGGGATCTTCTTCCTCGGCTACCTGCTGCTCGAAGTGCCCAGCAACATCGCCCTGCACAAGTTCGGTGGCCGGCGCTGGCTGGCGCGGATCATGGTGAGTTGGGGAATCATCAGCGCGGCAATCGCCTTCGTACCGAACGCGGAGACGCTGATCGTTCTACGCTTCCTTCTCGGCGTGGCCGAAGCCGGCTTCTTCCCGGGCATCATCTTGTACCTGACGTTCTGGTTTCCCGAGAAGCAGCGGTCGCGGGCGGTGTCGCTGTTCATGGTCGCCGTACCGGTCTCGACCGCGGTCGGGGCGACGGTCTCGTCGTTGATCATCGACTGGGGACACGGCTTGTTCGGGTTGGCCGGCTGGCGGTTCATGTTCCTGGTCGAGGGGCTTCCCGCCGTCCTACTGGGCGTGATCTGCTGGTTCTATCTCACCGACCGGCCCGCCGTCGCGAGCTGGCTGAACCACGACGAAAAGCGCTGGCTGCAAACCACATTGGACGATGAGCGGGCCGTTGCCGAGAGTAGTGGTGGTCACTGGCCGCTGAAGAAGGCACTGACCCATCCGCGGATACTGGCCCTGGCGTTCATCTACTTCGGCATCACCTACGGGCTGTACGCGGTCGGGTTCTTCCTGCCCACCATCGTCGCCGGGTTCCAAGAGGAGTACGGCGTCCATCTCAACGTGATCCAGCGCGGACTGGTCACGTCGATCCCCTACGCCGTGGCCGCGATCGTCATGGTGCCCTGGGCCTGGCACTCCGACCGGACCGGCGAGCGGGTCTGGCACGTCGCCATCCCGGCGATCGTGGGCGGTGTCGCCATCCCCGCAGCCCTCTACATGACCGATGCCTACCTTGCGATGCTGGCCGTCACGTTGTGCACCTGCGCCGTCATGTGCGCCCTACCCGTGTTCTGGTCCCTGCCATCGTCTTTCCTCACCGGAGCGGCGGCCGCCGGCGGGATCGCACTGATCAACTCCCTCGGAAATCTGAGCGGTTTCGGCGGGCCATACATCACCGGCTGGCTCACCGATCTGACCGGCAACAGCAGGGTCGCGCTGTGGGTGGTCGGCGCCCTGTCACTGGCCGCGGCCGCTCTGGTCGTCGCCCTGGGTAGCAGGCCACGCCCCGCTGCCCGGGGGTGAGATCAGCCGTCGGTCGGGGGAAGGCCGGCGAGAGCCCCGTCGATGATCTGGGCTGCGGTCAGTGCGGCCTGCTCGACGTCACCGGCGGCGATGTGCTCGAGCAGCACACCGTGGTCGACGACTTCCACGGCGGCGTCCTGGCCGCTGGCGACGCTTGCCGTGATGGCTTCCATCAACCCCCGGTACAGCTCCGTCAGCGTGGCGTTGTGCGAACTGCGGACCACCGCGAGGTGGAATTCGGCGTCGGCGCGGGCGAATTCGTCGGTGTCCCCGCCGGCCAGGCAGGCGTCTCGGCGCGCCAACAAGGCGCGCAACTCGGCGAGATCGTCGTCGGTTCGGCGGACGGCGGCGGCCCTGGCACCCTCGACCTCCAGCGCGCGCCGGACCGCGAGCACATCGCGCCACTCGGCGCCGCAGAGCCGGCGCAGCGCACCCGACACCTCGCTGGTGGCCCGGACATAGGTGCCGTCGCCCTGTCGCACCTCGAGGATGCCGGCGTGGGCCAGGGCCCGGACCGCCTCGCGCACGGTGTTGCGGCCCACCCCGAGCGACGCCACCAGGACCGTCTCGTTGGGGATGCGCAGTCCCACCGGCCATTCCCCCCGCGCGACCGTGTCCCGCAACTGCTCGATGACCTGATCGACGAGGCCCGACCGGTGCGCGGTGACCAACGGCACAGAGACATCCTTTCAACCAATCATGGGATGTATGGCAGATTAGCAGGATGCGTGTCGGCCGGCGGGATGATGAAGAAGACGTGTCACCGACGCGGCTGGCCGTGGGCGTCAAGGATCCCGCCGAGGCCGATCAGGCTCCCATTTCGGTGGTGGCCGGCGGTGCGCTGCTGGCCCTTGCGGTGGTCCTGACCGCTCTCAACCTGCGCCCGGCCGTGACCAGTGTGGCGCCCCTGCTCGGTGAGATGCGTTCCGAACTCGGGGTCTCGGCGACGTGGGCCGGTCTCCTCACCACAGTGCCCGCGCTGTGTTTCGCGGTGGCGGGACTCACCGCGCCCCGGCTCGCCGCCCGCATCGGGCTCGGTCGCACCATCTCGGCCGCCTTGGCCGCGCTCACCGTCGGCCTGCTCGCCCGCACCGTCGGCGGCCCGCACACCGTGATCGCGGCGACGCTGATCGCGTGCGCGGGGATCGCGTTGGCCAACGTGTTGATTCCCGTGGTGATCAAGGGATCCTTCCCCGCGCGGGTCGGGCTGATGACCGGGATCTACACCGCCGCACTGCAAGGCGGCGGCGCGCTGGGGTCGGCGGTGACACCCGGCCTCGAGGATCCGCTGGGCGGGTGGCGCGCCGCGCTGGCGGCGTGGGCGGCGGTTTCCTTCGTCGCGCTCATGGCGTGGCTACCCACCTCGCGACGACACGCAGGCACCTGGGCAGCGAGCACCGCCCCCGCCGGGGGCAGACGCTCACTGTTGCGAAACCGGTTGGCGTGGACGGTCACGCTGTTCTTCGGCTGCCAGTCGTTGATGGCCTACATCGTGATGGGTTGGCTGCCAGAGGTATTCATCGACAACGGCGTCGAGAAGACCCAGGCCGGTCTGCTCGTCGGCCTCACCTCGCTGGTCGGTGTGCCCATCGCGTTGGTGATCGCCCCGCTGGCCGCGCGCAGTCGCGCGCAGAGCGCATGGATCGTCGGCCTGGGCGCCGTGGGGCTGGTGGGCACGCTCGGCCTGATGCTCGCGCCTGCCGCGCAGCCCGTGTTGTGGAGCGTGTTGATCGGAGTCGGGATGGGTGTGTTCGCCCTGGCGCTCGCCGTGATCGCGCTGCGGGCCCGAAACGCCGAAGACACCGCGCAATTGTCCGGCATGGCACAGGGATTCGGCTATCTGATCGCGGGTGTGGGCCCGTTCCTGTTCGGGCTACTGCACGACGTGACGCACGGGTGGACCGTACCGTGGATGATGTTCCTCGGCGTATACGTAGCGCAGATCGCGCTCGGCGCGCTGGCCGGTCGCCCGCGCTACGTCTGATCCCCGCGGTTGAAGGCCGCGTCGAAGAACGCCAGCTCCAGCCGCATCGCGCGCCGATAGGCGATCCGTGCGGCGGACACGTCGTCGGCCTGCTGATCGAGCAGTCGCTCCAAGAGTGACGCCACCTCCTCGAAACCGGGATCGGCGTAGGTCTGCACCCATTGCGCGTAGGGCCCGGCGGCGTCGGCGTCGAGCGTGACCCCGATGTGCGCGTACAGACGCATGCAGGGTGTCATCGCCGCGCACACGACGCCGATGTCGGCGGTGGCGGCGGTGGCCAGCAGGAACTCGGTGTAGGCCAGTGTCGCCGCGGCGGGTTCGACGCCGGCCATGTCGATCCCCCACGACGCGGCATAGGACGCGTGCAGGCCGAGCTCTTCACGCACGCCGGCGAGCAGGTCGGCGAAGGTCAGCAGCGTGGCGGTGTCCGAGCTCCTGGCCAACGCCAGACCATATGCGCGAGCGAAGGATTCGAGGAAGAACGCGTCCTGCGCGATGTAGCCCGCGAACAGATCGCGGTCCAGTGAGCCGTCCCCGATGCCCCGAACGAACGGGTTGGCCAGCACCTCGGCCACCACATCGGCGTTCTCCGTCCACAACTGCGCTGCCAGTGACATGCCAACGGACTCTAGTCGCGGCGCGCTCGACGTTGGTCGGCGCGGAGCCCTCCGTGATGTCGCCGGGTAGTCGGCGCTCAGGCTGGGTACTCCGCAACCCATGACAGACAGGGAATCTCGCGGCGACGAATCCGACGGCGACGCATCCGGACCGGCCGCCGTGGTCATTTTCGCCCCGCTGCCCGTGCTCACCGTGACGGTCGAGAACCGATCGGGCGACGCCGACATCCACGTCCACGCCGGCGGCCAGGGTGTCTGGCAGTCGCGCATGATGTCCTCGCTCGGCGTGCCGGTCGTGCTGTGCTCGGCCCTCGGCGGCGAGACGGGCGACGTCCTGGGCCACCTTCTGCCCGCACAGAACGTCACCGTGCAGACGGTGCCGGTCAGCGCACGCAACGGATCCTATGTGCACGACCGCCGCTCGGGCGGCCGCGAGGTTGTCGCCGAGGCCGCGGGCAGCCCCCTGGACCGCCACGAACTGGACTCCCTCTACGAGCTCACCCTGACCGAGGGTTTGACCCACGGTCGGGTCCTGCTGTCGGGCCCGCAGGAAGACGACGTGTTGCCCGCCGACCTGTACCGGCGCCTGTCCACCGACCTCGGCGCCAACGGCTGCAAGGTGGCGGCGGACCTGTCCGGCGAGCGACTCGAGGCGGTGCTCGCCGGCGGACCGGACCTGATCAAGGTCAGCCACGAAGAGTTGCTCGACGACGGCAGGGCCAAATCCGAGGACGCGAAGCATCTTGTCGCGGCCATGCGCTGCATGCGAGACGAAGGCGCGAACACGATCGTCGTGTCGCGCTCCGGTGACGCCCCCGCCCTGGCGCTGCTCGGCGAGGAGGACGACGACGGTGACGTTCTCGAGATCACGATGCCGACGCTGGAACCGGCCGATTCGGCCGGTGCCGGGGACTCGATGACCGCCGGCATCGTCGCCGCACTGGCCAGCGGCCGCCCGCTGCGCCGGGCGTTGCAGATCGGGGCGGCGTGCGGCGCGCTCAACGTCGTGCGGCACGGGTTGGGCACCGGCGGTGCGCGCGCCGTGGAGACGCTTGCCGAACGCGTGGAGTTGCGCCCGCTGACGTAGGGCCATCGAACTGGAGGAGGTGGAACGTGCCGCGCGCACTGGTGACCAACGACGACGGAATCGACTCCCCCGGCCTGCACGCACTGGTGGGTGCGGCGCTCGAGGCGGGATTGGAGGTGATCGTGGCCGCCCCGGCCGAACAGGCTAGCGGGGCCAGCGCCGCGCTGAGCGCAGTCCGCCGGGATGGCCGAACGGTCGTCGAGCAACGCAAGCTGGCCGCCCTTGACGGTGTCGAGGCGTGGGCGGTGCAGGCCCAGCCCGGACACATCGTCGCCGCCGCGCTCAACGGCTGGTTCGATCCTCGGCCGGACCTCGTGCTGTCCGGAATCAACCACGGCGCCAACGTCGGCCGGGCCATCCTGCACTCCGGAACCGTCGGCGCGGCACTCACCGCGAAGATCAGTGACACCCGCGCACTGGCGGTATCGCTGGACGTCGCGCTGCACCCCACCGGGGAGCGGCACTGGAAGACCGCCGCCGGTCTGCTGGCGCCGGTGCTGGATCTACTGCTCGACGCACCCGAGGGCACCGTGCTCTCGCTCAACGTCCCGGACCGGCCCGCCGATGAGATCGGACCGATCCGCCACGCGCGGTTGGCCCGCGGCGGTGCGGTGCAGACGAAAGTCGAGGAGGTACGCAACGGGGGCGTGCGCCTGACCGAGGTGGAGGTGCCCGACCAACCGGAGGAGGACACCGACAGCGCACTTTTGGATGCCGGGCATCCGACGCTGACGGAGCTGCGATCGGTCGAGGCCCACGACGGCGATCTCGTACGCAAGTGGCTGGCCGACGAGAGTTAGCCCGGCGCGATCAGCTCCGGTCCGACCATCGGAACATCGCGAGACAACCGATCAGCCCGGCGGCGCTCCACGCCGCCAACACGAGGAAGATGCGCCAATGTTCCCAGCTGCCTGCCGGTTCCAGCGCGACCATCTCCGCGGGCAGCAGCACCGAACGAAATCCTTGGGCCATCCACTTGACCGGGAACAGGGAGCCGATCACCAACATCCACGTCGGCAGGATCATCAGCGGCACGTAGGTGCCCGAGACGAATTGCAGTGCCACCGAAGGGCCGTTGGTGATGACGGCGGCGGACACGGCGTTGCTCGCGAGGTTGCTGATCAAGATGCCCAGCAGCGAACAGCTGACGATGCCCAGGACCGATACCCACGCGAGGGTGAACCATCCGAATCCGTCGGCCGGCAGGCGCAACCCGAAGGCGAGCACACCCACTGCCAACAACAGAACTGCCTCGGCGAGGCTGACCACCGCGACGAGCGCGATCTTGCCGATGAAATACGACGACGCCGTCGTCGGAGTGCCCCGAAGGCGGCGTAAGGCCCCGGTGTCACGGTCGGCGGCGATGCTGGTGCCGAGGTTGACGAACGACGCGGACAGGATGCCGTAGGCGAGCATGCTCGCGGCGATCACCGCACCGGTGCTGGTCTGGCTGCCCGGCAGCTCCTCGGAGAAGATCGAACCCAGCAGCAGGCAGATCACCGCGGGCATGGAGAACGTCAGCACCATCTGCTCGGGCCGGCGGTAGAACATCTTCAGTTCGGGAACGACCCGCGACAGCCCGATCCGCAGCGGCGACGGCAGCGCCGGTTGCGCAGTGGTGCGGTGTCGCGGCGGTGAGGCGGCGGTGATGTGTTCGATATCCGTCATGGCCGACCGATCAGGTGTAGGTACGCGTCCTCGAGTGTCGGTCGACTGATCGTCAGCTGCTCCAGTTCGACACCGTTCCTGCTGCGGCGACGGACAAGCTCGGTCGGGAAATCCGTTGTCTCGACTTTTATCTGGCCGTTCTCGATCCATTGCACTGTGGCGGCCGAGCTCACATGCTCGGCCAACCGCACCGGCGAATCGACGGCCACGACCCTGCCTCCTGCGATCACCGCGACCCGGTCGGCCAGCGCCGCGGCCTCTTCGAGGTAGTGGGTGGTCAGCAGAATTGTGGTGCCGTCGGCGGCCAGCAACTTGATCAGTTGCCAGAACTGTCGACGCGCCTCAGGGTCGAAACCGGTTGTGGGTTCGTCCAAGAACAGCAGCTCGGGCTTGCCGATGATCCCGAGCGCGACGTCGAGGCGACGGCGTTGACCGCCGGAAAGCGTGCGCACCCGCGAGTCCGCGGCCGTGTCCAGACCGACGAGTTCGAGCGCGTCTTCGGGTTCGCGGGCGGTGCCGTAACAGTTCGCGAACATCTGCACGGTTTCGCGCACCGAGAGCATCCCGGCGTCGCTGACCTCCTGCAGCACGATGCCGATCCTGGCCCGCCAGGTGCGTCCCGCCGCCGCGGGGTCCTCGCCCAGCACCCGCGCGTGTCCGGCGTCGCGACTTCTGTTGCCCTCCAGTATTTCTATGGTTGTCGACTTGCCGGCGCCGTTGGGGCCGAGAATGGCGAAGACCTCACCGTAGGCGACGTCGAGGTCGAGTTCGGCAACCGCCTGGATCGGTCCGTAGGCCTTCGAGAGCCCCCGCACGTGCACCGCCGTCGAAGCCGCCTCGGTCACGGCGCGGTGCCGCCTTCGAGTTCGGCCAGGAGTTCTCGCAGATCGTCCTCCGACATCCCGTCGATCAGCTGATCGACGTCACCCACGGCCGGTTCGGTCGGGGGCGCGGCCGTTTCGGTGGCACCGTGGATCGTGTGCAGTTCGTCGAGCACACGGGCGGCCAGCGAGCCGACGCTGACGCCCTTCAGGATCTCCAACACCGGCAGGTCGATCGAGAACGTGGTGTTGATCCTGACCCGGAAGTCCATCGCCATCATGGAGTCCAGGCCGATGTCGTCGAGCAGGTCGTCGTTCGCGAAATCGGTGACGGCACAGTCGAACACTGCCGCGACGAGACGCTCGACGTGATCGGTGATCACGTTGAGGCGTTCGGGTTCCGGGGTGTTCGCCAGCAGCTCGAGCAACGATCCGTCCGTCCCGGGGTCCGTCGGAGCGGCGGTGGCCGCGTCGAGGTCGGCGAACATCTTCGGAAGGTGCCCGCCCAGCAGCTGGCGAGCACGGTTCCAGTCGGCGCTGACGGCGATGACATTCGGGGTGGTCTGGGTGATCAGGCGGTCGAGGATCAGCGCTCCCGCCGCCGGGGTGATCAACTCGATTCCTCGCATGGCGTAGACGTTTTCGAGGTTGAGGTCTTCGACCATCCCCACCGACCACGGTCCCCAGCCCACGGTGAGGGCGGGAAGTCCCTGCGCCTGCCGGTGATGTGCGAACGCGTCGAGGTACGCGTTGGCAGCAGCGTAATTACCCTGCCCGGGTGAGGCGATGACCGAGCCGGCGGAGCCGAACATCACGAAGAAGTCGAGTTCCTGGCCGGCGAACGCGGTGTGCAGGGCCCGGGTGCCGGTGACCTTGGGACCCAGCACTTTGCGGAAGTCGTCTTCGCTGACGTTGACCAGGAGCTGGTCGTGGACCGCGCCTGCGGCGTGGATGACTCCGCGGACCGGCCGGTCTGTGTTGCGGTCGTGGTCGGCCAGCCAAGCCGCCACCGCATCGGCATCGGTGATGTCGACGCTCGCGGCGCTCACCTGTGCGCCGAGGCGTTCGACGGCCCGGACGGTGTCGACGGCGGTGAACTGCGGGTCGTCGGGAGTGATGCCGGGCCACCGGTGGCGCGGCGGCAGGCCGCTTCTGCTCAGCAGCGCGATGTGTCGTGCGCCGTGCTCGGCCAGATAGGTGGCGACGGTGCGACCGAGCGCGCCGGTGCCGCCGGTGACGACGTAGGTCGCGGTGGGAGAGAGCTTGGTGGGAAACGGTTTTGTGAGGTTTGTGCTGTGCCGCAGCCGCGGAACCAGCGTCACCTCGCCGCGGATCGCCACCTGATCCTCGGACGTGGAATCGAGGATGTGCCGGCAGACACGCGCGGCGGTGTCGCCGACGTCATCGGTGTCGTCGATGTCGATGAGACCGCCCCACCGCTCGACGAACTCCTGATGGCCGACGACCCTGCCGAGCCCCCACACCGTGGACTGGTCGACGGCCAGTGGTTCGGTGCCCAGCGCCGGCTGCGCGTTCGCGGTGATGACGTACAGGCGCGGGCACACAGTGTCGTGTGCGGCCAGGGCCTTCGTGATGCGCAACAGCGTGAGGACACCGAGGTGGTCGGCGCCGTCCGGGTCGCAGGCCTGCGCGTCGGCGTCGAGATCCATTGGCCAGCAGTCGATGACACCGGTGAGGTCGCCGTCTTCGGCGAGGTGCCGCTCGAACAGCTGGGCCACCTGTTCGGGACGCCGTTCGTTGATCGCGTATCCGCCGTCGACCGCGGTTACGGCATCGACGATGCGGTGGGTGACGGTGTGTACGCGGTGGCCCCGGTTTCGCAGGAGATCGGCGAGCGCTTCACCGAATCCGGTGTCGTCGACGAACACCAGCCATGACGCCGTGTCGGTCGGCTCCACGCAGTCCTCACTGCTGGGCTCGGCCGCGGGAACCCACTGAAGTTCGTAGAGTCCCTTGTCGATTCGCTCCGGCGACATGCGCGTCGAGGCGCTCAGCGACCGCACCGTGAAGCCCTCGAAGACCGCCAGTCGCTCCCCGCGATGGTCGCAGATCGCGATGTCGCTCTCGATCTCCTCGGCGGTCGCCGACCTGACGGCCAGCCGTACGGTCATATCGCCTTTGGGTGTGCCGTACACGGCGCTGCGCCGGATCCGGACGGGCAGGTATGGGCTTTCGGCGGCGCTGCCACCGGGAAGCGGTGCACCGAACAGCGTTTGGAAGGCGCCGTCGATCAGGGCCGGGTGGAACCGGTAGTCGTCGAGCTCGGCGGCGATCCGGGCCGGAATCTCCATCTCGGCGACCACCCACGCGTCGCCGGCGGTGAGGCCGGTGACGGATCGGAACGCGTCCCCGTAGTCGAACCCGATGGCTTCGGTGAGGGCGTAGAACTCGTCGCCGCTCATGGCATTGGCGGGCGCCGCCTCGGCCATCGGAGGCGGGGTGCCGCCCGATTTCGGGAGCGTGGCGAGTTCTGCCGTCGCGGTGATCGTCCATTTGAGTTCGCCGTCGGTGGTCGCGGTGTGCGCGGCGAATTCCAGGGCCCCGGTGTCCTGGTTGAGGGTGGTCCGCAGGATGGGATCGCAGGTGTCGTCGAGGATGAGTGCGCGGTGCAGCACCAGGTTGTCGACGGCGAGGTCCACTCCGTAGGTCTCTTTGGCCGCGGCCAGCGCCAACTCGATGTAGGCCGCGCCGGGCACGACGACGCTGCCCTGGACCCGGTGGTCGGAGAGAAACGGCACGAGGGCGGTGCTCAATTCGATTTCCCAGGTGGGGTGTGCGGCACTGACCGGCTGGCCGAGCAGCGGGTGCACCGGGTGATAGTGCAGCGCCTCGGTGGCCTCCTGGGTCTCGTTCCAGTAGCGCCGCGACTGCCACGGGTAGCGGGGCAGCTTCAGCAGCCGCGCTCCACCGCGCGGATACAGGGCCTCCCAGTCGATGTCGTGTCCGTGGTCGTGAAGCGCCCCGAGGGCGGTCATGAACGTGCGCAGGTCGTCGTCGTTGCGTCGCTGCGTGGCCTGGACGAGGGTCTTCTGCGCGCCGGCGATCTCGAAGATCGACGAGGCCAGCACCGGGTGCGGTCCGAGCTCGACGAAGTGGGTGTAGCCGTCGTCGAGCATGCGGCGGATCGCCGGCTCGAAAAGGACTGTGGCGCGGGTGTTCTGCCACCAGTAGGCGGCACCGGAGCGGTATCCGTCCAACAGGTCGCCGGTCACCGTCGAGTAGAGCGGAAGCTGCGCAGGCCGCGACGCCAACCCGTCGAGGGCCTCACGGAGATCGCTTCTGATCGCGTCCATGTAATGGGTGTGATAGGGCACCTTGCCGGTCAGGTACCGAGTGAAGACCTCGGCGTCTTCCAATCGGCGGGCGATGTCGTCCAGTACCTCACCGTCCCCGGCGATGGTCACCGCGGACGGGCTGTTGACGGCCGCCACCGAGACCCGCTGCCCGAATTCCTCGCGCATTGTGTCCTCGAGGGCGGCCATCAGCGAGTCGGTGTCCAAGCCGACGGCCAGCATGCGGCCCTGTCCGCTGGTTCGTTGTTGGAGCCTGCTGCGGTGGTAGATGACCTCGATCGCCTGCTCGAAGTCCAGCAGCCCGGCGAGGTGGTGGGCGGCGACTTCGCCTGCGCTGTGGCCGATCACGGCATCGGGCCGGATGCCGAATTGTTCGAGTTGCGCGGCCAGGGCGACCTGGATCGCGAAATTGGCCGGCTGGGCGAACTCTGTCTCACCCATGCGGGAATCCGCTTCGCCGCGCAGGAGTTCCTCGATCAGGGACCAGTCGGTGTGGCGCGCCAGCTCGCGATCGCTTCGCGCGATGCTTTCGGTGAACGCGGGCAGGACGCCCAGGAGCCCGCGGCACATCTTCCACCATTGCGGGCCCATCCCGCTGCAGACGAACGTGAGCTTGGGCGTCGATGACGACGTGCGCGCGGAGGCGATCTGGCCGCCGTCGGCGAGGGCGCGCAGTTGCTCTCGTGCATCGGACACGCTGTCGGTGACAAGGGTGTGGCGGTGGCTCAGGTGCGAGCGACGTTGCGACAGCGTGAATCTCAGGTCGGGCAGGCCGATGTCCGGTTCGGCCTCCAGGTGGTCGGCCAATTGGCGCGCCGACGCCACCAGGGCCTCCTCGCTGCGCGCCGAGATCGGCAGCAGCGTGAGAGGAAGGTGCTCGACGGTGTTCGAGGTTCGGACATCGGCCGGGGCTGGTGGTTCGGCGAGCACCGCGTGGGCGTTGGTGCCGCCGAATCCGAACGAGTTGACCCCCGCGATCCGCGGTCCGGCGGGGAAGGGGCGGCCGGCGCGCGGCACGTCGAGCTTGAGCTCGGTGAGAGACACCTGGCTGGTGGGGTTGTGGAGATGCAGGTGCGCCGGGATGTATCCGTGTTTGAGCACCAACGCGGTCTTGATCAACCCGGCGACCCCGGCGCCGGCTTCGAGGTGACCGATGTTGGTCTTGACCGATCCGATCGGCAACGGATCGGTGCGGTCCGACGTCAGCGCCGACGCCAGCGCGCGCGTCTCGACCGGGTCGCCGACGGGTGTGCCGGTGCCGTGCGCTTCGACGTATCCGACGTCGTTGGGCCGGACGCCGGCCCGGCGAAGCGCCGAGGTGATCGCGGCGGCCTGTGCCTGCGCGCGGGGCACCGTGATGCCGTCAGTGCGGCCGTCCTGGGACACCGCGGTGCCGAGGATCTGGGCGTAGATCTCGTCGCCGTCGCGCAACGCCTGCTCGAGGGGTTTGATGACGACGACGGCGCCGCCCTCGCCGCGCGCGTAGCCGTCGGCTGACTGGTCGAAGGCCTTGCAGCGCCCGTCGGGGCTGAGGAACCCGCTCTTGGACTCGGCGATCGCGGTGTTGGGCCCGACCATGATGTTGACGCCCCCGGCCAGCGCGAGCTCGCTCTCACCGTTCCAAATGCTCTGGGCCGCAAGGTGCACCGCGACCAGCGAACTCGAACACGCCGTGTCGATCGTCATGCTCGGTCCGCGGAAGTCGAAGGCGAACGAGATGCGGTTCGCCAGCATCGTCATCATCATTCCGGCGGCGGAATGCGTTTTGAACTGGTAGCGGCTGCCGCGGCCCTGGTTCTGCAGCAGTTGGTAGTCCAGGGTGAAGCCGCCGATGAACACCCCGACGTCGGTTCCGGCGAGATGGTCGGGCCGCAGCCCTCCGTCCTCCAGCGCTTCCCATGTGGTCTGCAGCATCAGGCGTTGCTGCGGGTCGATCGAATGCGCCTCCCGCGGCGAGATTCCGAAGAACTGCGGATCGAACTGGTCGATGGTGTCGAGGAAACCGCCTCGCCGGGTGACCATCTTGCCGACCTTCTTCGGGTTGGCGTCGTGGAATCGGTCGGCATTCCAGCGTGATTCGGGAACCTCGCGGGTCGCGTCGACACCATCGCTCAACAGTTGCCAGTAGTCCTCGGCGGAGCCGACCCCGCCGGGTAGTCGGCATCCGATCCCGACGATCGCCAATGGTGCGGGCCGGTGTTGGTTGTCGTGCGTGTTCATACCTGCAACTCACGGATAGCGGTGTGGATCCAGTCGGAGCTGACCGGATTGGTCTGCTGTTCACGGCGATACACGGCGCGAAGTTCCCTCAGCAGCGGGTCGCGCTGCCACGCCTGCACCTGGGCCACGGCGGCATCGTCGTCGAACAGCGAGGATTTGTCGGCGAGCACGGTCTCGACCAGTTGGCCCGCCAGTTGCCGCAACAACCGGCCGTTGGCCTCGAACCGGTCGGTGAAGTCGGGCGCGGGTTCCATCATCGCCATGTGCAGTGTCGCCATGAAGTTCAGCGGCGTATAAAGATCGACGAATCGAACCGGCGATCGGCGGCCTTCCACGGCGGCCCATTCGCGGAAGAACCGCTGCACCCGGTTGCTCAGTGCGATCAGGCCGTCGAGGTGCGGAACGACCGCGGGATCGTCTGCGACACTGACGAATCGGCCGTTTCGGTAGAGCAATCCGATGAAGCCCCAGTAGAACGCGATGTCCCAGATGATCTTCGCCGACATCACCGTCGGCGTGCCCATCAGCGTGTACTGCTTCTCGTACACCGCCAGCCACATGTCGGCCAGTGACCGGAATAGGGAGTCGCTGATGCCCGCGCGGGCGACCACGTCTTCACCGTCGAGTTCGCGCGTGACCATGTCGGTGACCAGACCGTTGCCGATGGCCACCAGGTCCAGCCCTGAGGAGTACAGCGGGTCCAGGAAGATGCCTGCGTCGCCGGTCAGGCACCAGCGCGCGGCGCCGTCGAAGACCTTCGTGGCGGCGTGGCTGTAGTGCTTCATGACGCGGAAGTCCATGATCAGGTCGTCATGGCGGGCGATCTCGTCGGCGCACTGTGGTTCGTGCCGGCGGATCCACGCCTTGGCCTTCTCCAGCGTGTTGAACTCGTCGAAAGGGTGGAACTCGGGGTCGGCGACGATGCCGACGCTGGTGGCGCCGGAGGCCAGCCGGATGAGCCAGACCCAATAACCCTCGCCCATCAAGTGATTCGTCGACAGTGCGCGGTCGCCTTCGACCAGCCGGCCGTGCCAGTCGGGGTCGTCGCTCCACTGTCCGATGTCGAGTTCGGCCTTGACCCGGAACCATGCGGCGTTGCAGTGGTGGTCGGTGGCCCGCTTCAGGTCCAGCTGGCGCGACAGCGCCCGGTTGCGGCCGGACGCGTCGACCACCCAGCGTGTCGTCGTGCGGCTGGTCCCGTCGTCGCCCTGGTATGACACGGTGTGCGCGTCGTCGCCGAAGTCCACGGTCCTGACCCGGCCGCGGGCGATGTCGATCCCGGCGGCTGCGCACCTGCGGGCGAGTTCGTTCTCGAGCCTGCCGCGGTCGATCTGGTAGGTCACTTGGGGTACGAACGACGAGCTGCCGAGTTCGACGCGGCTTGTGATGTCGGTGTTGCCGTCGTGTGAGAAGAACATCCGCAGGCCCATCTTGCGGATCTGCGCGGTGCTCAAATGGTCGGCCAGACCGAGGCGTTCGCGGAGATAATGCGCGGACACCTCGACCGTCGACTCGCCGACGGTGTGGGTGATCTCGGCGACCGGACGTGCGGTCGGCTCGATGATCAGGATCCGGGTGCGGGGTCGTGCGGAGCGAAGCTCCAATGCCAACGTCAGGGCCGCGGCGCCTCCTCCGATGATCGCCACGTCGTGGTCCGTTGGGGCGGATCCGTTGGAGGACAGCTGGTTCCGGATCTTGCGGGCGAGGGTGGCGCGGGCCTCGGGGTCGAGTTGGGACAGCTTCGATCGCACGTGCGTTACCTTCCTTCGGTCGCCGGAACGGCGGAGGTCGCCTCGACGGGATCCGCTGACGGTGGTGTGGCGTCGAGTGGAGGCCGGTGACGCCCGTAGACGAATTCGAAGATCGGGGCTGCCATCAGCGTCGTGACGATGGCGACCAGCACGAGGATGGTGAACAGCGTCGGGGTGATGATGCCGGCCTCCAGACCGATGTTGAGCAGGATGAGCTCGATCAATCCGCGCGCGTTCATCAGTGATCCCAGCGCGACCGATTCACGCAGCGGTACCTTGCTCAATCTGGCCGCGGCGGCGCACGCGACGCCCTTGCCCGCGATCGCCACGACGAGCACGCCGAGCGTCAGCGCCCAGAGTTCCGGCGTGTTCACCAGTCCGATCTCGGTGTTGAGTCCGGAGTACACGAAGAACAGCGGCAACAAGAGCCTTGTGGTGAGTGGCTCGATGGTCTCGGTGAGGCGCCGGGCGAACAGTCCCGACGGCATGGCGACACCGATGATGAATGCGCCGAAAATCGCGTGGATTCCGATGGTGTCGGTGAGCCAGGCGCCGCTCATCAGCACGATCAGGACGGTGCTCAACACCCACCCGGGAATGGTCCGCTGCTCCTCGGACTTGGAGCCGAGCACCCGTGCCGCGCGCCGCCCGAGCGTCAGCACCAACACGGTGTAGAGCAGCCCGCCCACGATGGCCGTGACGGCCGTCGCCGGGGTGCCACGGTGTACGGCGACGACGACCGCCAGGATGCACCAGGAGATCGCGTCCGCAGTGGCGCCACATGCGAGTGCGAGAGTGCCCAGAGACGTTCCGGTGAGCCGCTTTTCGAAGATGATCCGGGCGAGCATGGGAAAGGCGGTGATCGCGATGGCCGCCCCCATGAACATCATCGCCATCGGAAGACTCACGCCGTCACCGAAGAATCCGCCCGAGGACAGCAGCGGCACCGCGACGGCCGCGCCCAGCACCAGGGGAGCCAGCGTTCCGGCCGTGGAGACCGCGACAGCGGTGCGGGCGCGCTGTTTGACGTGGTCGACGTCGAAGTTCAAGCCGACGACGAACATGTAGAGCACGAGGCCGATCTGCGCGGCGGTGTAGAGCACGACGTTGGAGGTGCCGGCCGGGAACAGATCCTCCTGCACACCCGGGGCGACCCTGCCCAGCAGTGAGGGACCCAGGACCACCCCGGCGATCATCTCGCCGACGACCGGCGGCTGGCCCACGCGTTGCGCCAGCAGACCGGCGAGGCGGCACGCCGCGAGGATGACCGCCAGCGCGAGGAAGAAGTGAACCGCCGTTGCCGCGGGCATGTCAGGTCCTACGGCCCGCGGTGCAGACCATCGGGGTGCAGCTGTGTACGGAGCGCAGCGCGGGGCGGGCGGGCTCCACCAGTCCGTCTATGACTCACCTCATCGCTTCCGACCTAGACGTATGCACGTCTCGCCGGAGACGATGCATTTTCGATGCAGTGGGGTATTGACACATTCTGCGGTCGCTAACCGTGCGAATTTCTTTCCGAATGATGACGGCGGGCTAATCGATCGCCCGGCCTGCGGTGTCGGGGCCCGGCTCGGCACCGTTCGCATTGTCTGCGGCCCGCTGATCGATCTGCTCGTTGACGTAGCGCGCGAGCACCGTCAGCATCGCCACCGTCGGCACGGCCAGGAAGGCGCCGATGATCCCGTACAGCGCGCCGCCCGCGGTCACCGCGAGCAGCACCACCGCCGCGTGCAGCTTCATCACGCGGCTCTGCAGCAACGGCTGCAGTACGTTCCCTTCGATCTGCTGCACGGCGATGATGACCGCGAGCACCAGCAGCGCGTTGACGAAACCGTTGGCCACCAGGGCAATCAGCACCGCGAGCGCTCCGGCGACGAAGGCGCCGATGAACGGAACGAACGCCCCGATGAAGGTCAGCACAGCCAGCGCGGGCGCCAGCGGGACACCGAGGATCAGCAGGCCGGCGCCGATGAAGACCGCGTCGATCAGCGCCACCCCCGTCTGCGCGCGGATGAAGCCGCCGAGGTTGTCCCACATCCGGCTGAGCACCGCTTCCAGGTGCCGTCCGGCGCGGCCGGTCAACCCGACGAGCCAGGGCAAGAACTTGCGTCCGTCTTTGAGGACGAAGAACGACAGCACGATCGTCAGTACCAGCGTCACCAGAACGCTGCCGACCGTGCTGACCCCGCTGACGACACCGGTCGCGATCGCCGCGGAACGCTCCCGCATCGCGTTGACCAGTGAGTCGGTGAAGCGCTCCAACTGCTCCTGCCGCAGGTTGAGCGGGGGTCCCGCGATCCAGTCCTGCAGCCGGTTGATGCCTTCGGTTGCCTGGTCGATCAGCGCAGGCATCTGGCTCAGCAGTGGCGGGATGATCAGCGCGATCAGACCCGAGGCAATGGCCAGGAACAGCAACAGCGTCGTCAGCGCCGCGACCGCCGGCGGCAATCCGGCGCGGTCCATCAGGATGCGCGCCGGTGGCCAGAGCACGGTGCACAGGATGACGGCGAGCAAGACCGGCAGGAAGATCACCCACAGCTGGGCCACGAGCCAACCGAGTACCACCGCGCCCGCGGCGATCGCCACGATGACCAACGACCACTTCGCCAGCCAGAACGCGCCGGATCCGATCAGGGCTCCACGGTCCCGCTTGGATGTTGCACCGGGGCTGTGTTCGCTCACGCGAGCGTTCTACCCCGGAAGGTCATATCGAAACCGCAGCCGGTCCTGTACCAGAACGCTGGCTGTGCGGCCTGACAGGCGAAAGTTCGACCGCGCGGCAACGTGATCCGTCGGACATCACGCAGTAGCCGAAGGCCGCGCGCTCCGTGTGGACTCGGCCGGTGCGAGGATGCGTTTCAGGAAGGCGATCTGATCGCTGACGACGCGCTCATGCCAAGGCTCGCCGGGATACACGTCGAAGTGGTCGCAGGGGTAGTGATGAACCGTCGCCCGCATCCGCGTCGCAGCCACGGTGGCCGGTGCGGGCGGGGCGGTACGGTCCAGATCACCGATCTGCACGAGGGCCGGGCACGTGACGCGTCCGGCGCGCGCGATCGGCCGATGGCCACCCATGACCAGCACGAGTCGGGCGGCGAACTCGTTACGCCAGGTGGGCCCCGCGATGCGACGCATCCCTTCGACGGCGCCCTCGGCGCTCAGACCGGCCACCTCCCCCGGTGCACCCACCACCGGGATGAGCACCGGCGGGCGGCCGCGCAACTTCGCCGCGAAATCCCGGATTCCGTAACGCATTAGGCGCATGACGTAGCGCGGGCCGAGCGTCCTGAGCATGTGGGCCGTCACGGACAGCCCGTCCGTCGCGGGCGTCAGCGAGATGACTCCCGCCAGGTGCGGGTCGTCCGCGGCGACGCGGATGACGTGCCCGCCGGACAGCGACACCCCCCACGCCACGATTCGCGCCGGATCCAAATCTTCGAGGCGGCGGGCGTGGTCGATCACCGCATGGTAGTCCGCGACCTGTCCAGCCAGTGAGACCAATTGTCTTGGCTGTCCAGATGATTCGGCGAAGTGGCGGTAGTCGAATGTCACGACCTCCGCGCCGGTGTCGGCCAGCGCCTCGGCGAACGCGAACAACCCGCAGTCCTGGGTGGCGCCGAGGCCGTGGGCCATGACGACGCAGGGCCGTCCCGCCGGGCCGGTCAGCGCGTCCGTCGTCGCCGGGAAGCGCCGCGCCGCGATGATGCCGCCGTCGACGCGAATCTGGATCTGGTGGGATGTCACTGTGCAGCCTCTCCGAAAAGCGCTGTGTGCCAGACGTGAATGATCGCCGCGAGAAGCGGACGGGCGGCCTCCGGTCCGTCATCCGAGCGGATGTGACGGTCGAGGACCCGTTCGTTCATCGAGATCAGCGCGTGGGCAAGAGCTTTGGCGTCCGGGATGTCGATGGTGGGCTGAGTGGCGATGAAGTCGCCGACGAACTCCTCGTACCGCGCCAACCACTGGTCCCAGATGGCCTTGGCCTCGGGGTCGGAGTCGCGGGCGTCGAGCATCGCACGGAACAGGGTCCGATGGGCGTGCCATGACTCGAACGTCCGCGTCATCGCGTCGGTCACGGAGGCCCGCGGGTCACCGCCGCCGGCCAGGAAGCCGCCGATGGTGAAGACGTCGTCGGCGAAGATGTCGGTGAGCAGTTCGGTGACGACCTCGTGTTTGCCCGCGAAGTAGAAGTAGAACGCCGGCCGCTTCAGCCCCGCTGCCCGAGCCACCTCGGCGACGCTGATCTCGGCGAGCGACTGGGTTTGCAGTTGCTGCTCGAAGGCTTCGAGGAGCCGCTGTCGGCTCTCGTCCCCGCGCGGTTGCGGCCGGCGCGCGTTGCGTCGCGACGTCTGCGTCGACTCAGGCGACACCGGCTGCCTCGCGTGCCCGGCCGGCCAGCTGCACCGGACCGAACTTCTCGACGCGGCGCCGACCTGCCGGCAGCTCACGCTTGCGCATATCGCGTTCGTAATCCCAGTAGTCCACCTGCTGGGTGTGCCGCGGTTTGTCGGCGAAGTGACCGACGTACTTGCGCTCGTCGGCGGCGATGACGCGCCACATCTCGGCCTCCGACGGGGGCCGGTAGGTGCCTGCGAGGTACGCGGCGACCAACCGGGCCTGGCACTCCACGAACGGGAACAGCGTGGGCACCGCCTGGGCGAATCCCATGAAGAGCAGGTCGTCGATGCCCGGCTTGAGGATGCGCTTGTACAGCGGGAGCCGGTTGTCGGGGGCCTCGATGAAGCTGCGGTCGAAGAACGGGAACGTGATGTTGTATCCCGTCGCGTAGATGATGACGTCGGCCTCCACGGTCGAGCCGTCGACGAACACCACCGAATTACCCTCCAGGCGTTCGATATTCGGCTTCGCGGTCGCGTCGCCGGAACCCAGCCGCATGAGCAGTTCGGCGGATTGGGTGGGGTGCGCCTCGAGGAACCGATGGTTGGGTTTGGGTAGGCCGTAGCTTTCGGGATCGCCGAACATCAGCTTGGCGAACGGCTGCATCGCACGCCGCTGCCACGACAGCGGGATCACCGGCAGCGAGCGCGCGACCTTGTCGGCGGTCTTGCCGAAGATGTACTTGGGCACGATCCACGCCCCCGAGCGGGTGGAGAGATAAACCGTGTTGCGCCAAGACTTCTGAGAGAGCTCGGAAACCAGGTCGGCCGCCGAGTTCCCGATGCCGACCACGACGATGCGCTTCCCGCGCAGATCGAGCGGTTCGGTGGGATCGATGTAGTGGTGGGCGTGGATGCTCTCGCCGGTGAATTCGCCCGGGAAGTCGGGCGTGCGCGGATCCCAGTGATGGCCGTTCGCGACGACCAGTGTGTCGTACCGCCGCGTCTGTCCGTCCGCGGTGTCGAGTTCCCAGCCTCCCTGGGGCAGGCGGCGCGCGTGCTTGACCTCGTTTCGGAACTGGATGCGGTCCAGCAGACCGAAGGTTTCGGCGTAGTCGTCCAGGTACTCCTTGACCTGCGAGTGATGCGGGAAGTCGGGGAGGTCGGCGCGCATCGGGAAGTCGCGAAACGACAGGCACTCACGCGAGGTGTCGATGTGCAGCGACCGATACGCGCTGGAGCGGCCATTCGGATTGCGGAACGCCCAGTTCCCGCCGATCCGGTCGGACGATTCGAAGCAGTCGTACTCGATACCGGCGTCCGCGAGGTTCTTGCCCGTGGTCAGTCCGCTGATACCTGCGCCGATGATCGCCGCCGTGGGTGATGTAGCCATGTTGCCTACCGTTTCTGTGAACTCAGTCACCGGCTACGGTACCAAATTTCTGACAGCTGTCAAAGAATGTTGCACGGGGGGCCACCTCGAAGTTTTCGCTGGTGGCAGCCGCTGTCCCGGCGGCCGAGGCTGAAGTAGGCAGGCGCTTCGGAGTCAGGTGTTGAGTCGCATCTCGTCATCGGGATGCGAGCTGAGCGTCACAACCACCGTGCCGGGACCGGTCGCGAATGTCGTATTGGCATAGCCGATGAAGCCGTAGTGGCCGTCGATGGTCGAGACAGCGGTGATGTCGCTGCTGCCCGAGGCGCCGGTGTCGAGGTTGACCCAATCGGCGGCGACGGTGAGAGAACACGAGCCGTCGTAGGTACCGGCGTCGTAGTGGATGGCGACGCGGACCCCGTTCTCGGCGCGATCGCCGACCTGTACCGGGGTCACCTGCGCCTCGGCGCTGACGCTGCCGCCGCACGCCGGCGACGCCACCACGGGAACGCGATCGAGTTGGGCGAACGCCTCTGCGTGTGCCGTCGCCATTCCCCCCAACCAGAACCCACTCACCGCACCGGCGAGTGCGACCACGACTCCACGGGACGGCGTCATGTCCCTTTCATCGGCTGCCGCGCGGGCGGCGTTAGCACGTGGTCTGGCGGAGCCGACGCAATCCTCCGCTCGAGGCGACGCTGCTTGGATTCCTCGAACTTCTGCGAGGCCTCCTCCAACTCCTCGAAATGCACACCGACGTCGTGCATGCTCGCGGCCTCGCCAGTGAAGTCCGCGCTCGAATATCCGCCACTTCGTCAGCACCGGCATCACCCCGTCGTCGAGATGGCTGCTCGAGTTCGTGGAGTCGCTGCGCGTCGGTCAGGTCCGATGCCATGAGCGCTTGACCGCTGCCGCTCAACGGGCGCCGACGCCGACACATTCCGAGTCGATCTGTAAGTCGATAAGGTCTGACTCCCAGGTGAATCGGTCTGCTAGCCAATCCCCCTTAACGAGAGGACAATCCCGTGCACGGAAACGCACCCCTTGAGGGCAAGGTCGCCATCGTGACCGGAACCAGCAGGGGCGTCGGGGTCGGTATCGCGCACGAACTGTTGCGCGCCGGAGCGACCGTCATCGGGTGTTCGCGACGGCCGCTCGTAGCCATGCCGGGCGTCGAGCAGAACGCCGACTGGCTCGGCCGCTCTTCTCAGCGGGTGTGCGATCAGGGTGACTATCGCGCGATCGACGACTTCGTCTCCGGCGTCGTTGCCGACTACGGGCGCATCGACATACTGGTCAACAACGCGGGCGGCACGGTCCCCACTCCACACGTCGAGGACGTTCCCGAACTCGTCGCGCGCATACAGGGCGCGCCGACAGGTGCCGACGACTTCGAGCGCACGGTCCTGTTCCACTCGTTCGCTGTCCAGATGAATTTGATCAGCCCGATGTGGTTCGCGATCAGGGTCTTTCGACAAATGCGCGAGCAGGACGGTGTCGGCTCGATCGTCAACATCTCGTCCGGGGCCGGGCATCCCGCCGGGTCGCCGACTCTCGTGTCCTACGGTGCGGCCAAGGCCGGGCTCAACCACCTGACCCGGTCGCTGGCCGAAGAGTGGGGTCCCAAGGCGCGGGTGAACTGCCTGGCGCTCGGGCCGACGATGACCGACAACTTCAGGTCATTCGTGTTGCCCAAGGACGACCCGACCGCCGAGAAATACTTCCGGGACATCCCGCTCCGCAGGGCGGGAGAACCGGCCGAAGTGGGGCGGGTGGCGGTGTTCTTGTGCAGCGGGCAAGCCGATTACATCAACGGCACGACCATCGAGATCGACGGTGGCATGCTACCCGGCGTGCTCTACGAGGCGGGCCTCAAAACCATCACGGACCTCCTGTGACGCGAGTCGTCCTGGCGATCGGAATCTCGGGGCGCAGTGCGGACAGAGGCTGCAGCAACTCGGGCACCACGGTGTAGTACACCCACGACACTCGGCATTCGAAGGTCAGAAGTCCAGCGTCACGCAGCAATTCGGACTGGTGGGACACCGTCGGCTGCGACACCTTGATTCCGGTCGTGATATCGCAAATGAACTGCGGTGAACATGCGCGTCCTTTGACGCGGGCCCACGTCTGTACGGGGTGCAAGCGGGAAGATCCCGCCCACCTACGAAGGGAACTCAGATGAACATTCGGGCAATCGCGAGAAGGGCGGCCGCGGCCGTCGCGCTGTCACTCGCGCTCGCCGGCCTCGGGTCCGGCATGGCGGACGCAAAGCCGATGGAACGCGATCACGCCAAGTACTGCGCCAAGGTATGGCACGACTACGACTTCACCGCGAAGGCGTTCAAGAACGCTTACGACAAGTGGGGGCCGAACGACGCGCTTACGTTGCAGGCCGCGAGCAACTACGAACGCGCGTACAACAAGTTGACCGGCTCGGGCTGTTAGGGCGTGCCGCCATCTAAGCCCTCGGCCGAGTGGCACATCCGTACCGATTGAATCGGAAAGGGTGTGCCACTCACCGGGGCGAGCAGCCGCACGTCCTGTCGGCGACGTCAACGGACGTACTGGGGTGACAATGCGCGGGAGGCGTGTAATCCAGCGGCATTCCGCGCGCGTCCAGGGTTAGCGAGCAGCACCGAGCCAGTAGGTCGGCGAGCTGTTTTCTGGCGCGCTGGACTCGGGACTTCATGCCCGAGACGGTGATTCCCTCCTGCTCGGCCGCCACCGCCTGGGTCACGCCGTCAAGGTCGGTCAACTCCAGTGCGCGCCGGTAGGCGGGAGACATGTCATCCAGTAACGGTCTCAGGCAATTGGCCAACTCGCGCCGCACATCTTCGGTGTCTGTGGGGTCGGCGATGTCTTTCACCAGACGCTCGCCCGGTGCGGCCTCGAGTACTTCTCTGTTGTCGCCGGCCCGGCGGTACTCGTCGATGATCACATTGCGGGCGATGCGAAACAGCCACGCCGCCAGGCGATCGTGATCGTCCAGTGCGCTCAAGTTCCGGTGGACCCGCAGCAGGATGTCCGCGACCAGGTCGTCGGCGCGATGCGGATCCGCCACGCGCCGACGGACGAAGGTGCGGATCTCCGCGCCGAAGCGCCGCCAGACGTCCTCGACCGTCAGCTCGGCTCGGCTTGTCAGGTTCGACGTCATGTCCGACTCCCTATCGGTTGCGCCGCGGTCACGGAATACGCGGCCGGCACCTCTATAGACGGTGGCTCATGCCAAAGGATGCACCCACGCGACTCATCGCGTCCATACGGGCTTTCACCCGTCACTACACATGAACCCCACAAGAAGGAGGAACACCATGTCGAATCAGCTTCCCGTCGCGGTTCTCGGGGCCGGTCCGGTCGGGCTTGCCGCGGCCGCGCACCTGGCCGAGCGCGGCCTGCCGTTCGTCGTTTTCGAAGCGGGAGAAGTCGTTGGCGCCAGCGTCCGACGCTGGGGCCACGTGCGCCTGTTCTCGCCGTGGCGCTACGACATGGATCGTGCCGCGCAACGGCTGCTGAAGGGTCACGGGTGGAACTCGCCGGATCCGGCCGCGTACCCGACCGGCGCCGAGATCGTCGAGCATTATTTGTCGCCGCTGGCGGGGCTGGATGCCATCGCGCCCCATCTGCGGCTCGGTCACCGAGTTGTCGGTGTCACCCGCCAGGGTGTGGACAAGCTGCGCGACGACGGCCGCGGCGCCCGGCCATTCATCATCACCACGAGCGGCCCGCACGGTGACACGCGGACACCGGTGCGCGCCGTCATCGATGCGACAGGAACCTGGCGGTCCCCGAATCCGATTGGTGCCGAGGGTATTCCGGCGATCGGCGAAGACCAAGCGGCCCGGCGCATCAGCTACGGAATTCCCGATGTGCTCGGCACTGAACGCGATCGCTACGCCGGCCGACGGGTCGCCGTGGTCGGAAGCGGACACTCGGCCAAGCACGTGATCCGCGAGTTGGCCCTGCTGGCCGAGGCGGCTCCCGGCACCACGATCACCTGGATCGTGCGTAGAGGCGAAAAGACGCGGGTCTTCGGCAACGAAGTCGATGCGCGGCTACCGGAGCGGGGCAAGCTCGGGGCCGACGCGCACCAGTTGGTCTCCTCGGGTCAGGTCCGGCTGTTGACGGGTTTCCGCACCGAACGAACCGACGTCGACGAGTCGGGCATCGTGTTGGTGTCGCCCGAGGGCCGGGAAACCGGACCGTTCGACGAGATCGTGGCGGCAACGGGATTTCGTCCCGACTTCGACTTCCTACGCGAGGTGCGCCTCGACCTCGACCCGTGGGTGGAGAGCACGCGGGCGCTGGCCCCGTTGATCGACCCCAACATCCACTCGTGTGGTTCGGTGCCCCCGCACGGGGCGGCCGAACTCGCCCATCCCGAACAGGGGTTCTACGCCGTCGGAGCGAAGAGTTACGGCCGTGCGCCCAACCTGCTGTTGGCGACCGGCTATGAGCAGGTCCGTTCGGTGGTCGCCGCACTCGCCGGCGACGACGACGCCGCGAACCGGGTGGAGCTGGTTCTTCCGACATCCGGATCGACCTGCGGCCTCAAGGCACAGCCTGAGCCGGCGGTTCCCCAACCCGAGGCGGAGACGAGTGCCTGCTGCGGCTGAGGCATTACGGTCGGGCCCGCCGGAACTCCGGCGGGCGACGGCCGCGCTGGCCATCACACAGCTGATCTCCTGGGGAGTGCTGTACTACGCGTTCGCCGCCGTGGCGCCCCTAATGACACGCCAACCGGGCTGGGGTGTCACCGCGGTCAGCTGCGCGTTCTCGGTCGGACTCCTCGTGGCGGGCATGTCTGCGCGGGCCGTCGCCGTGTTGTTGGCCAGGCTGGGACCGCGGGTGACGATGACCGGGGGCGCACTGCTGATGATCGTCGCGACCACGCTGTGGGCGTCCGCGTCGTCGATAGCGATGCTCTATGCCGCATGGGCGCTGATCGGCGCGGCCATGGCTGCCACTCTCTACGAACCGACATTCGCTGTTCTCGCCCTGATGGATTCAAGCCGGATGCGTCGAACGATCGCCACCGTCACGGTGGCCGGTGGGCTGGCCAGCAGCGTGTTCGTGCCCTTGGCTCAGTACCTCGCCGAAACGCTCGGGTGGCGTGCTGCCGTCGCGGTGCTCGGAGCCGCGGGCGGGGTGGTGACCGCAGCGCTGCACGCCCGGTATCTGCCGCGGCACATTCCGACCCACTGCAACCCGCCGACAGCACCGCGCCTGCTGATTGGTTCTCGCCCGATGCGGCGCCTGCGTGTGGCATACACGCTTGAACAAGCGAGTGCCGTCGCCGCGACGGTTTTGGTCGTCGCAATGTTGAGCCACCGAGGTGTCGACCCGTATGTCGCGGGATTCCTGCTCGCGTCAAGCGGAATCGGAAAGGTCACCGGACGGGCTGTGCTGGCGGGGCGGATCGGAAGGCTTCCACCGGAAGTGCTCGCCGCCGGAGCGGCGGCGTTGCACGCGGTAGCGCTGATCAGCATGCTCGCGTCGACCGCGTCACCGTGGCTGTATCTGGGCGGACTGGTTTGTGGTGCCGCGTCCGGAACCAGCAGCATGCTTCGCCCACTCCTTGTGGCCCGACGAGTCCGGCTGAGCGAGTTCGCGACGGCGAATGCGCGGCTGCAGGGGTGGGCGACCCTCGGGCGCGCCTCAGGTCCATTGATCGTCGGCGGCACCGCCGCGCATGTCGGATGGGCCGGCGGGTGGGCCGTTGTGGTCGGCGGACTCACCGCCGCTGCCGGCACATTCGCGACACTCCAGCCGAAGATCGGCGGGACGACAGAGGGTTCCGGCATCGTGACCGTGCCCGGCGTCAGCTCGCGAGTAGCTCGTCGATCTGATTGATCGCCTGCGCCGTGCCCTCTTCGACGCCCATCTCGAGCACCTTCTGCAGGCCTTCGGCCGACTCGTACGTGCTGACGTAAGTGGCCCTGGTGGAACCGTCGCCGATCGCCTCGAAGGTGTAGACGCTGTGCGCGACCGGCATATCGGTTGCGGGTTTGAGATTTTCGTCGGCGAAGCCGTCTTCGAAACTGAAGCTGCGCGGCTCGTCGACGGCCGTGACCTTCCAGTAGCCTCCGTACTTCTCGCCGTCGGGGCCGGTCATGTAGTAGGTGACGGTGCCACCCGGGGTGAGCGCATGCTCGACCACGGTGGCCGGGTAACCCGGTGGGCCCCAGATCTTCTCGAGCTGCCGCGGGTCGGCGTAGATCTGCCAAATGCGCTCGACGGGCGCCGCGAACTCCGCGGTGATCGTCAGGGTGCGCTCGTCGATGTTCTTGCTGATGTCGGTGACAGGCATGGTTATTCCTCGCTGAGTAGCTCGTCAATGCGAGCGATGCGACCTCGCCAGACGTCCTCGAGCTCGGTGAGCATCGAGGCGACTGACCGCACCGCCTCCACCTCGCCACTCGCCAGCTGCTCTCGCCCCTGACGACGCTTGGAGATCAGGCCCGCCTTCTCCAGCACCGCGACGTGCTTTTGCACCGCGGCGAAGCTCATGTCGTACTGCGCCGCGAGCGCCGTGACCGAGTGCTCGCCGGCCAGCACCCGACGAAGAATGTCTCGCCGAGTTCGGTCGGCCAAGGCGTGGAAGAACGCGTCCGCTCTGTCCTCGTCCTGGTCGGTCACCGTCAGAATATACAACCAATCGGTTGTACGTTGTCAACCGTCACGCTTGCTCGTGCGGTCGCGCAGCGCGCTCGACTCAGCCGGTGAAGCCCTCTCCCTTGGTCGATCGGTCGTGGTGGGTGTACGTCAGCGGAATCTGCCGGCCCTTGGCGATTTTGTTCAGCATCGCGATCCGCTCACGCGCGGCCGCACCGGTCTTTTTTCTCTGCTCGCGGAGGGGGTTGGACCACGGCAGCTTGTCGGCCACGATCGCGATGCCGACGTTGAGCCTGGCGACCTTCTTGAAGATCCGGACCCGGCGTTCGTAGTTGTAGCCAAGCGGCTCGAAGAAGCTGCCGGCCACCATCGCCTCGATCTGCTGGTATCCGAACACCGCGCCCGCCGGGACGAGCGCGAGGGTTGCGGTGAGCTGGTTGGCGTGCCGAGCCACCAACTTCTTGACGACGCCGGGAAGCGTTTCGGTCAGCGTCGTCAGGTGCGCGGGACCCGCGATCGCATCGACGAGTTCGGCTCGCCACGGCGACGGGTTGCCGCCCCTGGCCAGGACATAGTTCAGCGACTTGATCAGCTCCAGGCCGGTCGGGGAATAGAGCCGCTCCGGCGCACCCCACAGCCGCCCGGAGTACGACGAGTACTCGGCGAGGTCCTCGAGCTGCTGGCTGGTCAGCTTGCGCCCGAAGGCATGGTCGACGAGCCGTCCGAGCAGCATCCCGCTGCCGAACCCGAGCAGGGACGTCACCGGAATGGGCTCGCCGAACTTGAGGTAGACGTCGTCCCCCCATTTGCGGCGCAAACCACGACTGGCCAGCCCGTGCATCAACCGCACCCGCACCACATCCTGGAAGGCCTCCGAGTGCCGGTCGAAGATGTCGGGCAGCGTGAACTCCGCGAACACCCGTGCGGTCTCGATGAAGCGCCGCGGGCCGTCATCGGCGAAACGACCGGTGGCGCCGGTGGAGGCGGAGATGTCTCCGGTCATCGCGGTCTCGTAGAACGCCCACCCCTGGATGATCATGGTGGCGGTCCTAGTGGCCGACATCGCCAGCATGCGGCCGCGTTCGGCGGCCTCGAGGTCGAACTGGCTCGGAAGCTGATCCAGGTGCTCGAAGAATTCGACGAACTCCCGGGGCGGGTCCTCGAGCGTGTCGACGCCCTGGGTCAGCGCCTGTTCATACAGTGCGCGGCCCTTCTCGTAGCCGAGGCGCTCGAACGCGTCGACCACGCCGACGATGTATTCGTCGCCCTGCCAGAAGTAGTCGTCGCGTAGCCGCGTGAGTTCGTTGGGTTGGACCTCTTTGTCGATGTCGATCCACTCGCCGAACATGAACTCGCGCATCTGCCGCCACTGGTCCGCGAAGTGGTCGCGGCCGGGCGGGATGGGCCGCAGCGGCCGATCGGGATGATCCCGCCGGTTGAACTCGACGTCTTCGAGCAGGATCTCTTGCTGTTCGCCGGTCACGGTCATCGGGCAGATCCAATCTGATAAATACAGGACACTGATTTCGACGTTATCGCACGGCCCCGCTTATGTGAATGCCGATTCCGCCCTCGCTACCCCGCTATCGACTCGTGGGTGTCGAGCATTGCCATGTCGGCCGCGGCACGTCCGGCGCCCCAGCCGGCACCGTTGGACCCTGAGACCGCGCGAGGCACCGTCGACGGAAACAGCTGATGAGCGAGTTCTTCGGCCGCTCGACTGTTGGCCGCCAGCACAGGAAGCAGTCGAACGTCGCGCTTGACTTCCTCGGTGACCGATGCGCTCGCGCTGTCGAGTCGCTCGCCGATGCGCTGTGCGTACGCGAGGAGAAAAGACTGGCGAAACGTCCTGGAACGCGCTTGCGCGGTTCCGCTGCGGCCAGCGCTCAGCATGGCTCGGTTGGCTTGCACAAGCAGCGACGTGGTGAGCAACTCGACCAAATCGAGATCGGTTTCGCAGCCGATGATGGTCACGAACCCGAGTCGCTCCGCCCACACTGCACGGCAATGGTTGGACTGACTCACCACTTGCACCAGCGTCACCTTGGCCGCGGCGTACGGGTTCTCGATCCAGATTCGGCGCGCGATCGCGGCGGGCTCGCGGCCTCGATCGTGGCGGGCGAGCGCTTCGTTCAGCGAATACCTGCTCATCAGGTCTTGGGCTTTGGCCGAAAGAGCCTCCGCCTCGTCCGGGTACTCGGTGGCTTCGGCTTTTGCCAGCAGAGCGCGCACCTTGCCGAGCGCCTTTTCGTCTGTGACAGTCACCGCCGTTGCCGTAGGCCGATACTCACCGGGCAGCGGCAAGATCGTTTCCAGCGCCGGGAGGCGGCCGAGAAGGTTCAGGAGTTTGAGGACCACGGCCAGCGCGTCGCGCTGGTCGACGGCATTCGCCGCGGCCCACCGCCACATCTGAGGTGGCTGGGCACTCGATCCGACGGTGGCCGAGAGCCCGGCGATATCGGCGCGCCAGTCCGGGTGCAACGTGGCGGCCGCGTACCGCCGACACTCATTGACGATCGCCTCGTCGAGGTAACGGATCTCGGCCGGCTTCAGCTTGCGGCGCCCGATTTCATGCAGATCGGACGGTTGCCAACCGTGCTTCCATGCCGCGCTGATGGCCTCGTTCACGGCGAGGTCAGCGGCCACGTCGAGTTCGTGCGCGAGGTCCCGGAACTCGCGCAGCAGTTCGGTGGCACGACGCGGCAGGTGCTCGGGAGGGCCCGAAGCGGCCGTGCTCAACGCCACGACAAGGTGTTTGAGGAGGAGTGCGCGGTCCGGTCCCTGATCGAATGACCCGACGCGCTCCTGTTTGGGTGTCGCCCGGCGCCGGTTCCTCTGTTTGGCTGCCCGCTTCTCGCGGTTTCGTCTCCCCATGCGCCGAAGTCTTCCGGAGGGGTCCGACACTCTGCGGCACGGCGCGCCGATTCGTTCGAGGCAGTCTTCACCTCGCTGTGTCGACACCGTTATCGCCGCAGGCACCCAGGTTCCCCGGAGATGTCGATCCCCGCGTCTACGATTCCTGCGGCCCCCAATTCGGCATCGACACAAAGGACCCGCAGTGAGTTACACCGCCGCCGACATCACCGAACTCGATGATGTCCAGCACACGCGCCTGCGGCCGGCGGTGAACCTCGGGCTCGACGTGCTCAACACCGCGCTGCGTGAGTTGATCGACAACGCGATCGAGGAGGTCGCCGACTCCGGCAACGGTGGATCCACCGTGACGATCACCCTGCACGCCGACGGCTCGGTCAGCGTCGCCGACGACGGCCGCGGCCTGCCCGTCGACACCGATCCGGCGACAGGAAAGAACGGCATCGTCAAGACGCTCGGCACCGCGCGGGCCGGCGGGAAGTTCGACGCCCATATCGATGCGACGAGCACCGGCGCCGGTCTCAACGGAATCGGCGCGGCCGCAGCGGTGTTCATCTCCGCGCGCACCGACGTGACAGTGCACCGGGCCGGTAAGACCTATGTGCAGAGCTTCGGGCGCGGCTACCCGGGAACCTTCGAGGGCAAGGAGTTCGATCCCGACGCCCCGTTCACTCGGTCCGACGCGCAGAAATTGCGGGGCAACGGCAATCGCAAGCCCGCCATGCAAGGCACCACCGTCCGTATCCTGTTCGACCCGGCGGTGGTCCCGGACACCATCATCGACATCGGCGAAGTGCTGCTGCGGGCGCACGCCGCGGCCCGGATGTCCCCCGGTGTTCACCTGGTTGTGGTCGACGAGGGCTGGCCCGGCGAGCAGGTGCCGCCGGCGTTGCTCGAACCATTCGGCGGCCCGTGGGGCACCAACACGCTGCTGGACCTCATGTGCACCGCCGCCGGCACTCCGGTGCCCGACATCCGCGCCGCGGTCGAGGGTCGCGGCGAGTACACCACCGGGCGCGGCCCGACACCGTTCCGCTGGTCCCTGACCGCGGGCCCGGCCGAACCGGCGACGGTGGCCGCGTTCTGCAACACGGTGCGAACCCCCGGCGGCGGATCGCATCTGACCGCTGCGATGAAGGGGCTGTCCGAAGCCCTGGCCGATCGTGCGTCGCGCATGCGGGATCTCGGCCTGGCCAAGGGCGAAGAAGGCCCCGAGCCACAGGATTTCGCCGCCGTCACCGCACTCGCCGTCGACACCCGTGCCCCCGATGTCTCCTGGGACTCGCAGGCCAAGACCGCGGTGTCGTCGCGGTCGCTGAACGTGGCGATGGCCCCGGATGTGGCGCGCAGCGTCACGGTGTGGGCGGCCAATCCGGCCAACGGCGATGCGGTCACCCTGTGGACCAAGCTGGCGCTGGAGTCGGCGCGGGCGCGGCGCAGCGCGGAGGGAGCGAAGGCCCGCTCGCGCGCGGCCTCGAAGGCCAAGGGGCTGGGCACGAACTTGTCGCTGCCGCCCAAACTGCTGCCCAGCCGCGAGACCGGTCGCGGGTCGGGCGCCGAGTTGTTCCTCTGCGAGGGTGATTCGGCTCTCGGCACCATCAAGGCCGCCCGCGACGCCACCTTCCAGGCGGCATTCCCACTGAAAGGCAAGCCGCCCAACGTATATGGGTTTGCCTTGAGCAAGGCGCGGTCCAAAGACGAGTTCGACTCCATCGAGCGCATCCTGGGCTGCGGTGTGCGGGACAACTGTGACCCCGAGTTGTGCCGATACGACCGGATCCTGTTCGCCTCCGACGCCGATCCCGACGGCGGCAACATCAACTCCAGCCTGATCTCGATGTTTCTCGACTTCTACCGTCCACTCGTCGAGGCCGGGATGGTCTATGTGACCCTGCCGCCGCTGTTCGTCGTCAAGACCGCCAGCGAGCGGATCTACTGTCAGGACGAGTCCGAGCGCGACGCGGCGGTGGCCAAGATGAAGGCCGCCTCGAAGGGCAGGGTCGAGGTGCAGCGCAACAAGGGCCTCGGCGAGATGGACGCCGACGACTTCTGGAACACCGTGCTCGATCCCCAGCGGCGCACCGTCATTCGTGTCCTGCCCGACGACGGAGAAAAGAAGTTGCACCACACGTTGTTCGGCGGACCGCCCGAGGGTCGTCGCACGTGGATGGCCGAGATCGCCGCCCGCGTCGACACCAACTCCCTCGATCTCGACTAGGAGAGCCACGTGACCGCCACCCTGGACGTTCCCGAGCAGAATCCGGACCTGGTCCTCGACCAGAGCGCCGACGATTACTGGAACCGCTACCAGCTCACCTTCGCGCTCTACAGCGTCAGCGACCGCGCGATCCCGTCGGCCTACGACGGACTCAAGCCGGGTCAGCGCCGGTTGCTCTACCAGATGCACGATTCGAAGCTGACGCCCGGCAACAAGCCGCAGAAGTCCTCCAAGGTCTGCTCGGCCGTCACCGGCAACCTGCACCCGCACGGCGGTACGTCGATGTACGGTGCGGCCGCGCTGATGGCCGCCGAGTTCCAGCGCGTGAAAGTCATTGACGGGCAAGGCGCGTTCCCCCGCATCCAGGGTGATATCCCCGCCGCCGACCGCTACACCGAGATGCGGTTGTCGGCTCCCGGCGCCGCGCTGACCGCCGAGCTGGACAGTCACGCCGTGCCGATGGTCTCGACCTTCGACGGCGAATGGATCGAGCCGACGGTGCTGCCTGCCCAGTGGCCGGTGTTGTTGTGCAACGGTGCCGTCGGCATCGCCGAGGGGTGGGCCACCAAGGTGCCCGCCCACAATCCGCGCGAGATCATGGCCGCCTGCCGGGCGCTGTTGAAGACACCGAACATGACCGACGACCGCCTGGTCAAGTTGATCCCCGGCCCGGACTGGGGTTGCGGTGCCACGGTGGTCGGTACCGCCGGCCTGCGGGAGTACATCACCACCGGTCGGGGTCAGTTCACCGTGCGCGGCACGCTGTCGGTGGACGGGAAGAATGTCGTCATCACCGAGTTGCCGCCGGGCGTCGCGAGTAACACGGTGCAGGAACGCATTCGGGCCCTGGTGGAGTCCGGTGAGCTGCCCGGTGTGGCGGACATGTCCGATCTGACCGACCGCCGCAACGGGCTGCGGATCGTCGTCACCGCCAAACGCGGCCACAGCGCCGAGCAGATCCGCGATCAGCTGCTGGCTCTGACGCCTTTGGAAGGGACCTTCGCCGCCAGCCTCGTCGCGCTCGACGAGAACCGGGTGCCGCGGTGGTGGTCGGTGCGCGAGTTGATCAAAGCATTTCTCTCCCTGCGTGATTCGGTGGTGCTGCACCGCAGCGAGTACCGGCTGGAGAAGGTCACCGCGCGCCGTCATCTGGTGGCCGGCCTGATGACCATCCACCTCGACATCGACGCCGCGGTGGCGGTGATCCGCGGCTCCGAGACCGTCGACGAAGCCCGACAGGGTCTGCAGGACCGGTTCAAGATCGACGCCGTTCAGGCCGACTACGTGTTGGCGTTGCAACTGCGCCGCCTGACCAAGCTCGACGTCATCGAGTTGCAGGCCGAGGCCGAACGACTGGACGCGGAGTTCGCCCAACTCACCGAGCTGGTGTCGGATCCCGAGGCGCGCAAGGCGGTCATCGACAAGGAATTGGTCGAGACGGCAAAACTGTTCAAGGGCCCCGAATTCGACCGCCGCACCGTGCTCGACTTCGAAGCCACGCCGGTCACGTCGGGCGGAGGCGACGACGGGCCTCGCGAACGCAAGGTGAACGCGTCGTGGCGGCTCGACGACCGCGGCGTGTTCTCCGACCGCCACGGCGAGCTGCTCACCTCCGGATTGGGGTGGGCGGTGTGGACCGACGGCCGGGTGAAGTTCACCGCCGGTGGAGGGCTGCCGTACAAGGTCCGCGAGATTCCCGTCGCGCCGGACATCACCGGCCTCGTGTGCTCGGGTGTGCTGCCCGAGGGGTACCACCTGGCGTTGGTGACGCGACGCGGAAAGGTTCTGCGCATCGACCCGGCGGCGGTGAATCCGCAGGGCGTCGCCGGCAACGGCGTGGCCGGGGTGAAGTTGGCGGGCGACGACGACGAGGTCATCGCCGCGCTGCCCGTCTCGTGCGCCAACGGCGAGGCCATTCTGTCGCTGGCGGAAAAGAGTTGGAAGGTCACCGAAGTCGCCGACATCCCGGTGAAGGGCCGCGGCGGCGCCGGCGTCGGGTTTCATCCGTTCGTCAAGGGTGAGAGCGCGCTACTTGCGGCGTCGATCTCGGCGACGGGCTTCGTGCGCGGGAAGAGGTCGGTCCGGGCCGAGAACCGGGCCAAGGCGTCGATCAAGGGCTCTGGCCTGGATGTGACGCCGGCCGGATAGCCGAAGTCCACTTCGCTTTACGGTTGACCGGATCCCTACCGCGCTGCCGTAGCTCGACACACCAACGTCACCAGGGAATCGATCTCGTCGGGTGTCATCGCTCGTCCGTCGAAGAGGGAGACCGACACCGCGGGTGCCAACATCATGCGCAGCACGACCGCCGAATCCACGTCAGCGCTCACCTCGCCGCGATCGATACCTCGCTCGACCATCCCGAACCATTGCGAGAGGTCGTTTCGAAACCAGCCCATCATGGAGTCGTTCAACGACGGGTACCGCCCCGAGATCATCGTGGCCATGATTGCCCGCTCCACGGGATCGGCTGCGAGCGAAGCCAACTCGGTGATCAGGGTCCGGACATCGCTCTCCCACGCGCCGGTGTCCGGGGTGTCGGTGCGATGACGCGCGTGAAATACGAGAGCTTCGTCCAGCAGTGCCGCCGAGGTGGGCCACCACCGATAGATCGTGCCCCTGTTAACCCCCGACCGTACCGCCACCTCCGCGATCGGAAGCTCCACCTTGCCTTCGGTCAACAACTCCAGACATACGCGCATCACCGATTCACGCACACGCTCGCTGCGTCCGCCAGGGCGAACGCGTTGTCTGACTGCATGATTCGCCGCACTGCGGTGCGTTGACGAGCTCACGGTCCTTGGTCCCTTGCAGCTGGACCGACGCTGGCGTTGCGCGCTGTCGGTTTCATCGGGCCTCCTCGTCGTCGGTGTCCCATTAGATCGCGCCAGCGCGGGGCGGCCTTTCGATCCCCGAGGCACCGTGATCTTAATTGAACAGTCTGTTGCTATTATGCCTCCTGTCGATCGCTGGTTCAGTAAAGGAATGCTGCATATGTCACGGATAGCGCTGCGCCGCTTAGTAGTCGGATTCCGCTCTGCCCCACGCCTCCCGAGGAGCCACGTTGAGCTCTGATCTCGGGTTGAAGATCTCCATGGGTCTTCCGACACTGTTCCCGCACGGACGCGAGACGGAGCTTGCGTGGTATCGGAAGATAGACGAGGGCCCGTGGGACGGGCTCGTCACCTACGAACGAATCGTTTACCCCTACAGCTGGTCAGTCGTCCCGCAGCTTGCCGCCGCGGCTGCGATGACGGAGCGCGTCCGACTCTGGACCGACGTCGTCGCACTCCCCATGCGAAACCCCGTCCTGTTCGCCAAGGACTTGGCGACGATCGACGTCCTATCGGACGGGCGCTTGACGCTCGGGATCGGCATCGGCGCCTGGGACGAGGATTACCTCGCAGCCGACAGCCCGCTTGACCGAAAGCGGCAACGAATGGACGAGGCCGTCGCGGCGATGCGCCGCGTGTGGGCCCAGGAGCCGCCCATCGACGGACACTTTCCCGTAGGGCCCGCGCCCGTCCAGAGCGACGGCATTCCGCTTGTCGCCGGCGTGATCGGCCCGAAGGCACTTGCTCGAGCGGCACGATGGGCTGCTGGAGTGAGCGACCCGGCCCATTCACTGCACTTCGACCCCGAGGCGCTGGCGGCTCAGCGCGAGCGTGTCATCGAGGCGTGGCGGGCTGCAGGCAGGACGGATCGGCCACACTTCTCCGCGCCGGTTTGGTTCGCGCTCGGGCCTGAGCCGGAACGTCAACTCCGGGAGCACGTGAAGGACTTCTGGGACGAAGAAGTCGGCACCGTCGGAGAAGACGTCTCCTACTTGACCACTCCGGGCACGGGGACGATGAACTGCGGAGCGGCCGGCCTTCTTGCCGCCGTCAACGGTGCACGAGAGGCGGGACTCGACGAGCTCAGGCTCATCCCGTCGACCACCGACCCCGACGAAATCGACCGCGCACGCGAGGTGCTTGGTATCTGATCCGACGCTCGGTGTCGGTGACGGGGGCACATCATGGCGCCGCACCCGCCCGTACCGGTGCGGCATCAAAAATTGATATCGACCCCGCGTGGCTCCCTAATCACAGGCGTCTCATAGATAACATCGCGCGGTGCAGTTATCCCGGCGTGACGCACTGCGCTACGCCGCCACGGTGTCGGCACTGGCCGGACTCGGTGCGGCATCGGCGGGTACGCATGCGCCCAGCGCCGCAGCCGCCCGCCCCACGCTGATCGACTATGCGATGCGCCAGATTCCGGCGCAGGACATCCGGGCCGCCGGCCACTCGGGCGTCATCAACTACGTCTCGACCTCACGACCGGGCTCGTCCTTCGGCGCCAAGCCGATCACGCTGCCCTACGCGAAATCGCTGGCCGCAGCCGGTCTGGTAATCGTCAGCAACTACCAGTACGGCAAGCCGGGCGGGACGGCACCGTCGGACTTCACGCGCGGGTATGCCGGCGGCGTCGCCGACGCGCGCACGGCCTGGCACCTGCACACCGCAGCGGGTGGCGGTCGCACTGCGCCGATCTTCTTCAGCGTCGACGACGACATCGACCGCGAGACGTGGAACAACGTCGCGCTGCCCTGGTTTCGCGGAATCAATTCGGTGATCGGCGCGCTGCGCACCGGGGTCTACGGCGGTATCAGGACGTGTCAGTGGGCCGCGGCCGACGGTGTCATCGGCAGGTCGACCTCGCCCGGCAAGGTGTGGGCCTGGCAGACACGGTCCTGGTCCAACGGTCAGATCTACCCCGGCGCGGTGCTTTACCAGCGCATCATCGACACCGCGTCGAACCCGGGGCCGGTGGTCGGCGGCATCCGCGTCGACGTCAACGATGTGCTGGCGCAGGACTGCGGCCAGTGGAATCTGCACCCGTGACCGTTGTCGCGGTCAGCGGCGCGGTGTCGTGGTGACGTGCACGTGGTCGTAGTGGCCGTAACCTGAGCCCGCCGGACCGCTGGGCGTGTAGTAGGTGCCGCGCCAGATGACGTCTTGGAGCCCGAATCGGCTCGCGTTGCTGAGCATGAAGTCACGGATCGCGTCACCGAGGGCGATGCCCTCGGCGCTCTCGGGATTGGGGATCATCACGTCGATCGCCAGGCCGCTCGGATGCCACGGCTTCGAGTCGGGCCGGACGCCGTCGATGTCGGCGATCTGAGGATATTTCGCGCTGATCGCCCGGGCGGCAAGGACGGTGTTGACCTGTAGCCCAGCCTCGTTCGCGACACCGACGGGCAGTGCCTCCGGGACGTCGACGCGGGCAGCCGCCAGAGCTTGAGCGGGGTCGACGGGCGGCTGGCCGGGCATCGCGAGGATCGCCGGGTCCGGCGGTGCGGGCGCAGCGGGCGGTGGGGGTGGTGCTGCTGCAGGAGGCGGGGCCGCGTTGTCGATGACCGCCTGCTGCTGCGGTGTCAACGCCGCGTACTGCGCCTCGGCGGCGGCGATCTTGCGCAGCAGGTCATTCCATTTAGCCTGCAGGTCCGCGCGGACCGCGGCGGCCTGCTCGGTCGCGGCGCGGGCGTCCGCTGCCGACTTTTCGGAAGCCTGGGCGGCGGTCTGGGCGCGCTCGCGTGCGGCGTGGAACGCCTTCATCTGCTCAGCCGTCGTGGCGCCGACCACCCGCTGCAGCGTCAGCTTGTCGAGCAATTGCTGCGGGGAGGATGCGGTCAGTAGCGCCGCTGCCTGACCGTTGCGGCCACTCATGTAGTCCATCGCCGCGATGCGGTCGACTGCCGCCTGGTACGGCGCTAGCTGGGAGTTCGCGGCTGCGAGGGCATCAAGGTCGGTGCGGTGGCGGTCTTCGGCCGCCGTCTGGGCAGCCATTCGTTCGTCGACATCGTGTTGGGCGGCGGTGACGGCCTCGCGGGTCTCCAGCGCCTGAGCCGACAACTCGTTGAGTTTGGCCAGTGCGTCATCCGCCGGGTCTGCCACAACGTGGCCTGCCAGTGACAGAGCCAGCGCCAGGACCGTGGCTGCGACGCCGCCCGCCATCCGCGGGAGTAAACGGCGCACCCGACCCATTCGGATTGTCACGATCCTTCGTTGCAGGGACCATGTCGGTCCGGCCACGTTTTGTCTCGGACAGGTTATGAACTCACACCGACGATGTCTACTCGTCGGTCAATCTGACGCCGCTTCCTTCCTGAAGGCCCGCCACTTCTCGAGCACCGGCATCGTCAGCGCGATGGCTGCGCGGCTCGTGGACGCCGCCGACGGCGATGACCGCCTTGCGGGTCTGGCGGTTACAGCAAGTCGACACGCAGGCAGGTTGTCGGACCTCGAGAGGAAGGTGAGGGCAGCGACGGAAAGGAGCCAAGATGTGCTGGCAATGCGATCACCCGGAGGCCACCCGTGCCGACTACCACGACGTGCTCCGACGAAAGATTTCTGAGCACGGCTGGGCCGTGCAATACGTCGAGGACGAGCCGACCCCGTTCGCCTACACCATCGGGCTGCACGGAGCCGGGCTGCCGGAGCTGTTGGTGACCGCGTTGGCACCCCGGCAAGCGGCGAGGGTGCTCAACACGGTGGCCGACTACATGATCCGCTCCCGGGTGCCGGCACCCGGCGACACGATGGAGTTGCCCGACGGCTGGCGCGCCGAGTTCGTCGCGGTCGCGCAACCAGACGTGCATATGTGTCTGGCGGTGGAACTGTACGGACCCGACGTGCGGGCCCTGCAGATCGCGTGGCTCGATGAGCGCGGCCACTCCCCCTGGTGCCCGGAGTTCAACGCCGGCGGCCGCCGCCAGCCAGTGTTGGGCGTGCGCGCTCGGCAGACGTAGGTTGGCCGGCTACCCGATTCGAATCGAAGTAGCGGCGTACGAGCAGGTACCGCGCAGCGCAGCGCCGGCGTGCAGGACGTCGGTGAGCGGCCGAGGGCTTGGTGCGGCGACGTAGAAAGTGGTGACGGCGGTCTTCTCAGTTCAGGATCTCCGCATCGTCGTTTGAGAGAAGCGCAGACAGTCGGTGGCGCCACGTCTGCAACTGTTCAGGGGTCAGTCGCGTCCACTCAGTGATCTCGCCGACGATCCGCAGTGGGGCTGTACTGCGGTAGGACCGAGTCGGGTTGCCGGGGAACTTCTTGTCCGTCACGTTCGGGTCATTCTCGAACTCTCCGGTCGGCTCTACTTCGTACACCCTCGGAAGTGCTTGCCCCTCGGCGAGTTCCGCGGCGATCTCCGCGGCAAGGCCGGCTCCCTCAACGAGAGCGGTGAAGTAGATGTGGTTCATCACGATCTCGGGACGGTAGTTTGATCGATGCCCCGCGGTGAGGAACTCACCGACACTCAGCTTCGCGATCGTGCCGTGGAAGAACGGGCCGTCATCAATCTGTTTGGACACCTGAAGTCCTTCGGACGTACTGCTGAGACATCCCAGCATGCAGCACCACCCGGGCCTTGCCACAAGCCCCCTATCAGGCCTTATCCTGGAGGTGAGAGCGATTCTGCGGAGTGCGGATCCCGGGATCTCACCGAAGGCTCTCGGTCGGTCGTGTCGGTCCGAATCTCCTTTTGAGAGAACAGCTTTCGCAATGCCGCCGAGCAGACGCCCGGCAGTGCATCCGCCGAACTGTCCGCGGGGGCACCTGTGTTTTCCCTCCCGCGGTGACGCTAGAAAGCGGGATTGAGAATCCGCCTGGATGGCTAACCTGCACGGATGCCGTCGACGCCACTGCCCGTAGTGCTGGCCACGCTGGCTCTGCGACGCAGACTCAAACAGCTCGCCGACCTTTTGGTGCCGCCTCAGATCGCGATGCTGGATCTCGGCGAAGGCGTCGGCGGTGTCCAGATCGCCGCAACCATCGCCGAACTCGGGATCGCCGATGTGCTCGCCGATGGGCCGAAGAGCGCGCACGAGATCGCCGCCCGAATTGACTGCGATGAAGACACCACTCACCGCCTGCTGCGCGGCGCGGTCGGATGCGGCCTTTGCACGATGGATCACCGCACGGGCGCGGTGAAGCTGACCCGCACCGGGGCGGTGCTGCGCAGCGACCATCCTTCTTCGCTGCGGGCGTGGATGCGCTACAAGGGGATGCGGTCGACCGTGGATGCATGGGGCGGCCTTGCCGCCAGTGTGCGAAGCGGCCGAAGCGCTTTCGAGCTCGTACACGGGATGTCGGTATGGGAGTGGTTCGCCGCCCATCCCGACGAGCAACGCTCTTCGCGTCGACGATGCGGCAAGCCACCGAGATCAGCGCCCGCGCCATCGCGCGGGTCTACCCGTGGCCGGACGGTGCTGTGGTGTGCGATGTCGTCGGCGGCATCGGCACGCTGCTGTCGGTGATCGTGGCGGAATCGCGCGCGAACCTGCGCGGGATATTGGTCGACAGTGCAGGGATGATCGCCGAAGCCGAAAGTTTCCTCGCCGAGCGCGGCCTGGCTGATCGCATCGACCGTGTCGAGGGCGACATCTTCGGCACCATCAGCGCCACCGCTGACGTCTATCTGCTCAAGGATGTGCTGCACGACTGGGACGACGAACGCTGCGCAGAGATTCTTGCCGCGGTGGCGGCGAGCATGCCCCGAGGGAGCAAGCTGGTGGTGGTCGAATACCTTCAGGAACCCAATCGCCCGAACCCGTTTTCGCCGCTTCTCGATCTGCACACGTTGACCCAACGAGACGGCGGACGTCTGCGTTCGCTCGCCGAATTGTCGGCCCTCCTCACCGGCGCCGGTCTGAGGCCGACCGGCCGGACGTTCTCGGTCGTCCCGCACGACCTCATCGAGGCCGAGAAGGCGTGAAGGGTGCAGCCCATATCGCTGGACCGACCGCCGAGTTAGACAGTCCTGCGCCCTTCGTGGTCGACGTATCGTCGAGGCCGTGGGCAAGACGATCGTCATCACGGGCGCGAGCGACGGGGTCGGGCGTGCTGCGGCCCAGGTGCTGGCTTCTCGTGGACACACGACGGTCATCGTCGGGCGATCCCGGGAGAAGACTGAGGCAGTAGCGGCCGAAGTCGGGGCACCGCATCACTGCTGTGATTTCGACAGTCTGGACGACGTCCGCGGTCTGGCGGCAGAGCTTTTGAACCGCTACGACAAGATCGATGTGCTGTGCAACAACGCCGGACTTCAACTCAGCGGCGCGCGTCAGCTGACCCGTGATGGTTACGAACGCACTCTCCAAGTGAATCACTTGGCGCCCGCTCTGCTCACACGTCTTCTCCTGGATCGTTTGATCGAATCCAAGGCGGCTGTGATCGCTACATCGAGCAGTGCCGCGCGTTTGGTGCAGCTGCACGTCGCTGATCTGAACGGGGAGAAGCGGTTTCGTCCATTGCATGCCTATTCGGAAACCAAGCTCGCGAATGTGTTGTTCACCCGCGAACTTCACCGCAGGTATCGATCGGCCGGGCTCGCCGCGGCATCCTTCGAACCGGGGTCGGTGGCGTCAAACTTCGCCAACGATTCGACGGCGGTCATGCGCGCCGTCTTCCACTCGCCCTTGCGGAAGCTCTTACGCACCCCCGAGCAGGGCGCAGACACCCTCGTATGGTTGGCGGACTCAGCCCCCGGTGTTGATTGGCCTTCGGGCGAGCACTTCCGCAAGAGACGTGTCGCGAAGACGCACCGCGCCGCCGATGATGTAGAGCTACGAAAGGTGCTGTGGCAGCACACTTACGAAATGCTCGACAGGTCTCAGCGGTAGCTCCACGGTTCCACGCGGAGATTTCGCACGGCCGCAAGGCCGTCCTCTCCCATGAAGTTAACGAGAGTCCCAAAGGCGCCTGCTGATTGCGTGGTAGATGCGGCTGGCGGCGACATCGCGCTGCTGGCTCGCAGAGTCGAGGACGAGATCGGCCCGCCAAGCACCGCAATTTCAGCGGCGAGCCGAACTGCCGCTCGTGCCGCGGCTCGGATACCCGCTCGCCGTGCTTCGAGTCTGGCCATACTCGCCCTCCAGGGTGGTCTGTCATGTGCTGTCGGACAGCGTGCGGCAGGGCACGGGGGATTGCTCGAGGGGTGGCGTTGCTCGCTCGGGAAGTCCGCTACTCCGTTGAGCGGAAATAAGGTTCAACCGTGCCGTTGAGCTTGACGACCATGGGATTCCCGCGGCGATCCTTCGCGGTCGGGATTTCGGCACGCACCCAACCCTCGGCCACGTTGTATTCGTGAACATTGGTCTTCTCAACGCCATTGAAGCGAATACCCACGTCGCGGCGAAGCACCTCTTCGTTGTAGAAGGCGCTGCGCGGGTCGATGGATAGGTGGTTCGGTGGAACGTCTGCTTCTGAATCTTCGGACATGATGGCTCTCGTTTTATGCGGCGTCAGGTGCTTGCGTTTCTCTGTCAAAGAATTTACGCGATCCAGCCGTACTGGGGTCCGCTGGATGGAATAGGTGACACTGGCAGGCCAAGCTGTCACCGGATCTCGCGGCAGGCCCCCGCGGGCAGTTGTAGAGATGCAACGAAGATTGTCAAGACACGCCTGCCTACTTTGACAAGACTCGGGCGTGTCGCGAGAGCTTGTTAATCTTCGTTGCAAAATAGCTGGTCAAACGCTGGATTACCGCCATAACCTCCGCTTCCAGCGTTCGCACTACTCCGATCCGCCGTTGAAAACGGTCTACGGAACGCGCGAACAAACGTCTAGATCGACATCGCGCAGCAGCTGGGAGAGCGCTCTACGCCTGGGGTCTCTTATCAGCGAAAGACCGCAACTCGGTGGCGACTGGCCTCCGCGCAAGGACAGGCCAGCACGCTCGGGCGAGCAGAGATTTTGCGGGCCAATCGTCTTCGCTCAGCTCTTCAACTGCGATCTGTAATAGCTGAGAGTTATCGGGATCGTTCAGGACTGCCATGAGGTTCTCCGACTTGAATCGATTCGACCCGGCTTGAGTCAGCGGTCGCATTTCGCCTACTTCGTTGTACTGCAGCTGCAGGTTGTCGCAGTCGCCGAGTGCATCGATAAGTTGTTGTGACAGGATCGGATTCGGGCCGCCGTATTGTTCGATCGCGCCACGAAGCAGTCGTCCCAACTTGACTGCGCTGCCTTGCGGTTTAGGCCCCCGGTACACCCACATATCAGCGTAGCGAGCAGTATTTATTGGCTCTCCCGGAACTCGTGCGCCGAAGCTCCCGTAGTGGATCAATGCAGATGCAACGGCATGCTGCACGGGTGTACCTGTGAGGGCCGCGGCCAGTCTTTCACGGATTGACAAGCGCTGGTCATTTTCCGTTGCCGCCGCAGTCAGACCCAGTGCAATCTTCTTGGGTTCGGTCGGCATCGGACCCTCAAGACACCGGAGTACGCAATCCACTAGGCGCGACACGAATACCGGCTTGTTGGCCGCGAGGCCATCATCGAGGATATCGGCGGCAAGCTCAGGGGCGATGGGATACAGCCAGCCGGGCCACTTTTCGTCGAAATCGCATTCCTCCACCACTTTCAGAACTAGATCTCGATCGTATGAGCCACCATCGAAGAGTTCTCCGGCAGCGAAGAGCCAGGCATTTCGCCAGTGCGGACTTCGAGCGGCAACGGTCAGATTATGACGATGGTCGATCTCGCCGGCGCTGACGAGGGCTCGCCCGGCCATAAGTTCCTGCAAACTGCGAACATCGAACGTGACGGTATGGTCCTCGTCCGCGGTGAGAAGTACAAGGCGTTGCGTCGCGATCGATACCAGCTTGGTGGCAAGTTCGTTGGCCCTGGGTATTTGGTGTCCGTCTTCACGTAAACGCTCGAACGCGATGTCGTGCAGTTCAGTGAGAGGGAGTTTCGCTCCATCTGTCGAGGTAGTCTCACACCTTTGATGAAGTACCAGGCCTACGCGTCGATGGATGTCTTCGATCTCGGTGCGATAGCTGTTGAGGAATGTTTGGTCGCCGGTGCGTTTATTCGCCTCTCGTTTAAAGACCGTGTCGAAGTAATTCCAAAACAGACGATATCTATTCGTCGGGAGCACGCCGGTGCTCGCGACGATCACGGTTAGGATGAGGACTTGCAGCGGCGTCTTCATAAGTCGCTGAACGCCCGCCGTGCTTGTAGCCCGATCGAACTTATCCAGCACCGACTGCCGATACTCTGGCTCGTCGTTTGCGAGTCGTTTAGTAGTAACGAAGTGCCCATAGTCGGCGGCTTCGGTCACCGTCAGATAAGCCAGATCAAGTTGGGCGAAGTGCTCAGGTAGCAGGCGTTCGGTATAGCCGGTTGGACGGGTGGTTACGATCACGAACATGTCGCAGTCGAGATCATCAGCGCGCGATACTAATTGAGTAACTTCGGTCAACACTCGATGTCGCAGAGCGGGATGCGTAACCTCGTCGAGTCCGTCGAAAATAACGACACACGGCCACACCTTCATCCAGTTTTCAAGCGTCTCGGGATGTACAGGCACGCCAGCGCGATCCGAGATGCGGTTGCAGACGTACCGTTGGATGCTAGGCCCGCCGTCGGGAGTTGGCCCCATCTCGTCTGCCATGTGAGTGAGGTCTATTCGAATGGGCCAGCGAGGAATTGAGGGGCAATCGAGCTGAAGTCGATCGAGGGACACGAAGGCATCTTCGATCAATGTCGCGACACCCGCGGGGGGCGCCGTCTCCCACCGTGCGAAGTTGGCTCGGTAGACATGGGCGAGGTAGCGACTCAGGGTGCTCTTTCCATTGCCTGCCGCGCCGGTAATCACCACATGACGAGGTCGCGGTTCTTCACCAAGACGAGAGGCGCGAAGCAGAGACCGGCGAAGCAAGCGGTCTCCGCGTGTGAGGCATTCGATTAGTGCGGTCGACCGGCGACCCGCCGGTGTGTCGACGGGGAGGTCGATGACGATCTTGTCGATCGGGTGTCGGCTGTCGTCATCGCCTGCGTCGTCGAAGCGCACCCATCGGCCGGTCTCGAGGGCATTATGCGCGTGGTCGACGAACAGCTTCGTCACGAGTTCTTTTGGTACCGAGCCGGGGAGTCTGTCGAGGCGGGCGAGGACGTCTCCCAAAGTTATAAGTGGCGCGAACCGTTGTCGCGCCGAAGCGTTGTTGGTAAGGAGATTGGTCAGCTTGTTTCGGTGCCAGACCTTGATGTTCCGGAGGCCACGGGACCGTAGGGTCCTGACCTGGCGATTGTTGCCGTAGTTGTGGATGAGGCGCTCGGCGAGGTAGCCGTCGAGCTTCTGCATCGTGCCGCCCGGATCAGCTGGGGTCAACCGTACGTTGGTGATTAGAAGCAAATTCTCGGGAAATCGAGATCGCTTGCTTTCGGGATCGATCCATTTCTTGAGTTCTTTGTTCATTTCGCTGACCAACCACGCGAGGTCGCGCTCAGGATCCTGTGTTGGGTTCTGACATTGCTTAACCTGGATCACCGTGTAACCCTGCCAACTCTCGTGATCGTCAGGATCGTGCAGCGACCAGTTGATCTTGCCCGACCACGTCGCCTCTCGACCGCCATCCGGTCCTGGGCCGTAGACCTCGAGACCGGCTCCGATGACCGATTCGGCAATAGCGACTGCCAACTGTTCGAATGCACGCGGGCTGAGCTGCTCGTAGGCGAAATCATTTTCCATGTTCGCTGCCTTCAGAACTTGGGTGCGACGGTGACTGCCCTACTTAGTTGTCTTGCGGTGCAATTCGTTCCAGCATCGAGTTCTTCCAGAGCGCGATGCCCAGCTCTATCGGTGCGCGTTCGTGCACTGACCAGTTATCGATCACGGGATCGATCAGATCAGCGAGCCGCACCGTCGCTGCATCCGGGATCTTGCCTTGCGAAGCTGCAAGGAACAACTCCGGAAACAGCACGGCCTGATCCTTCTTGTCCTGAGTCCTGGCGACCAGTTCGCTCATGACATTTTCCGCTTCGCGATCCGTGTCACCCCACCACGCTTCTTGCGGTTCGCACCAACGCAGTATCGAGGCCACGAGTATCCCGTCATAGTAGGCGCGTGTTATCGCAGGAAACTCGAATACGCGCCAGCGAGGATCCTGAATATCAACACGCTGACGCGACGACTGCATCGCGGCGCCAATCGCGGTGTACGCCGTCAGGCAGTCGACTTGATACCCAAAATTCGAGTGTGTGCGAACCTCGCACGCGCCGCCCCGGCTACCCGAGGCGCCCCAGAGAATCGACAGTGGATCGTGTTCCGCATCGCCAGCTTGAAAGGCTTCGACACGCTCGCTCAATGTGTCGCTGGATGATCGCGGGTTGCAAAAATGAACCCGCTCTCTATAAAAGTCGACCACCTCAGGCGTGAGTCCGCCAAGAATCGCCGAGGCTTCAGCGAGGTGGCGCGCCTCCTCTTCAATCGGTGACCGCCAGGGCAGGTACGTCAACCACACCGCGGCCAAATTGTTTCGAAACGATCGACCGAGTGTTTCCCACTCGCGGTGGGTCGAAGGCCTAGCATGCAGCACGAGTGCCGAGACGTTGCGTTGAGGTAAGTCCTTCCAACGCTTTTCGATAGCCAGATGCAACTGGCGGAGATTCCAACCGGTGACGGATCCAACCGACAGGACAAGGGCATTACGCCATTTCGACGCCTCTTCCGGCAGATCGTCGCCGTCGAGCGCCGCGATCGTCGGCTGCAACTCTGCGGACAGTCCTAACCGCTCCTTTAAGTAGGCGAAAACCTGTTCAAAGTTCGGTAGTTCGGCGTCGTACTTGGACACGACGACGCCGTCAAGCGCTTCGTATTCGAAGGGGCTTCGGTAGTCTTTCCCGGCGAGACGAGCGGTCTCAGCAGCTTCGGTCTCCAGGGCATCCATCCGCTTGCCTAGCCGCTCGATGAACTCATTTGGTTTCGTCATCAGCCTAGCGACGCGGATCGCGACGCCCATGCGGTGCTTTTCCGGCCGTGCGACGATCGAAGGGCTTTCGGCTGGTTGAACTTCCACGTCCACCGCGTGCGTTTCGGCGCAGTGATCCCAAAACTTCACCGACTGCCGAGCGGCGGTCACGTTAGGGGTAAGCAGATAGTGCCCGGGTAATGCGAGCGCCTCGAATGTGCGCGGGTCGATACGTACCACCTGTGCCCGGGTGTTGTCCTTGCACCACTGACATGTGGCGGCATCCAGCGGGTTCAGTCCCTGGTCGGAGACCCCCAGCCAAATCGATGTCCGTTCAGTACCTGCTCCCGAGGCGGATGGCGAGAACGTCTCGTCGGCGCCGCCACCCTTCTGAACGAGTACGACGAGTGACCAATTCTCCTCGCCTGGCCGGCTCGACGATGCCAGGCTATCGATCATCAGTTGCCGGTATGTGCCGGATGCGCTGACCGACAACAGGCCAAGAGTCCCGCCTCTAGCCTTCAACTGTTTTCGGGCGGCCCGAGTGATATCGAAGCGCGTTCGGGGGTACTCATCCAACATCTCGACTCCGGTCAACTCCCAACCGCGTGAAACGACAAGGGCGCTAAGGTCGGTCACAAGGGGCAGCAGTGTTGCGCTGTCGGCGACTATCGACATTCCATCCCGGAGGCGGCTGGTCAACCACGTGCTCAACGCGCGAACGTCGCGCGGTGTCCGAAGAGCATCGCCGACACGCACAAAAATGCCGGCGTGGTCGCCGGACGGTAGTTGATAGTGGTAACGCTTTGGACGCCAAACCGCGTGGCCCCAGTCAAGCATGGCGTAGAACTCGGCCACGAGTGCGCGGTGCAACAGCGCGGATTCGTCGGGCGGAGCCGGAAGCGCAACAGTTCCATCGGAATTGGCCGTCTGGTTCCACACAATCGATGGCGGATGGCCGATTCCGAATACGACAGCTCCAACGTGCTTCAACAGAATGCGGGACTCGGTGAGTCGAGAAGCGATATGACCCACCCACTCCGCCACGGCTGTCTGTAAGTCAGCAGCTGACGGCGGATCATTGATAATCTCCGGCCAGCGAAGCAGCAGGACCTGTGTATTCGTGAGTTGATGAGCGAAGGCCTTCAATTTGTCGACAACCTGGTCGGCGCTCATCTGTTTTCCGTCGATGTCGACGAATGTCAGGGCATCGAGCGAGTCCGGCGGTAACCATTGCCGTTGCTGCTGGCCGGAATTCGTAGAGATACGAATGTAGCCGTCCCGCGGTCCGGCCGAACTATCGATGACAGACAACGCGCCGTCCTGCTAACTCGTGCTCTCGGTCGTTGAGAGCAGCGTCAGTTTGGCTCATCGGCAAGAGGCAGCGTGAGCACGGCAACCGTTCCTTTGAGGTCAAGATCATCGACGTGCCGGACAACCGCCTGCGCCGTTTGCACGCATTCGGCAATGACCGCGCCGCCCGTCTCGGCGCTAGTGGCGATGAAGAGGCGTCCTCCCCGACGCTCCGCCAAGTGGGCCAATCGATTCAATCCACGGCCACGGTCACGCTTCCGCAACTCGCCCGCAAGCGCCGCGCTAACGATTGCTTCGGGCGGTTCAGGGCTGGCATAGTGGCGCTGCGCTGTCGTTGGGATGCCAGCACCCGTGTCGAGCACCGTTAGATGCAATTCGAGGTCGTTGGTATTCGCTTGGCCTGTAATTGAATACGACACATAGCACAAGCCCGAACTATCAAGTTTGGCGTGTAGACGCACATTGTCTAAGAGTTCTTGAGCCGCCAAAGCGGTTTCCTCAAGCAACGTTTCCCGGGTATCAACGCTGAGCCGGTCGTGATGACGCACCATGTCACGAAGCCATGGGAAGACGACGACGCTCTGATCGGCCATGGCTTCGGAGCGGGGAACGCGGTCGGCACTAAGAAACGCGACTAATTCACGTTCGGGACTGTCGCCGCGACGGTCGACCTCAAAGGAATTGTCGGGCAGGCCAATTGGGAAGAGTGGCTGTCTCACGTCGGCGGGCCGCCAGTCAGTGGCCCACGCCTTTAGCGCGGTGGATTGCCTTTCGTCAAACCTCGTCCAGTCGAGTGTTCGTTGCCGCGAGAGCGCGAGATAGAGACCTGATCGCGCAAATACGCGGTCGATCGTCCCGTCGATTGGCAGCTCTATGGCGATTGACTTGCTGTGGGACAACGCATTGTCGATCACATTTGTTGCAACAGCGCCCCACTCAGCGTCAAGTGTGACTATGCCCGGGGTGTCTGCTAGGCGGGCAGGCGATGGCGCATCCTCAATCAGTCGCTTCTTGAGATCGTTGATTACTGGGTTAACATGCGCGAAGGCGTCCGCACTACCGCTCACTCGGTTGGGCTTCCCAAAAGGCCGAAACGAACGCAGGTGCATCCGACCCCTTTCACCGGGGAATTAACCGATCCGATATGACTGCTCGCGAGCTTAGCAAGCTGGACAGTCAGCTTCGCGCGCCGCTCCGCTTCGGTGCTGACTAGAGTTAGCTCCAAAGAGCGTTCGGAGTGATCATTGCTATTAAAGCAGTTTCCCGGGAGGCGATTCCCGCAGGTCAGCGGCGCACTGCTGTGACGGCACCCATGAGTAACGTTTTCATCACGAGATGATACCAATCCGATAACACAGAGTGTTGAAATGCCTGGGTAGAGGGGTGGCGAAGCGAAATCCTGAGTTGGTTGGCTGGCGCCTCCATCCACGAGCGGAGCGCTCCCGGATGAGCGCGATCCGCTGGGCCAACGATTCATACCAACAGTCGTTCTAGAAACGGCGCGCTGGGGGGGCGGCGCACCTCACTCATCTGAACCGCTACTGCTCAACAGTTAATTAATGCTATTCGCGGTTCCCAGACGCGATTGCTCGCCGACACGGACCACCGGCCGGATGGTGCTGATAACTCGCCTTTTGTCGGCTGGGGCGGCCCACCGACAACACCCGACTTCGTTCGTTCTCGGAATCGAGCGGTCCACAATGAGCCATGAGTTTCAGCACTGACCAAGGGTGCTCCACCGAGGGGTGTCCGAACCGCGCAGTGTTCTCCACGCGCACGAAGCCGTCTTGGTGTACGAAGTGCATCGATGAGATTCTCCGCGTCGGGGGAATGAAGTCTCTTGAACCTGTCGCCAAGGCCAACACATTCACTTTGATGGAGTGCCTGAAGTGCGGAACGCCGGCGCATCACAAGCTCGACTACGTCGTAGGAAACAACAACTCAAATCTCGCTACCTGCCGTGCGTGTCACTGGCGGGACTGGGCGGCCATGCAGCGTTCCCACCTCATGCGTCGAGCACCGTCGATCGACGAGGCGCGAGCCCACGCCGAGGCACGCGGCTACGATTACCTCGGTCCGCTAACCTCGCCGTCGCTGGCCGACGACCCTCACCATGTCCGGTGCCGGCAGTGCCAGAAGTTGTCGGCCGAGCGGCTCGGCGACATTGGGTTCGGCTGCGCCTGCGCGCGCAACGCGAAGTCGGCTGCGAAAGCGACGGTGAATACCACGAAGGCGCGAACACGCGCGGCGCTGTTCAAGGATTCCGGCGCTCGGTCGCTGTCGTGGTGGGACTACACGGTGAACTCGACCACCGACTTCGACACCGCGTCGACGGCCGCCACACGCATCGTCGCATGGGTATGCCCCGCCTGCTCCCACCGATTCACCTGCTCGGTCAGGGAGATGGTCGAGCGCCCGCAGTGTCCACGCTGCGAGAACGAGCGGCGAGCCGCCTGGCAGAACGAGTACGACGCTCTAAAGAGGACGGCCGTCGCCGACCATCCGATGCTCGCCGCGGCGTGGGACGACCCAGCGGATCCGCGGAAGGTCCCCATCGCCGGTGGGTGGGAGCTGCGGCGTTTCAAGTGCTCCAACGGACATCACCCACGGATCAGTCCACACACGTTCTTGCAATCCGGCTGCCCGCACTGCCGATCTGCCGAGACCCGGCAGACCAGATCCACACCCACGCTCGCAGAGGAGTGCCCCGAGATCGCAGCGCAGTGGCACCCAACGATGAACGGCAGCCTGACTCCCGATGGCGTCGTCCACAATTCGAAGCGCTCGGTGTGGTGGCGCGACGCCACATGCGGACATGAGTGGAAAGAGGCAGTGCGTGACAGGAATAAATACCAGCGGTATCTGTGTCCACGTTGCCGCACGATTCTGGACTCGCTCGCTTATCAGTTCCCACTGCTAGCGAAGGAGTGGTCGCCCGAGAACCCGGTGACCGCCTGGCACGTGCGGCCGAACGGAACGACATTGTTCGACCCCGAATGGATCTGCTCCTTCGACCCGACCCACGTCTGGACAGCGACGCTAAGTTCGCGAACCAACGGCAGCGACTGCCCCGAATGCCGTGAGATTGGCAAGTCGAAAGTCGAACTCGATCACTTCGCCGCCGCGAACACGCTTTTCGGTAAGGCTCGGTCCGGGGTCAAGCTGCGGTCGAACGAGTTCACGCGCCGGCCGACGTGGACGGCCGACATAGCCGTTCCGCTCCCGCACTCACGAACACTTGTAATCGAGTACGACGGTGGCTATTGGCATCGGGACAAGGCCGATATCGACCGCGCCAAGAGTCTGGATCTCCTCGCTGGAGGCTACCGAGTGGTGCGACTCCGGGAGCATCCACTGTCGTCGTTGGAAATCGATGACGCTCGGTACTCAGAGCTCGTCGTATATGCGACCGCGCCCAATTCGCAGGCCACGATGGCGCGGATCAAGGAGTTGATCGAGGCGGACGCAGAGCGCCCAACATAGGCTCACGTCCGCTGGCGGTGAAGGTATCCAATCGCCGGCGCAGTAGTCCCTTGTCCTAACCGCACGACATCGGTCACTGCGAATAGAAGTTGATGTTCATCTTCTGCTACCGATAACACCCGATTCGGTCGAGTCTCGTTGATCGCTACAACGCAGCTACCTACTTGAAACGTCCATCGCGTGGACGTACCGACGATCGAAGTTGCTCTCACTCCTTGACCGCGCTAACAGTCGACACTCGCTCAATCGGTGTTCACCAACTCACCCATTGCGCGACCTCCCCAACGACTGCCGTGACGCTCGCTCCATTCATCCAATCGTCATCACGAGAAACGACATTCGGCAGGGCAACGGTCGAGGGTCCAGCGAAAGTCCAACCGACAGCATCGATACGCTAGGTCAGCACATGATCGATGCCGCCGAAGCAGTTCTCACCCCTGTACGGCTGTGGTAGCGACTTCGTAAGCGCGATTGACCACTCAGAACTGGCAAATTAATCTAATCGTGTGAGTTTTATGGCGACTGAAGCCGCGGAGTTCACATGATCGTCCCGCTCCCAAGACCGGAGGACGCCGCGCCGCCGTGGACGACCGTCGACTGGAGACCCTTCGTCGCGGACACACTCGTCGACGGGCGCCGCCTCCGGTATCTCGATTACGGAACCGGCCCCACTTTGGTACTGCTTCACGGAATGGCATCAAGCTGGCAGTGGTGGCTCGAGAACATTCCTGAACTCGCCCGACACCACCGTGTGATCGCTGTGGATCTGCCCGGTTGCGGCGACTCAGAGCCCCTTCCCTCACCCGCGGAGATGGCAACTCACGCTCACGCGGTGCTTGACTTGCTGACCGGACTGGACATCAAATCGGCTGTCGTTGTGGGCCATTCGATGGGCGGGCTGGTGGCCATCGCGATGGCCACCACTGCCCCGCACCGTGTGCGAAGCCTGGTGCTCGTGGATGCAGGCGGCGTTCCGATGAGTGAGCGGCGTTTGGCGGCAACCCTCGTTGTTCTGAGGATCTGCGCCGCCGTCATGCGCCGTGGCTTCGTCCGTCGCCTCCTAGCCGAGAAAGCCTGGGTCCGGCGGTATGCGCTTCGGGGGGCGTTCCGTGATCCCGATGTGTTGTACCAAGAACTGGCTGAGCGGATCATGCCGGCTTTCGCGGGGCCGGGCTTCGTCGGCTCTGTTCCCGCGGCTGGCCGCGCGGTGCGCGCCACGCAACCCGAATCCATTGGATGCCCCGTTTTGCTCGTCTGGGGCGAGCACGACGGGGTAGCGCCGCTCTACTGCGCCCAAGACATGCACGCACGTCTTCCTAACTCGGAGCTGGTCGTGATCGCCGGGGTCGGCCACACACCGATGGTCGAGTCTCCCGCAGAGTTCAATCGCGCGGTGATCAACTTTACCCGCGCCTTTAAATAAAAGGAATTCTCTGTCCGGGCAGTCAATCAAGCTTGTCGGAAGCTACGGTCCCCATATGTTCCGCAAGCGGTAAGACGAGTCGGCCTTCCACTCGAACGGAAGTGCCCACGTGTCGGTTTCGGGAAAGTTGTTCTCACATACACCCGTTGGCGCAGATATCTGCGGGCCGACGGGTATCCGGAGATGGAGCGTTCGGGTCCTCCGGCGGCTGTTGCCTCGTGAGGTCGATGTCCCCCTCCAATTCCGGCGCCATCGGGATGAACTTGCATAGAACTTCGGCGACAAGATCGCACGGATTGTCGTCCGGCGTCGCATACGCCGTACCCGGTGCTGCTGCGACAAGCGCCGCCGCGCACACGACCGCAAGTGCGTATCTGACCAGGAGGCGTCTTCTCATCGTTCACTGCCTGAGCTTCGGCGAGAAGTCGGGAGCCACCCGCCGCCCGATAGTGCTGATGGAACGACCTGATGTGCTGCCCGATACATCGGTGCCGGATGAACGCCGCGGAGTGCCCCGGAATGAGCGATGGGACCGCCGGCGACGGCAGCGAAAGCGAATGCCACGGCCATCGTGAACAATCGGCACCAGTGCGTCAGATCGGTTGAAACTGCGAGACGAGCCATGCGTCGCCCACCTTGTCGAGAGTCACCTGGACGCTGGATATCGAATTCGTCGGGGCGCCACCGGCAATCGTCGTCGTCTGGTTCACGTAGACCAACACCACGGCATGGTTTGCACTGGCCGATACCGAAGCCGCCGCAGGCACGGTGGCGACCGCGCCGATCTTCTTCTCGATGGAGCCTGGAATCACGACATCACGCACCAGCTTCAGGTAGTCGTCGCGGAACGACCCCGTCAGGCGCCCGGCAGCCGCTGTGAGGTCCTTCTCCACGGTGTCCGGCTGATACGCCAACATCGCGATCGTGGACTCGGTGGCCGCCTGCACGGACCGCGCCGACGCTACCTGCGCCTGGCGAGACGACGCGTCATGCCACGTCAGGACGCCCGCGCCGGCTGCCAACAAAAACGCGAGCCCCGGCAAGACGCCGTACGCGACCACCCGCTTCCACTGAATCCGTTTCGCGGTGTCATCGACGTGGGCGGCGTCGACATCGATGTTCGCTGATTCGTCTGGGTGCTGCGTGATGTGCACCGACATTTCGATCCTCCGTTCTCAGGGCACGAACTGGACGTCGGAGACCTTGAAGGCGCCATCGACCTTCTGGACGTCAATCCGCATCCGCCATGCGCGCGGTTGCTGTTGCGGGGCATCGATACTCGACGTCTTCACCGATACCGCTACCAGCACTCGGCCGCGGTCGCCGTCCTGCGATTCAAGACCCGCGGACGTCACGGTGCCTTCGGACTTTGACTGCGCCTGTTTGACGACGTCGATGAAAGGCTGCGACCGCTGCTGGAAGTCGTCGTGGAAGCTGCCGATCGACGAGTCGAGGATCCGCTCGATGTCGGCATCGACGCGAGCGAAGTCGATATTGGTCAGGTTCGCAGCGCCCACCCGAGCGGCGTCCACCATCTCAGATCGAATCGCTTCGGACTGACGGTCGCGGTGCTGGCGCAAACCCAGCCAACCGACCAGCGTGCCGAGGGCGACAACAAGAACGAGGCCTACCACGACCGCAGTGCCGGTGACAGACAGACGCCGACGCGCCCTCTCGCCAGCGACCGGTACATCTCCGGACCCCTCCGCCCGAACAGTTTGATCCGATCCTTCGAGCTGGTGATCGGCGGCGTCCAGAACTGCTGCGTCGTTCAGCCCGGTGGCGTCAACATGCTCTGCCATGTTTGGCCTCCGTTCGTCGGCGCGAGATCCTGTTGGGTGTACATGCTGCCGTCCGGACCCATGTAGCTGCCGGTCGCCGGGTCGTAGTACGCGGCAGCGATCGGCGGTGCCGCAGGCGGTGGCGCCGGTGGTATCGGAGCCGCTGCCGGCGGTGTACCCGGCGGACCCTGCGGAATGTCCTGACCGGAGAGCGTTGCGTTCGGGTCGCCCTTCCAATTGAATCCGTCGTTGAGCGGCACATACTCCTCGTCGCTCTTGCACATCTTCGCGGTCGGAGCGCGCTTGCCCGGGCGCATCATGCACGGGAGATTCCGAGCGCCACGCACCGCGTTCCACGAGTCCTGCGGGATGCGGCAGTAGAGGTCGTCGACGGGCCGGTCGGGCGTGTCCGTCAGCGACGGTACGCGTTGCTGCTGGGCAGGCAGGTACCCCGTCGTGCACGGCGGCGGCAGGTTGAGGTTCAGGTTGAACGACAGCACCAATCCGGGGTGCTTGCTCCCGCGATTGGCCACGGTGCCCGCCTGCATGACCGCGACACCCATGGGTAGTAACACCAGCAACTGCTCGACACCGGGGTTATACGTGACGGCGAGCTGGCCGAGGCCGAGGAGGTTGTTCATCAACACCGGAACACTCGGATTCAGCTTGTCCATCAGCTGACGAGCTTGGTCGGCCGCCGGCGCGCCGTGCTGGATGAGACCGGCTACCGAATCGTCATGAGTCTTCAGCTGCCCGGTGAGGTCGGCGAGGTGAGCGGCGAATGCCCGGATCGAATCCGACGTCTCCGCTTGGGAATTCAGCACGGGCTGGGCCTGGTCGATCAACGACACGATTGGATCGAGGTTCTGGCGGGCGTCGCTTGCCAGCTGCGTCGAGCCCTTCACGATGCGTGACAGCTCTGGCCCGAGACCGCCTACGGCAGCGTAACTTTCATCAATCACTGTCTTGATGTTGTCCTGCGGTATCGCCTGAAGCCCACGATCGGTGGCGTCGAGCAGCACACCGATGTCGGGCGGGATCGACGTGTCGGCGAGCGCGATGACGTCGCCGCCTTTGAGCGGTCGTGCACCGTCGCTGCGCGGCAGTAGGGCCACGTACTGTTCGCCAATCGCAGATGTACTGTGCACCTGCGCCTCGAGATCCGAGGGGATGGGGATGTCCGAGCGCAGCGAGAGCACTGCCTCGACACCGGTGTCGGTGATGTTGACCGCCGTGACACGTCCAACCTCCGTGCCGCGGTAAGTGACGTTGGCGGTTTTGTACAGCCCAGCCGACTGGGCCAGTTGCATCGTCACGTCGTACCGTCCGATGCCGAGCATCGTGGGCACCTTGATGTACCCGAATATCATTACGGCGCTGGCGATCACGGCGACCGCGGTGAAGATCGCCAGTTGGGACTTGACCTGCTTGGTCATGCGCATGTCACGGCCCCTGATCGAGACGGTAGGGAGCCACCAGCGGATTGGTGGCCGTGTACGGGCTTGGCAGCTGGCCGATGGTGCGGCCCCACTGCATCTCCAATTCGGTGAGGTTGCCCTCCCAGCGCGTGCCGGTGAAGATGTTGTTGTCGATCCGGCTGAGCGTCAAGTCGGCGATGGCGGTGATGTTGGCGTAGTCACCCCGGATCCATTTGTCCAGCGGTCCTTTCGGCCAAGGGAACGTACCGATGAAGTCCAGCGAACGAGTCAGGTCGGGTCCGGTGTCGGCCAGCGATTGCAGGATCGGCCCGACCGCTTCAAGTTCCTTGACCAGGTTTTCCTTGCTCTGGTTGACGGTGTCGGCCGCCAGTGCGCTGAACCGCCCAAAGGCAGTGGAAGCCTCGACGAGGTTCTCGCGCTGATCGGCGAGCACGGCCAACGCGTCGGGGATGGAGTGTATCGCCCTGTCCAACACTGGTTTCTGGTCCGCAAGCTGGGTGACGAGCCCGTTGAAACTGTCGGTGGCGTCGAGGATGTCGGTGGTCTGGGCGTTCAGGTGGGCGGTGAACTGGTCGATCTGCTCGATGAGACTGCGCAGGTCACCCTCCCGCTGCTTGAACGCCGTGGCAAAGGCGGCCGTGATGTCCTGCACTTGGCCAATTCCGCCACCGTTCAACATCAACGACAGCGCCGACAGTGTCTGATCGGTGCCCGGATATGTCCCGGCATGTTCCAGGGGGATCAGCGAGCCGTCATGGAGCCTGCCCTCCGCTGGGACCCCGACAGGCGGAGCCAGCTCGATGTGCAGGGATCCCAACAAGCTGGTCTGGCCGACCTTTGCCGTCGCGTTCGCAGGCAGGTCGACGTCCGGGTTGAGCGTCATCGTGACCAGCGCGTGCCAGCCCTGGCGCTCGATCTTGGTGATCGTGCCGACGTTGGCGTCACCCACCCGAACCCGCGAGTTCTGCTGGATGTAGCCGACATCGGGCAGCTGCGCCTGCACGACGAAGGAGCCGGGGCCACCGCCCTCGGTACCCGGGAGCGACATCGAGTTCAGTCCGTTCCATTCGCACCCCGTCGATGCGATGGCGATTGTCAATGCGGTTAACCCGACGGTCGAGTGCCTCAACAGCTTCCGGATCTGGATTGGAATCACGAACCACTCCCGACAGATGGTGGAACCATCAGGCCTTGCAGGCCTGCAGCGGGATCGGTGGGGGCCCCGGGGGCTGCTGGCGCGTTCGGTGCGGGTGCCGCCTCTGGATCCGGTGCAGGTGAGGCAGCTTGCGCAGCCGGTGACGTTGGCCTGAAGTCGGGCCTCAGCCAGTCCTCCGAGTACGTCAATTCGTTGGGACGGGCCGACTCTCCGACGATGTAGTTGGCCCCCAGGGGCAGGAAGTTGTACTGCCGGTTTTTGATGATCGGCGCCAGGTACTGCGCGCACAGCTTCGCGGACTGTTCACCATTCAACCGCGATGCGGCCTGAATACCGCCGCACAGGAACGAGATCGGATTGGCGAAGTTCTGCAACGTGAGCGCACCCGTGATGCCTTGTTGCGTGGGTTGGTAGATGTTGATGAAGTTCTGCAGCGTGTTCGGGAACAGGTGGAGCGCCTGTTCGACGTCGTCGATGCTGTCGTGCACGGCTGTCGTGATGGACGCCAGCCTCTCGGTGGTGACACCGATTGCGTCCCGGTTCTCGGAGATGAAGTCGGTGGTCACGCCGACGACGTCGTTGAGGTTCTTGACGGCATTGCCGACCGCATCGGGCGAGCTGGCGAGCGCTCCCGTCGCCGAGGCGAGGTTGACGTTCAGTTGACGCAGCAGCGACGAACTGTCGTGCAGCGCGGAGACGATGATCGACAGATTCTTGACAGTCGAAAACATGTCGGTGCTGTGGTCGCCGAGGATCGACAACGCCTGCGACAGCTTGACGATCGTGTCGTGCATGTTCACGCCCTGCCCACGCAGGTTGTCGGCTGCGGTGTCCACGAACGCGCCCAGTGTGCTCACCCCACCGGGCTCCGTGGGCTGCAGGGCTTCGGTCAGCTTCTCGAGCTGTAGGCGCAGATCGTCCCACTCGAGTGGCACCGCGGTGCGGTCCTCCTCGATCACGGCGCCGTCGGCCATCTTGTCCCCACCCGTGTAGGCAGGCGTCAGCTGGATGGCTCGTGAGGTCACTAACTGCGGGGACACGATGGCGGCCCTGGCGTCGGCGGGCACCGAGACACTCTTGTCCACCCAGAACGTGATCTTCGCACGCTGCGGTTGAGGTTCAATTCGCATAATGCGCCCCACGGCGACCCCGAGCACGCGCACTTCGTCGTTGACGAACAACCCGTTGCTGTTGTCGAAATACGCGACTACTTGAAATCTATTGAGCGCATTTATGGTTCGCCATGCAAGGACACCACCGACGACGAGCGCCGCCACGAGCACGACGGCGGCGCCGATGCGCAGGCCTCGGGACCTCATCACTGGTCTCCTTCGTTCGGGAGCGGTGAGTTCGCCGCGGGCTCGTTCGGTGCGGGGGGCAGGGC
>NZ_LQIH01000020.1:0-71413 GCF_001499835.1 Mycolicibacterium novocastrense
GGCTGGATTCCGTACTTTTTGGAGCGGGTGGATCGCACCTTTGAGATGCATTCGACGTGGACGGGTCAGGACTTCGGCGGCAAGCTGCCCAGTGAGGTGTTCCGTGAGCACTTTTTGACCTGTTTCATCGCCGATCCGGTGGGGGTGGCCACCCGCAATGCGATCGGTATCGACAACATCTGCTGGGAGGCCGATTACCCGCACAGCGACTCGATGTGGCCCGGGGCTCCCGAGCAGCTCGACGAGGTCCTCACCGCCAACAATGTGCCCGACGACGAGATCAACAAGATGACCTTCGAGAACGCGATGCGCTGGTATCACTGGGACCCGTTCACCCACATCACCCGCGAACAGGCCACCGTGGGTGCCCTGCGCAAGGCCGCCGAAGGCCACGACGTCTCCATCCAAGCCCTGTCGAAGAAGGAAAAGACCGGCGCGTCGTTCGCGGACTTCGCGGCCAGCGCCAAGCAGGTGTCCGGCAACACGGACTGAGAGGTCTGCAAGTATCGGGAGGTCCGGCCACGGGGTCGGAAGCAGCGTCTTCGAGTGCGCCGGTGCGGAAGCTGCGTTCACGCGCCGGCGCACTGTTCTGCGGAACGATGACAAGAGGAGAACCACCGTGCCTGGCGGGATGAGTTTCGAGCTGACCGAGGACCAGGAGCTGATCCGCAAGTCCGTTCGTGAGTTGGCGAGCAAGTTCGACGACCACTACTGGATGGAAAAGGATCTCGCACACGAGTTCCCGCGGGAGTTCTACGACGCGATCGCCAAGGGCGGCTGGCTCGGCATGACCATCCCCGAGGAGTACGGCGGGCACGGTCTGGGCATCACCGAGGCCACGCTGTTGCTCGAAGAGGTGTCGCGCTCCGGGGCCGCGATGAACGGTGCCAGCGCCATTCACCTGTCGATCTTCGGGATGCAGCCCGTCGTCAAGCACGGCTCCGACGAGCTCAAGGCCGAGACGCTGCCGCGCATCGTCAACGGTGATCTGCACGTCTGCTTCGGCGTCACCGAACCCGGTGCGGGGCTGGACACCTCGCGCATCACCACCTTCGCCAAGCGGGAAGGCGACAAGTACCGGATCAACGGCCGCAAGGTCTGGATCTCCAAAGCGCTGGAGTCCGAGAAGATCCTGCTGCTGACCAGGACTGTGCCTTTTGACGAGGTCACCAAGAAGACCGACGGGATGACGCTGTTCCTGACCGACCTCGATCCCGACCACGTCGACATCCGGCCGATCAAGAAGATGGGACGCAACGCGGTCAGCTCCAACGAGGTGTTCATCGACGACCTGATGGTGCCCGTCGAGCACCGCGTCGGAGAAGAAGGCAAGGGCTTCAAGTACATCCTGGACGGCCTCAACCCCGAGCGGATGCTGATCGCGGCCGAGGCGCTGGGCATCGGCCGGGTGGCGTTGGAGAAGGCCGTGAAGTACGGCAACGAGCGGCATGTGTTCAACCGGCCGATCGGCATGAACCAGGGCCTGCAGTTCCCGCTGGCCGACTCGCTGGCCCGCCTCGACGCGGCCGAGTTGGTGTTGCGCAAGGCCACCTGGCTGTACGACAACGGCAAACCGTGTGGGCGCGAAGCCAATACGGCCAAATACCTGTGCGCCGATGCCGGCTTCGGCGCCGCCGACCGGGCCCTGCAATTGCACGGAGGCATGGGCTATTCCGAGGAGTATCACGTCTCCCGCTACTTCCGCGAGTCGCGGCTGATGAAGATCGCGCCCGTGAGCCAGGAGATGATCCTCAACTTCCTCGGCGAGCATGTCCTCGGACTGCCGCGCAGCTACTGACGGAGGAGCACGACTACCGATGGTGAACTATTTCGACCTGTCCGGCCGTTCTGCGTTGGTGACCGGCGCCGCGGGCGGCATCGGCTCGGCCGTCGCACAGGCGCTCGCCGACGCGGGCGCCGCGGTCCTCGTCACCGACCTGGACAAGGACGCCGCAGCCGCTGTCGCCGAACGGATTTCAGCCGGCGGCGGCCGTGCGGAGTCCGCCGCGCTGGACGTCTCCGACCGGGACTCCGCCGACGCGGCGGCCGCGCAGGCGGCCGCGCTGACCGACGGCGCCCTACACATCCTGATCAACAACGCGGGCGTCACCAAGCCCGCGATGTTCGAGAAGACGACGCAGGAGTCGTTCCGGCTGCTGTTCGACATCCACGTGATGGGCGCGTTCAACGTCACCCAGGCCGCGCTGCCGCACATCCCGACCGACGGCACCGGCCGTATCGTCAACGTCACGTCGGCGGCCGGCTTGACCGGCACGCTGGGCCAGGTCAACTACTCGGCGGCCAAGGCGGGCATCATCGGGTTCACCAAATCCCTTGCGCGCGAACTGGCGACCAAGAAGATCATGGTCAACGCGTTGGCGCCGCTGGCCGCGACGCCGATGACCGAGACGATCCGCACCAATGAGAAGTTCTCGGCGAACATGATGAACCGGATCCCCATGAAGCGATGGGCGGACCCGGAGGAGGTCGCGGGCGCGTTCGTGTTCATGGCGTCCGATGCCGCGTCCTACATCACCGGACAGGTGCTGCCGGTCGACGGCGGAATGGTCATGTGAGCGCCCCAGCGCCACTGAGCGGCGTCACGGTCGTCGCGATGGAACAGGCCGTGGCCGCCCCGATGTGCACCCGGGTGCTCGCCGACTTCGGTGCCCGCGTGATCAAGGTGGAAAACCCCAACGGCGGCGATTTCGCCCGCGACTACGACGACGTGGTGAACGGGCCCGGCGGCTTGGCCGCGCATTTCGTCTGGGCCAACCGCGGCAAGGAGTCGGTGACGCTGAACACCAAAGCACCCGAGGGTATCGACCTTCTGCACCGCCTGTTGGACCGGGCGGATGCGTTCGTGTCGAACCTCGCGCCGGGTGCCACCGCGCGGATGGGCCTGGCCCCCAGCGACCTCGCGACGCGTCATCCCAACGTGATTCCGGTCGAGATCGACGGTTACGGCCCCGGCGGTCCGATCTCCCACAAGCGTGCCTACGACCTTCTCGTACAGGCGGAGTCGGGATCGTGCGCGGTCACGGGCTACCCGGGGATGCCGGCCAAACCGGGACCCGCGATGGCCGATTTCTCGACGGGCCTGTACGCGGCGATCTCCATCCTGGCGCTCCTGGTCGGACGAGGCAGGGGCAATGCCGGGGCCGCGAGCCAGTCGGTTGCGCTGAGCCTGTTCGACGTGATGACCGACGTGATGGGTTATCAGTTGACATACACCCAGCATTCGGGCATCGACCAGGAACCGCTCGGCGTCGGCTCACCCGCCGTCGCGCCGTACGGGGCGTTTCCGACGCGCGACGGTCAGACGGTGGTGCTCGGCACGACCAACGACCGGGAGTGGCAGCGGGTGGCCCGCGAGATCATCGACCGCCCCGACCTCGCCGAGGATCCCCGCTTCGCCACCAACCCCGACCGCTGCGCCCACCGCGAGATCCTGGAGGAAGCCATCGGATCGTGGTGTGCCCAGCGTGATCTCGCCGAGATCCAGAAGATCGCCGACGACGCCGGGATCGGCAACTCGCGGTACAACCTGCCTAGCGAGGTCGTCGCACACCCCCACCTCACCGCTCGGGACCGGTGGCGCACTGTCGCCACCCCCAAGGGTGACATCCGCGCGCTGCGCCCCCCGCCGGTGATCACCGGCTTCGAGCAACCGATGGGAGCGGTACCCGGTTTGGGCCAGCACACCGATGCCGTACTGGGTGAATTGGGGCTTACAGCAGGGGATCTCGCGCGGCTACGTGCCGACGGAGTGATCGGGCCCGCGTACCAGTGAGCGATGACGTGCTGCTGAGTTCCGACAGCGATGGGGTGCGGACCCTGACGCTGAACCGGCCGGACCGCAAGAACGCGATCAACGCGCAGTTGTGGGGGGACCTGGCCGATGCCCTGCGGGCAGCCGCCCGCGACACCGAGCTTCGCGCATTGGTGATCACCGGCGCGGGTGGGGCGTTCTGCTCGGGCGCCGACATCGGCACACCCGAGGACATCCACCCGCGACACAAGTTACGGCGGCTCACCGACGTCGCGCTCGCACTGCACGAACTGTCCGTACCCACCATCGCCAAGGTGACCGGGGTTGCGGTCGGGGCCGGCTGGAACCTGGCGCTCGGTTGTGACTTCGTGGTGGCGACGCCGGATGCCCGGTTCTGCCAAATCTTTTCGAAGCGCGGCCTGTCGGTCGACCTCGGCGGTTCGTGGCTGCTGCCCAAACTGGTGGGTCTGCAACAGGCCAAGCGGCTGGTGTTGCTGGCCGACATGATCGACGCCGCGGAGGCCCACTCGCTGGGCCTGGTCACCTGGGTGAGGCCCGCCGACGAGATCGACGGCTTCGTCGCCGATCTGGCGGCCCGGCTCGCAGCGGGCCCACCGGTCGCCTTGGCGCAGAGCAAGGCGCTGCTCAACGACGGGGCCAACGCGACGCTGCGTGAGGCGCTGGCCAATGAGGCCCGCGCACAGCCGGGCAACTTCGCCACCGCGGATTCGGCGGAGGCCTATGCCGCGTTCGCCGCTAAACGCGAGGCCGTATTTACTGGTCGATGGGCGATCGGGCCCGGATCGGAGAAGAACAATGCGTGAAACCGTGATCGTGGAGGCGGTGCGCACGCCGGTCGGCAAGCGCAACGGCGGGCTGTCGGAGATGCATGCCGCCGACCTGTCGGCGATCGTGCTCACCGCACTCGTCGAGCGTGCGGGTATCGATCCCGAGATCGTCGACGACGTGGTGTGGGGTTGTGTGTCTCAGGTCGGCGACCAGTCGAGCAACATCGGCCGCTACGCGGCTCTTGCCGCGGGCTGGCCGGAGACGATCCCCGGCACCACGGTCAACCGCGCCTGCGGGTCGAGCCAGCAGGCGCTGGATTTCGCGGTCCACGCGGTGATGTCGGGTCAGCAGGACGTCGTCGTCGCCGGCGGGGTCGAGGTGATGAGCCGGGTGCCGCTCGGTTCGGCGCGGGCCACCGGAATGCCCTACGGGCCCAAGGTCCTCGAACGCTACGGCGATTTCTCGTTCAACCAGGGCATCTCGGCGGAGTTGATCGCCCAGAAGTGGGGCTTCTCCCGAACCCGGCTCGACGAGTACTCGGTGCGCTCACACGAGCTGGCCGCTGCCGCGCAGGACAACGGCGCGTTCGAATCGCAGATCATGCCGGTCTTCACCGACGGTGAACCAGTCGTGGCTGACGAAGGGGTGCGACGGGGGAGCACGGTGGAGAAGCTCGCGGGGCTCAAGCCGGCCTTCAAGGACGACGGCGTCATCCATGCGGGGAATTCGTCACAGATCTCCGATGGTGCCGCGGCGCTGCTGGTGATGGCGGCCGACAACGCTGTGGCGTTGGGACTGAGCCCAATTGCCCGCTACCGTGCGGGCGCGGTCACCGGTGCCGACCCGGTTCTGATGCTGACCGGTCCGATCCCGGCGACCGAGAAGGTCCTGCACAAGGCCGGAGTGACCCTCGACGAGGTCGGTGTGTTCGAGGTGAACGAGGCGTTCGCGCCGGTGCCGCTGGCATGGCTGGCCGAGACCGGCGCCGACGAAGCCAAGCTCAACCCGCTCGGCGGGGCGATCGCCCTGGGGCATCCACTCGGGGCGTCGGGTGCGGTGCTCATGACGCGCATGCTCAACCACATGCGCGACAACGGGATTCGGTTCGGTTTGCAGACCATGTGTGAGGGCGGCGGAACCGCCAACGCGACTTTGGTAGAACTCATCGCCTAGCGATGGGGGCAGAACTCATCGCCTAGCGACGTTGGTAGAACTCATCGCCTAGCGATGGCGGCAGAACTCATCGCCTAGCGCTGCTGACGCAGTAAGCACTGATTCCACGGGAGGACCCGCGTGCAGAGAACCCTGTTCACCGAAGACCATGAGGCGTTCCGCGAACTCGCCCGTGACTTCGTCGAAAAGGAAGTGGTCCCGCACTATCCCGAGTGGGAGAAGGGCGGCCGCATGCCTCGCGAGGTGTTCAAGCAGATGGGGTCGCTGGGCATGCTCGGGATGGCCATTCCCGAGGAGTACGGCGGAGGTGGGACCCCCGACTATCGCTACAACGTCGTGCTGCAGGAGGAGGCGGCACGCGCACTGGTCACGCTGTCGACCGTGCGCACCCAGCTCGAGGTGATCCTCCCGTACTTCCTGCACTACGCGAACGAAGAGCAACGCAAGCGGTGGTTTCCCGGCCTTGCCGCCGGGGAGCTGCTGACCGCCGTCGCGATGACCGAACCGGGCACCGGATCCGACCTCGCCGGTGTGCGCACCACCGCGGTCCGCGATGTTGATTCGGAAGGCCCCCACTGGATCCTCAACGGCGCCAAGACGTTCATCACCGGCGGTATGCAGGCCGACCTCGTAATCGTCGTCGCGCGGACCTCGACCGACCCGGACAACCGGCGCAAGGGGCTCACGTTGTTCGTCGTCGAGGACGGGATGGCCGGGTTCACCCGGGGCCGTGAGTTGGAGAAGATGGGCTGCAAGGTGCAGGACACCGCCGAACTCTCGTTCGTCGACGTCCGCGTACCCGCGACCAACATGCTGGGCGAAGAAGGCGAGGCGTTCAGCTACCTGGGCCACAATCTGCCTCAGGAGCGGCTCACCGTCGCCGTCGGATCGGTCGCGCAGGCACGCTCGGCGATCGCCGCCGCCATCGATTACACCAAGAGCCGCAAGGCGTTCGGCACACCGGTGGCGTCGTTCCAGAACACGAAGTTCGAGTTGGCGGCCTGCTCGGCGGAGGTGGAGGCCGCACAGGCGATGCTGGATCGCGCTGTGGCCCTGCATGTCGACGGCGAGTTGTCCGGCGCGGATGCGGCCCGCGTGAAACTGTTCTGCACCGAGATGCAGCAGCGGGTGGTGGACCGCTGCCTGCAGTTGTTCGGCGGCTACGGCTACATGATGGAGTATCCGATCGCTCGGCTGTACACCGACGCCCGGGTGGCCCGCATCTACGCGGGCACCAGCGAGGTGATGAAGGTGATCATCGCCAAGTCGCTGGGCCTGTAAACCACTAGGGCAGCTGCGGTTTGATCTCCTCGATCACCCATTGCGCGTAGTCGAGATACTCGTCGACCCCTGACACCGGCGGCAGGGACACAGCGCTCACGGTGACGCCCTGCTGCGCGAGCCAACCGAGCCGGTCGACGATCTCGGCCGCACTCATGCCCGGTCGGCCCTCGGGGTCGTCTTGCACGGTATGGCCCTCGCCGACCCGATTCGTGCCCAGCCCGTGCACCACGTCGAATGGCCGACCGTCGTAGCCAGGTTGGGACTTGATGAAGTCGAGGCGCTCGGCGATCTTGTCGGGCGGCGTGAGGAATGACCACCATCCCGAGGCGTACTTCGCCGCCCGGCGCAGTGCCGCGTCCGCATCACCGCCGATCCAGATCGGCAGATGCGGCTTCTGGATCGGCTTGGGCTCGAAGGCGATCTCATCGAAGGACACATACTTGCCGTCGAAGCTCGGCGATTCACTGGTCCACAGTTCGACAATCGCAGCCAGATACTCGTCGGCGATGCGGCCACGTTCATGGAAGGGCACACCCAGGAGTTCGAATTCGCGTTCCAGCCAGCCCACGCCGAACGTCACCATCATGCGGCCGCTGCTCATCCAGTCGGCGGTGGCCAGCGACTTCGCCAACACGATCGGATGTTGCAGCGGCAGTACCGTGATGCACGAATTGAGCATGATCCGCTGTGTTGCCCCGGCGAGATACGCCTGAGCCACGGTGGACTGCAGATAATGCGGTCCGGACAGTTCGACGTGATCGTTGGGAATCGCGAAATGCTCGGGCACGGCGATCATGTCGTAACCCCACTCGTCGGCGCACTTGGCCATCCGCGTCTGGTCGGCACCGGTCACCGATGCTTCCCACGGCTGCATCATGGCCTTGAGCCGCAGCATGTGCGGAAGGTTGAAGACGAGTTTCACTCAGGACTCCACTCACGTGAATTGGGTGTGATCGATGCACTACACGCTAGCGACTCCACCCGAATTGCCCGGCTACTTCAGCATGCTGCCCGCGTCGATCGTGACCGGAAGACCTGTGATGTAGCGGGATTCGTCCGAGGCGAGGAACAGCACGGCGTTACTGACATCCTCGGGCTCCACCCAGCCGACGGGGAGCACATGCATGAACTGTGCGGCGACGGCGAGATCGTCGGGTCCGGGATTCTCGAGGTCGGGCCGGAACAGCTTCATGGTTCCCTCGTTCATGAACAGCGGTGTGTTCACATTCGTGGGGCAGACGGCGTTGACCCGGATCGAGTGCTGACCGAGTTCTACGGCGAATGTGCGCATCAGGCCGATCACGCCGTGCTTGGCGGCGATGTAATGGCCGGTATGGGGGTAGGGCTTGAGGCCACCGACCGAGCTGGTGAGGATGATCGAACCGCCGTGCCCTGCGGAGAGCAGATGGGGGACAGCGGCTTTGACGGTCTTCCACACACCAGAGAGATTGACGTCGATCATGTCGCGCCAATCGTCTTCGCTGGTCTTGTCCAGCGTTGCCCCGCCGTTGCCGATGCCGGCATTGGCGACCACGATGTCCAGCCGGCCCAACTGTTCGACGCCCCCGTCGACGACCGCCTTGAGAGCGTCGTAGTCACGCACGTCGACCTCGGCGGTGACGATGCGGCGGTTCAGGTTCTTGACGAGGTCGGCCGTTTCGGCGAGGTCGTCCGGTGTGGCCCATGGGATGTCGTCGTTGCTGGAGATCTGCTTGCAGACGTCCACGGCGATGATGTCGGCACCCTCCGCGGCCAGGCGCACCGCGTGGCTGCGGCCCTGGCCCCGCGCCGCGCCGGTTACGAACGCGACTTTGCCCTCGACTCGTCCACCCATGTGTCCACCTTCTGGCTGCTCGAATAGTTTGGTCGATCGATCAGGATCGTGGCACCGATCGGCTCACGTGTCAACAGTCGGGCCCGCGAGGCGGAGGGATCGCGGTGTCGCGGCACCGCCGGTCGATGTGCGAGCTCAGCCGGGGGGAGGTAGCGACCCGCCCGCGGTCAAGGACTCCTTCAGCGATTGCATCCAGCGCTGCATGAAGTCGCGCATCTCGTCGTGTCCGAGCGTGAGGCCGACCGCGTCCTCGTTGCACAGGCTGCGCGCGATCTGCACGATCAACATCGAAATGGCGACTGGCGGGTAGTCGTCGAGATCGACACCGTTGGCCCGCAGGGCCACGGTGACCGCGGCGGTCTCGATGTCGCGCACGCGCTCCGCGTAGGCCTTCAGCTCCGTACGAATCACCTTGCGGTGGTTGGCCAGTGCCATGAACTCGGTGTTCAGGATCGTCCTTCGCAAATCGCTGTTGATCAGCCACAGCGTGTGCAACGGGTCGTCATCGGTGAGCGCGGCGCGCATGTTCTCCAGGGACGCCTCGGCACCGGCCCGCAACACCTCGACGAACAGGTCATCCATCGTGGGGAAGTAGTAGTAGACCAGCGCTTGTTTGACCCCGGCCTCGGCCGCCACGCGTCGTGACGTCGCGGCGGCATAGCCCTCGTCGCGCATGATCTTCGCGGTGGCCTCGATGAGTCGCTGGCGCGCCCCGACCTCGGCTCGCTTGGCGTTCCCGGCGCGCCCCTCCGTCCGAATGCTTGACCCTCTGTCACGACCCGTGATAGGCATGGCGCATCCTAACAGTTTGATCGATCGATCAGAGTGGCTACGGGCGCCAGGACCGAAAGGACGGCCGTCGATGACCGATCTCGCCTCGGTGGACTACTTCTCCGACCACGCGATCAGTCAGGATCCCTATGACTACTGGGACCACCTGCGCGAGCAGGGCCCGGTGTTTCGGGAACCGAACTACGGCGTCGTCGCCGTCACCGGTTACGCCGAAGTGGTGGCGGCTTTCAAGGATCACGATTCCTTCTCGGCGGTGAACGCGATCGGCGGGCCGTTCCCGCCGCTGCCGTTCGTCCCCGAAGGTGACGACATCACCGAGCAGATCGAGGCGCACCGCCACCTGTTTCCCATCTACGAGCACATGGTCGTGATGGACCCGCCGGCCCACGAACGGGCCCGGTCGCTGTTGACCAAGCTCCTGACGCCGCGCCGGCTCAAGGAGAACGAGGACTACATGTGGCAGCTGGTCGACAGCCAGATCGACCAGATCATGGGCCCGGAATCCTCTGAGGGGCGGTGCGAGTTCCTCTCGGAGTACGCCAAACCCTTCGCCACGTCGGCGATCATCGACCTGCTCGGCGTGCCCGACGAGGACCGGCCCGAGTTCCTGGCCGCGCTCGGGGTCGAGGAGCGCTACGGCACCCGCGTCGGCGCGCTCGACGGCGCCCCGGTGGGGCGGGACCCGCTGCAGTATCTCGACGACAAGTTCGCCGGCTATCTCGCCGAGCGCCGCCGCCAACCGCGCGGCGACGTGCTGTCGGGGATGGCGACCGCGGTGTACCCCGACGGTTCGACACCGGAGCTGATCGAGGTCGTCAAGCCGGCCACGTTCCTGTTCGCCGCGGGGCAGGAGACCGTCACCAAGCTGCTCAGCGCGGCGGTGCAAACCCTCGGAGACCGGCCGGACTTCCAGCAGATGCTGCGCGAACACCCCGAGCGGATTCCGGCGTTCATCGAAGAGGCGCTGCGCATGCACTCGCCGACCAAGGTCGACTTCCGGCTCGTCCGCAAGAGCACGACGCTGGGCGGGGTGCCGCTCAAGGCGGGCACGATCGTGATGTTGTGCCTCGGCGCGGCCAATCGGGACCCGCGCAAATTCGACGATCCCCACGAGTTCCGCCCGGACCGCAAGAACGTGCGCGAGCACATCGCGTTCGGTCGTGGAATCCACTCCTGCGCGGGCGCGCCCCTGGCCCGGGTGGAGGGCCGCATCACCGTGCAGAGGTTGCTCGAGCGGATGCGCGACATCCGGATCAGCGAGGCGGTCCACGGTCCATCCGGTGAGCGCCGCTACTCCTACGAGCCGACGTTTTTGCTGCGCGGGCTGACCGAGCTGCACATCGAGTTCACGCGACGATAGGAAACCCGGCGCGGGACGGCGGATTGCGCCCGAAACACGCGCTGACCTGGCGATGTGACGGCGGTCTAAACCCAATTTGGCTGAGACGCTTGTCACAGCGCCCAAACCTACCTACTGTGTGTTCACTAGGTTAGTTGAACGAAGGAGTTCGGTGTCCGCCACGGAGCCCGCGCGGCCGTATGCCACGCTCCTCGCCAAGGGCGAGGATCGTCGTCAGCGCATCCTGGCGGTGGCCGAACGCCTGCTCGCGCGCAACGGGTGGCGCAACACCTCGCTGGCCCTGATCGCCAAGGAAGCCGGGGTCACGCCCGCCGGTCTGCTGCACCACTTCGAGTCCAAAGAGCAGCTGCTCAACGCGGTGCTCGACGCCCGTGACGCCGACGACGCGATCCACGCCGACTACCGCTCGGGTGATCTGGTCACCGAACTCGGCCGGGTCCCCGAACGCTTCGAGCGCGCGCCCGAGCTCGTCGGGACCTTCACCGTGCTGCTGGTGGAGAACATCGCGCCCGACGCGCCTCTGCACGACCGCCTGGTCAAGCGTTACCGCGACGCGGTCGACATCATCACCGCGATCATCGAGCGCGGTCAGCGGAGCGGAAAGTATCGCCAAGACCTCGACCCGGCCACCAAGGCCGTGGAAATCCTCGCGTTCACCTATGGAATGGAGACCCTATGGTTACTCGACCCATCGATTCAATTGGCCGAGGTGTTCAAGGGGTACGCCGAGTCGCTGGGGCGCGAGTTGGCGCCGCGGAGCTCGACATGAGGTACCGGCTCGACATCGTCGCCCCGACGGTGTCGGACGCGGTGAAGTCTGCCGGCGGCTGGATCTACGACCGGGTGATGGCCGGGTGGGACGTCACCGTGCTCGTCGGTGGCGGCGAAGACGTTCGCCCGCTGACGATTCTCGGAGCCGAGACCCTCGACCTGGAAACGGTCCTCGCGGCCTGGGAGGAACGGCCGCATCCCCAGACCGTCGCTGTCGCGGCGAACCTGATCGACCGCGACGCGCGTGTCCTCCAGCACGTGCGCAACGCACTCGATCAGGGCGCGACCGAGGTGACGCTGTGGGGCGAGCGGGTGCCCGCAGAACTTGACAGCAGTGTCGATTCGGTCGAGCACCGCCTGAGCGCGGCGGCCAGGGCGTTCAAGGCCAAGGCGCTGGCCGCAGCCGGTGATCCCGCAGTCGCCGAGGTCGGCGACTGTGAGATGTTCCGCTGCGGGATGATGGTGTCGGTGGCCGCGGATCTGGTGCCCGCCAGCTGATTTGGGCGGGCACCTGCCGCGTCACCGGTAGTCGCTGGATTCGGCCAGCTCGGCGGCCGAGCGCATCAGTTCGACGATGACCGGGCCGTAGGCGAGCAGCTTCTCGTTGTCGCCCGCGCGCTGGAAACCCTGCTCGAGCACGATCGCCAGCTTCCACTTCGCCAGCACCAGGTAGTAGTCGAGATCGTCGACCTGGCGCCCGGAGACCTTCGCATAGTGTGCGACGACGTCTGCGCGCGAGGGCATTCCCCGCATGTCGACGTAACCCATCTCCGAATCCGTCGGCGCCGCGGTGTCCTCGGGCCAGCTCTGCACCATCCAGCCCAAGTCCAGCTTCGGGTCTCCGACGGTGCCCATCTCCCAGTCCACGATCGCCGCGAGCCGAGCGGGCGCGCCGTGCCGATACATCACGTTGGCGAACTGATAGTCGCCGTGCATCAATCCGGGGACGTAGTCCAGCGGCCGATGTGTGCGCAGCCAGTCGGTGGCGACGTCGAGGCCGTCGATCTCGCGGCCCTTGATGCGCTCGAAGAACGCGGTCCAGCGATCGACCTGGCGTTCGTGGAAGCCGTCGGGCCGCCCCAGATCATGCAGCCCCTTGGCCTTCCAGTCCACTTGGGACAGCAGCGCGATGCCCTCGGCGAGTTGATAGGCCAGCTCCCCGCGGGCGGAGAGGTCGGAGTCAAACGGTTCGGGCCACTTGCGGTCGTCGAGGTCCATCGGCGACCATCCGTCGACGAACCCCATCAGGTAGAAGGGCCGACCAAGCACCGCGGCGTCCTCACATACCGCGACGGCCTCGGTGTGTGGCACGTCGGTGCCGTCGAGCGCCTCGATGATGCGCCACTCCCGCAGGATTCCCTTGTCGCGGTCAGCAGGGGCGCCGGGCGGCGGCATCCGAAGCACACAGCTGTGTTCGCCGCGGCGCAATTCGTAGATGACGTTCTGGGTGCCGCCCGACAGGAACCGGGTCTGCAGCGGCTCACCCTTGCCGGGTAGTTCGGCCGCGTCCATCCAGTCGGTCAGGCGCGCAACCTCTATCGCGTTCTCGCTCACAGATTCCCCACTTCATGGTCCAGATACTCAGCGAACTTGGCCCTGGCCTTCTCCCGCTTGGCCGGGATCCACTCGCTCGGCCACGTGTCGGTGCTGGGCGCATAGTCGCGCAGCACCTGCTTGGCCACCGTCGCCTTGTGCACCTCGGTCGGACCGTCGGCCAGGCCCATCACCGCGGCGCCGGTCACCATGCCCAGGAACGGCATCTCGTTGGTGACGCCCAGCGCACCGTGGACTTGCATTGCGCGCCAAGCAATATCATGCAGCACCGTCGGCATCACGACCTTGACCGCGGCGATGTCCTTACGGACCTTCTTGTAGTCGTTGTACTTGTCGATCTCCCACGCGGTGTAGAGCACCATCAGCCGGAACTGCAACAGCTGTGCGTAAGAGTCGGCGATGTAGCCCTGGACGAACTGCTTCTCGGACAGCCTGCTGCCCTGGGTTTCCCGGCTCAGCGCGCGTTCACACATCATGTCGAGCGCTTTGCGCGAGAGTCCGATCGTGCGCATCGCGTGGTGGATACGGCCGCCGCCGAGGCGGGTCTGGGCGATGACGAATGCCTGGCCTTCGCCGCCCAGCAGCGCATCGGCGGGCACCCGCACGTTGTCGTAGTGAATGAGCGCATGCGAGCCTTCGTCGTCACGCTCGCCGTGCAGTCCGACGTTGCGGACGATGTTGACGCCCGGCGTGTCGGTCGGCACCAGGAACATCGACATACCCTGATAGGCGCTCACGTCGGGGTTGGTGACGACCATGACGATCAGAAACGACGCGGTTCTGGCGTTGGAGGAGAAGAACTTCCAGCCGTTGATCACCCAGTCGTCGCCGTCACGGACCGCGGTGGTGTTGAACAGTGTCGGGTCGGCGCCGGCGTGCGGTTCGGTCATCGAGTAACACGAGAAGATCTCGCCGTCGAGTAGTGGGCGCAGGTAGCGCTCCTTTTGCGCCTCGGTCCCGTAGTGCGCGATGATCTCGGCGTTGCCGGTATCGGGCGCCTGACAACCGAATACGATCGGTGCCCACTGGGAGCGGCCGAGGATCTCGTTGAGCAGCGCGAGCTTGAGCTGTCCGTAACCCTGTCCGCCGAGTTCGGGACCGAGGTGGGTGGCCCACAGACCCCGTCGGCGCACTTCGTCCTTGAGCGGGTCGATCACCTTGCGGCGGTTGGCGTCCAAAGGAACGAACTGCTGATCGGGAAACGCCAAGTCGAGCGGTTCGACCTCCTCCCTGACGAATTCGTCGGCCCAGTCGAGCACCTTCTGGTACTCGGGGTCGGTCTCGAAATCCCACGACATCGTGGTCTCCTTCCTCTTTGTTCAGGTCTGCGCCGACTGCGACGCCCTACGCGCACTCCACCGAGATTCTCACCGCTTCGCCTTTCTCGAGTTGAATCCGGCGATCAGTGCCGCGACGTCGTCGGTCACGACCTCGGCGAACGATCGGTCACCGAAACTGCCGCTCGCCCAGTGCCGGACGCCTTCGCTGACGTGCATGCCCGCCAAGCGGGAGAGGTGTTCGATGTCGACATGCGCGCCGATTTTCCCGTCTTGCTGTGCCCGGGTGAAGAGCTCGCCGAACATGTCGGCGTCGGCGGTCTCGTCGACTGACTCACCCGCGAGGATCCGGTGCTCATGCCGGTAGCCCTCCAAGATCGTCTGGATGATCAGTTCGCGCGGGTTGCGCCCCATCGACCGTTCGAGGCTGCGCAGCGCCTCGGCGATGATGGTCTCGATGTCGTAGTCGGCGCGCAACAGCGTGCGCACCTTCTGCTGCGCCGCCCGGGTCGACAGCAGGCCGACCTCGAAGAGGATGTCCTCCTTGGCGGGAAAGTAGAAGTAGAACAGGCCTCTCGACACGCCCGCGGCCCGGCAGATGTCGGCGACGGTCGTCTTGGCATAGCCGTTCGTGCGCCACAACGCCATGGCCGCCTGCACGAGCGCCCGCTTCGTCTCATGCGATCGAGCCCGCTGGAAAGATGCGCGCCGTTGACCACCGTCAGCCATAACCTCGCTGCTGACCTTCGACACTCCGGCACTGTAACAGGGCGATTGAGGGTTGCAAATAGTTGACGTTTGTCTAACTATCTATGGGTGGTCGCGACATTGAACGGCAGGCGCATCTTGGTGACCGGTGGGGCTACAGGCATCGGCGCGGCGGCGGTGCACGTGCTCACCGAGGCGGGTGCACGCGTAGTGGCCACCCGCCACACGACGGCGCCTCCCGACGTGCCGGGCGTGTCCTGGCTGCAGTGCGACGTGCGTGACGCCGACGCAGTCGAGGAGACGGTGCGAGCCGCTGCCGAGGAGATGGGTGAGCTCGACGTACTGCTGAATGCGGCCGGGCTGTGGCAGCCGGGCATCCCCGGTCAGATCACCACCGACGACATCGACACCCTGTTCGACACCAACGTCAAGGCCACGATCCTGACCAATCAATCGGCATACGCGGTGATGCGCGCGGACGGTGGCGGCCGCATCATCAACTTCGGCTCCGCCGAGGCGGTGATGGGCAGCCCGCTCTCGGCGGTTTACGCGGCGACGAAGGGAGCGGTGGCCGCGTGGACCCGCTCGGCGGCCAGGGCCTGGGCCGCCGAGAAGGTGTCGGTGATCGCGCTGGCGCCCGCGGTACAGACGCCGGGTGCCGACCGGCTGCGCGAATTCCTCGGTCCCGCTGCGGAGTTCATGGACGAACAGCTCAAGACATCGATTCCGCTCGGAGGAGCACTCGGTGACCCCGTCGGCGACCTCGGCCCCGCGCTGGTGTTCTTCTGCAGCGAGGGGTCACATTTCATGACAGGACAACTCGTCGCCGTCGACGGCGGCCTCATCATGCTCGGGTCGTAGGCCTACGAAAGGCAAGACATGCCCAACCTCCACCACGTGGTCGTGCGCAGCCATTCCGCGCACACCTTCACGGCGTTTCTGACCGAGGTGATGGGGATGGCGGTGCAGTTTCAGATGCATGTCCCCGGTGAGGTGTTGGAGAGAACGCTCGGATGGCCGGCGTCGGACGGGGCGGAGGTCACCATGCTGGGCACCGGCGACACCGGGCTCATCGAGGTGCTCGACGTTCCCGAGCACCTTCGCGATGTGGTGCCCGAGGGGCTGGCCGCATTGTCGTTCATGGCCCCAGACTTCGCCGAAACACGCGCGAGGGCCAGCGCCTTCGCCGACGACGTCACGATGCTGGACACCGGTGTGCCGGGTGTCGACCTGTTCTTCTGCACGATGGGAGGGGTTCCCATCGAGTTCATGGGAAGCTATGTGCCCGAGGCGAATTCCAAAGCCAGCGAGGCGACGAACTCCTGAGTGCGCCGACGTGACGCCTGGCGTTGAGCGGCATCGTCTCCGAGCGGAACCACCCGCGCCGCCAGATCGGTGACGCCGGCGTCGCGGTAGCGGCGCAGTCGCGCCGCGACCGTCGCTTCGTCGCCGACCGCCATGGTGTCGCCGACGTCCTCGGCGTCGCCGTGTTCGAGCAGGCGTACGTAGTTGGGGGAGAAGTCGGCGTGGCCGAGCACCTCGCTGGCGTACGCCCGAGCATCGTCGACATCACCGTCGGCGCAGAGCGCGACAGGGACACCGGCAACGACCCGAACATCCTGGCGGCCCGCACCTTTCGCCGCCGCCGTGATGCGGGGCACCACGTAGTCGCCGATCGCGCGTTCGTCGGCCATCCACAGGATGGTCCCGCCGGTGCGCTCACCGGCGATCCGGAGCATCATCGGCCCGAGCGCGGCCACCAACACCGGCACGGTGAAGGCGTCGGTGACGTCGACCGGGCTGCGTACGCGGTAGGTGTCGTTGTCGACGGCCGTGGTGCCCGGTCCGCCGAAGGCCGCGTCGAGCACCTCGAGATAGTCGCGCACCAACCGGGCGGGCTTGTCGTATGGCAGGCCGAGCTGGTCGGTGATGATCCAGTGGTGCGACGGGCCGATCCCCAGCGTGAATCGGCCGCCGCAGGCGATCTGTGTGGTCAGTGCCTGCTGGGCCATGATGAGCGGATGGCGGGTCTGGATCGGCACCACGGCCGTTCCGATTTCGATGCGGTCGGTGGCGTTTCCGATCAACGCCACGGCGGTCATCGCATCGAGATAACCGGGCACCTGCGGCATCCAGAAGGTCGCGAAACCCTGCTTCTCGGCGGCTCTTGCATCGTCGATCAGCCCATCGAGCCGCTCGCCACGGGAACGCTCCTTGTCGGAGCCGACCATCAACCCGATGCGCATCCATACCTCCGGTCACGGCACATAGCGGTCCCATTCGTAGGGGACGACGCTGTGAAACGGTGCGGCGAAAAGCGGTTCGACGCCGTCCCGGCTCCACCGGGCCTGCAGGACCGGCCGGAGCCGCTGCCCGACCGCGACGGGGTCGTCGTCGAGGAAGCAGTACGTGATCGTCTGTCCCGCAGGGGCGCTGGCCAGACGGCCTTCGACCGGCAGCGACATCGCCGCCCACGCTCCTGCCACCCCCTCGACATCCACAAGTTCGTCAAGAGCGCCAGCGCCTCGTTCCAACAGTAGATACACACCCCGGTTCGGCCACCACGGCAGCACGTCGGCGCCGGCCTTGATCCGAGCGGCCGCGGCGCGCTGCCGCACATCGTAGACACCGCGTTCGACGGGCGGCAGCAGCGGCAGCTTACGGCCCGCATCACCGAGCGCCCTGGACAGCGCGAGGAACGGTTCCATGCCCTCGACCCCGGTGAAGAAGTATGTCATCACGTGATCGATCGCATCGTAGGGACTTTCACCCCTTCCTCGCGCGGCGCGGCACTGCGGCGTGGACACCAGGCGCAGGGATGCGCGCACCGCCGACATCCGGTGCTGTTCGGGGCGATGGTCCAGGGTGTGCCAGCGCAGGTATTCCGCGTCCGCCCCGTGGGGGTGGCGCCGCGCCATCGAGACGAACATGGTGGTGATGTTTCCGTCACCGTTCGCGAGCACCTCGGGAACCTCGTCCGACGGTCTGCCCGGCAATTGCATCGACGCCTCCTCTACACCGAATCCGGCTGTGGCAGCGGGATTTCGGGGTGGCGGGCCGCGATCATCCTGCGGAGACCGGCGCGCCAGCCGATCGTCGTGCGCCCCAGCACGTCGTGCATGTGGGTGACGTCGGGCCACAACGGGGTATGGGCGTCGGGTGTGTACTCGAAAGTCGGTTCGACGCCGACCAGTTCGCCCATGTAGGCGCAGTATTCCTCGACGCTGACCGTCTCACTGCCCGCCCAGTTCACCACGACCGGCGGCGTGTCGGCTGCCTCCATCGCCCTGATCCCCAACGCGACGTAGTCGTCCTCGTAGATGGGGTTGTAGTTGTTGGGCCGGTCCGGGTGCAGCCGAATCGGTTTACCGGCCAGCATCGCGTCGAGACGGTCGGCGGGCGCGCCGCCTTCAGGCCCGTAGGTGGAACAGATCCTGATGATCGTCAACGGAATCTCGTACTGTCTGGCGACCCACGTGCAGACAGCCTCGGCGGCGACCTTGGAGAAGCTGTAGTTCGCCCGCAGCGGCACCCCGGGTGGATCGGATTCGGTCAGTGGCCGCCGACCCTGGTAGGCGTAGATCGAACCGGTCGAACAGAACACGAAGCCCTTGGCGCCCCGGTACCGGTGCAGCAGGTCGCCCGAACGTTGCGCGTTCGTCTCCACGCAGCGGGCCCACTCTCCGGCGCCGGGGTCGACCGCGGCGTGGAACACATAGGTGAAATCGTCGGGGAGCGCCGAGAAGTCGCCGTCGCTGATGTCGAGGGCGACCGGGACGACGCCGGCGGCGCTCAGCCGGTCGCGGCCAGCCGGCTCGCGCAGCCGGGCCGCGCCCCACACCTCGTTGTTGCGTGCCAACTCCCGCGCCAGGGGAAACGCGATCTTGCCGGTGGCGCCGGTGATCAGGATCTTCTCGCCGTCGAGCATCCCTTAAGTCTTAGCGCACGACACCCTAAATGTTAAGTACTTGATATGTTGGGTGGGTGCAGCTCACCTTCGATGCCGAGGTGGAGGCGTTCCGTGCGGAGTTCGTCGCCTTCCTCGACGAGCACCTGCCGTCGGAGGCCGAAGCCGCGGGGGAGCGTTCCCGGTCGACGGCCCATGTGCCGCAGTGGGCACGCCGTTGGCAGCGGCTGCTGTTCGACCACGGATGGCTGTTACCCGGAAACCCGCCGGAATTCGGCGGCCGCAACGCCGGCGTGCTCGAACAGTTCGTCCACCGCGAGGAGCTGGCGCGCCGCCGGATCTACCACGCCTTCAATCCGCAGGGCGTCGGAATCATCGCCGCGTCGCTGCTGACTTTCGGCACCGACGAGCAGAAGCAGCGGTGGGCGGTGCCGATTCTGCGTGCCGAGATGACGGCATCGCTGGGTATGAGCGAACCCGGGGCCGGTTCGGACCTGGCGGGACTGGCCACGCGAGCGGTGCGCGACGGTGAGGATTTCGTCGTCGACGGGCAGAAGGTGTGGACGTCGGGCGCCCACGACGCCGACGTCATCCTGGCGTTCGTGCGCACCGACCCGGATGCGCCCAAACACAAGGGAATCAGCGCATTGTTGATCCCCACCGACCTTTCCGGGGTCGAGCGCAGGCCGTTCGCCTCGGTGTACAGCCGTGACGACCTGGATTTCAACGAGGTGTTCTTCTCCGGCGTTCGGGTGCCCGTAGAGAATCTCGTCGGTCCGCTGCACGAAGGTTGGCGCGTGGCCAACGGATCGCTGGGCCACGAGCGGACCATGATGTGGATGGCGTTCGCCAACCGGCTGGACCAGCTACTGCAGGATTTTCGCCCGGTGGGAGCGGTGGACCAGGACCGCTATGCGACGGTCGCCATGGACTATCAGGCGCTGCGTCTGCTCGGTTCCGTCGCACTCGGTCAGGCGGCGCGAGGTGAACGCGACATCCCCGGCGTCTCGGTGTTGAAGCTGTTCGGGTCGGAAGCCGAACAGAGGGCGCTCGGGTATGCACTCGATGCCACCAGCGCAGATGGCCTGCGCAGCCCGGGGCTCACCGCGCCGTACAACCCCTACAGCCCAGACCTTTTCACCGCCGACTGGTTCACTCGCTACATCAGCTCGTATGCCGGGACCATCTCGGGCGGCGCGTCGGAGATTCAGCGCAACATCATCGCGCAGCGGGTGCTCGGCCTTCCGCCGCGCTAGGCGTGTCGGCGGGGTGCGGGCGCGGCGAGTTCCCTCAAAGACGCCATGAACAATTCGTCCATCCGTGGGCTCAACTCGGCCAACGAGGCGGCACCGGCATGGCCGACGGAACCGAAGACGCGGTCAAGCGCATCGGCATCAGCGGAGGAACCGATCGAAAGGCACAGGCAGGCAATGCCGTCGGCGCGCAATTCCTCGAGTGCCTTGTGCGCATCGGCCTCCGCATAGCGGCCTTCGTAACCGTCGTCATACGGGTGGCCGTCGGACAGGACGAGCAACAGCTTGTTGGGGGCGCCCGCCTCCTGCTCGAGGATCTCGGCCGCGCCGCGGATCGCCGCGCCGAGTCGGGTGTAGTTCGACGGTTGCAGTTGATTGAGGCGAGCACGGCACACGGCCCCGAAGCGCTGATCGAATTTCTTGACAGCCGGAAGGTGAACCGCGTGACGGCCGCGGGACCGGAACGCGTACACCGCGACCCGATCGCCGAGCTCCTCGAGCGTCGCCGCCAGCGTGGCGGCCGCCCGCCGCTGGTGCTCGTGCACGGCAAGGCCGTCCGGGTCGGCGTCGGTCACCGAACCGGACGCGTCGAGCAGGATCAGCACCCCGAGGTTCCTGGCGACCTTGCGGTGTTCGGAGAAAATGTGCTCGGGTGGGGAGAAGCCGGAACGTAGGTCGACGGACAGGTCGACAAGGGCTTCGATGTCGAGTTCGTCGCCATCGGGCCGGCGTCGTAACACCCTGGGGCCCAACCCGATCCGGGAGAGACGGCGACGAAGGACGTCGTCGGGGGTGACGGCGGCAGCGGCGACGTCGGCGGGCGTGGTCAGCGGATAGTCGATCACCCGGCACCAGTCCGTCCGGTACCGGCGCCCGAAGACGTCCCACTCGGGATGCAGCGCTCCGCCCACCCCGACCGCGGCGCCCGGGCGTTCGTCGTCGGTGAAGTGGATTTTGGTGGGCAGCGGCCTGGCGTGCGACCCGGCCGCGCGGACCCGCCGTACGGCTTCGGCCTGTGGATCCCCGCCGGCGCTGTTCCCGGACGACCCCGATGTGCCGAGCAGCTTGCGCAGGAAGTCCCCCACCGTCTTCGAGTTGAACAGCGGGTTGTCGAACATTTTGAGGATCTTGCTTTCCTCCGACGGCCCCTCGTCATCGTCGTCGTCGGTCATCGGTCCGACGGCCGGATCGAGTGTGAACCGCAGGTCGTCATCGGAGGCCCGGGCGCCCGACTCGGTCGTGCTCAGCAGCGCCGAGGGTTTGAGGATGCCGAACCAGGTGGGCGGATCGCTGACTCGTGTTCGGCTGCGGGCGATTTCGAGGGACTCGGCGGCCGATGCGGAGCCGTGCGGGTTCTCGGGCTGGAGCGCCGCCGCCAGCGGCATCCGGCGGGCCAGTTCGGCGAGCACCCGGCGACCCTCGATTGCCAGGTAGCGACGCGCGAGAGTCGGACGTGCACGCAACGGACGGATCAGTGGCTCCCGCAGGCTGCCCGCCCCGATGAGCGCGCTGTGCAACATCACTTCGCGCCGATTCTGCTCTGCCGGACCATTGTCGGTGACGAAGATGACCGTGCCGTTGGTGTGGGCGGGTTGGCCCTGCGGCGCGGCCGCGAGGTCGACCGGCCGACCGGCGATGAACGTCGCCAGAAACCGGAACCGGTCGAGTTCGGCTGCGCCCGAGGCGTTCACGGGCTGGGTAGCAGTGCGTCGACGAGTTCGCCGAGCGCGCGCACCACGTCTTTGTCGTCGGACAGCGCCTCCACGATCGCGGCCTGCACGGCGCGCCGCAGAGCGAGCCCCTCGGCGGCGAGGCCGCCGGCGAGGATGAGCATCCGCGTCGAGGACACCTCGCGCAGCGGTGAGCCGTCGATGCTGCGGATCGCGTTGCCGATCGCCACCAGGGTGCGTGCCGTGTCGGCGTCGATTCCCGCCTCGTGCGCGACGATTTCGGTCTCCACCTCGGGCGGGGGGAAATCGAGTTCGATCGCGACGAAGCGTTGGCGCGTCGACTCCTTGATGTTCTTCAGCACGCTCTGGTAGCCGGGGTTGTAGGAGATCACCAGTTGGAACCCCGGTGCCGCGGGCAGGGTGGTGCCCAGCCGGTCGACCGGGAGCTCACGGCGGTGGTCGGCCAGCGGGTGGATCACGACGGTGGTGTCCTGGCGTGCTTCGACGATTTCGTCGAGGTAGCAGATCGCTCCCGTCCGAACGGCTCTGGTCAATGGGCCGTCCACCCAGACCGTCTCGCCGCCCTTGAGCAGGAACCGACCCACCAGGTCGGCCGAGGTCATGTCCTCGTGACCGGCGACGGTGATCAACTCGCGGCCCAGTTCGTGCGCCATCGCCTCGACGAATCGGGTCTTACCGCATCCGGTGGGACCCTTGAGCAGCACCGGCGAACCCCGCCGCGCCGCGGCGCGGAACACCTCGGCCTCATCGCCGACCGACCGGTAAAACGGTGCTCGCGAGGGATTTTCGAGCGTCGGCGTGCGGTTGTTGGCCGACACCTCATTCGCTCCGCTCATGCGGCACCACCGCGGGCATCTCCGCGCCCTCGGGCAGCACGAGTTCACCGTCGGTGTTGATGTAACCCGAGTGCCTGGTCGGAATGGGCAGCGACGGGTCGGGGCACGGCCGGTCGGTGCCGTCGCCGCACAGGCCCGACGTGAAGTAGGAGCGCTTCTGCACATCCTCGGGCCACGGGTCGGCATGGGTCGCCATGAACTGCGCGGGAATGATGTAGAAGACGAAGAACGATGCGCTGATGGCGGCGAAGATCGCGAGGAAACGCACGAATTGCTGTTTGGCGAATCCGCCCCGGACGTTGTCGAGTCCCTTCTCGACGACGGTGCGGCCGCGGTCGTCGGTGAAGAACCGCAGGCAGCACAGCGCGGCCTGTACGCCGCCCCACATCAGGCCCTCGTAGATCGGCCACTGGTAGTAGGTGCCCGCGTTGATCGACAGCGCCTGGATGGCACCGGGGAAGGTGTACATCCCCAGCGGCATCAGGACCAGGCCCTCCATCACGAAATCGAACACGAAACCCCACGCGAAAGCGACGCCGATCAGACCCTTGGTGCCGAGGTTCGGCCAGCGCTGCTGGGCCTTTCGCATGACCCAGCAGCCCAGGATCGTGCACAGCAGCACGCCGTACGCGTATCCGGAAACGTTGATGCCCAACGGTTCTGCCACCTGGGCGCCGGGCCTCTCGGGCGAGAGCCAGCCCGGAACGTGCGGGGCCCACGAACCCATGTTGAACGCCCACGCGTTATAGGTGCACCAAGTGTTGATGTAGTTCAGCAGCGGGTCCTGAAAGAAGAACAGGCCGGTGGACACCATGATCATGCCGTCCAACGTGATGCGGCGTTCGCGTCGCCACGGCCGGATGATGAACCACCAGATGGCGACCGGGAAGAGCACCGGCGAGCCGATCTGCCACATCATCAACGCGACCTTCATGAAGGTCGGCGGTTCCGTCGGACCGGGATCGACCGGCGTGAAGTACGGGCCGGTGATCCACCGGATCCAGACGTAGACCTGAAGTGCCAGGATCAGGCCGCCCGCCGTCGCCCAGATCTTGACTCGGCGCGAAGCCTGCGGCGACGCCTCTTCGAGTCGACCCACGGAGCTCAGCGACTCAGTGGATGGCTTGTTCGACAGTTCGCTCACCACGCCTCCTCGACCGCGCCTCGTCATCGCGATCCCGAGAAATATACCCGTCGGTATCTGGAGAACTCAATGGGATCTCAGATTCTTATGGCAGAATTCCGGCATGGCGGAGCGGTGGACCCGGGAGCGGCGACTCGAACACACTCGGTCCCTGCTGCTGGACGCGGCCGAGGACGTGTTCGCCGAAAAGGGCTTCACGGCAGCCACTGTCGACGACATCGCCTATGAAGCCGGTTACACGAAGGGCGCCATATACAAACACTTCGCCACCAAGGAGGAGCTGTTTTTGGCCGTCAGCGACCGCTACTGGCGCCGCTATTTCGACAACTTCGCCGAGGTAATGTCGTCGTCGAAACAGGTGGGGGCCCGCGAGCGCGACGACATCGCAAAGCGGTGGCGTCAGCTCAGCCGGGACCGCGGCGCCGAACACGCCGCCCTCGGTCACGAGTTCACGCTGTACTTGCTGCGCAATCCGGATGCGCGAGAGCGCGTGGTCGGCAAGCGGACCGAGGTGGTCGAGGCCTTGGCGAAGTTCATCGTCGACGGCCTCGACCGGCTCGGTGCAACACTGGTGATCCCGCCGTTGACGTTCGCCCAGGTGCTGATCGCCACCAGCGACGCCATCGTGCTCGGCAGTGAGCTCGACGACGTCGACCTGTACCGGCCGATCATCGACATGTACGTCTCGGCGATCAAGTTCCCCTGACGTGAGCCCACGCGAGTAGCGGGCGAAAACTACGCTGTGGCAATCGAGATGGATTTCGTGTCGGTGTACCCGTCGATTCCCTCGCGCCCGAGTTCGCGGCCGTAGCCGCTGTCCTTGACGCCGCCGAACGGTGCGAACGGATCCATCGTGTAGCCCTGGTTGACGCCGAATGTGCCGGTGCGGATGCGCGCGGCGACAGCTACCCCGCGCTCGGTGTCAGCGGTCCACACCGATCCGGCCAGGCCGTAGTCGGAGTCGTTGGCGATGGCCACCGCTTCGTCCTCGTCGGCATACGCGATGACGGTCAGAACGGGGCCGAAGATCTCCTCGCGCGCGATGGTCATGTCGTTGTCGGCGTCGGCGAACAACGTCGGCTTCACATACCAGCCCCGGTCGAGCCCGTCGGGCATGTCGGCGCCTCCGACGACGAGGCGGGCACCTTCGGACTGGCCCTTCTCGATGTAGCCCCGCACGCGCTGCTGCTGACGTTGTGCGACGAGTGGTCCGACCTGTGTGGCCGGATCCGTCGGATCCCCGACCACAAGCGACGTCATCTCGGCGGCCAGGGCCTCGGTGAAATCCCCCGAGCGTTGCGCAGGCACCAGAATCCTGGTGAGCGCGTTGCAGATCTGACCGCTGTTGGACAGGCTCGCCGAGCGAACGCCGGCGGCGACGGCAGCGGGGTCGGCATCGGCGAGCACGATGGCCGCCGACTTGCCGCCGAGTTCGAGGCTGACGCGCCGCAGGTCGACGGCGCACGCGGCGGCCACCGCCTTGCCCGCCGCGGTCGACCCGGTGAACGAGACCTTGTCCACCCCGCGATGTTTCACGAGGTACTCACCCGCGGACCGGTCGCCGGGCAGCACGCTGACCACACCTTCGGGCAGCCCGGCCTCGGCGATCATGTCGGCGAGCAGCAGTGCGTCCAGCGGCGATTCGGGTGCCGGTTTGACCACGACCGTGCAGCCGGCGAGCAGCGCCGGGATCAGCTTGGTGACGATGAGGAACTGCGGCATGTTCCACGGCACGATCGCGGCGACGACGCCGACCGGCTCGCGGCGGATGCGGATATCGGTCCCGTACATTCCCGGGCGGGATTCCTCCCACGGATACCCCTCGGCCAGATCGCAGAACGCCGACATCATCATCGCGGGCAGCCCGACTTGCGCGCGCTGCGCGAAGCTGATCGGCGCCCCGATTTCGGCGGTGATCGTCTCGGCCATCTCGCCGCGCCGTTCGCCGTACCGCTCGGCCAGCCCGCGCACGGACGCGATGCGTTCGGTGGGGGCAAGGCGCGGCCACGGGCCGGAGTCGAACGCGGAGCGCGCAGCGGCGACGGCCGCGTCGATGTCCGCGGGTCCGGCGGCGGCGACGCGCGCGACGGGTTCCTCGGTGTGCGGGGAGACGACCTCGATGTGGTCTCCGGCGCTCGCCTTGGACCATCGGCCGCCGATGAACAACTCGTCCGATCGCATTTGTGTGCACACCCTTTCGCGCTGCTTGCGGCATGACGAGCGGCCGCGACCGCCGTGCGGAACTCGGTGACGGCGTTCGCCCGCGCCGGTCTATATCAACTACTTGCGATTGTGACATGGAGCATATACCGTCGGCGCTGCAGCTCCCGGCACGGTCCAGGCCGGGCGGACAGGAGTAGGCAATGGCTCGCTTTCCCAAACCGCCGGAAGGAAGTTGGACGGAGCACTATCCCGAACTGGGCACCGATCCGGTCTCCTACGAGGACTCCATCAGCCCGGAGTTCTACGAGAAGGAGCGCCGCGCGATCTTCAAGCGCGCCTGGCTCAATGTCGGTCGGACCGAACAGGTTCCGCGCAAGGGGAGCTACTTCACCAAAGAGTTGAAGGTCGCCAGCACGTCGATCATCGTGGTGCGGACGACCTCGGGTGAGGTCAAGGCGTATCACAACATCTGCCGACACCGCGGCAACAAGCTGGTGTGGAACGACATGCCGCTCGAGGAGACCAGCGGGGTGTGCAGGCAGTTCACCTGCAAGTACCACGCCTGGCGCTACGACCTCGACGGCAACCTCACCTTCGTGCAGCAGGAGGGGGAGTTCTTCAACCTCGACAAGAGCCGCTACGGGCTGGTGCCGGTGCACTGTGAGGTCTGGGAAGGGTTCATCTTCGTCAACTTCGCCAAGGAGCCCGAGCAGTCGCTGCGCGAGTTCCTCGGTCCGATGATCACCGCCCTGGAGGGCTACCCCTTCGACAAGATGACGTCGCGGTTCTACTACCGGTCCGAGGTGAAGGCGAACTGGAAGCTCTACATGGACGCCTTCCAGGAGTTCTACCACGCACCGGTACTGCACGCGAACCAGTCGCCCACCGCCTACTCGAAGGCCGCCGCCGAGGCAGGCTTCGAGGCCCCGCACTATCGCATCGAGGGGCCGCACCGGCTGGTCAGCACGTCGGGTGTGCGCGCCTGGGAGATGGCCGACGAGATGCGCAAGCCGATCGAGGACATCTGTCAGAGCGGATTGTTCGGCCCCTGGGACAAACCGGATCTGGGGGAGATGCCCCCCGGCCTGAACCCCGCGAAATGCGATCCGTGGGGCCTTGATTCGTTCCAGTTGTTCCCGAACTTCGTGATCTTGTTCTGGGGGCAGGGCTGGTACCTGACCTATCACTACTGGCCCACGTCGTACAACACGCACCTGTTCGAGGGCACCGTGTACTTCCCGCAACCGCGCACTCCCCGGGAACGCATCGCGCAGGAACTGGCCGCGGTGTCCTTCAAGGAATACGGGTTGCAGGACGCCAACACGCTGGAGGCCACCCAGTCGATGATCGAGTCGCGGGTGCTCGATGACTTCCTGCTCTGTGACCAGGAGGTGCTGATCCGCCACCTGCACAAGGAGACCGCGGCGTGGGTGGAGGACTACGAACGCAAGACGGCGGGTGTGTGAGATGACGACCGCCAAGTTGCCGCCGGAATTCGCCGACCTCGAACAGTTTTCGGACTGGTGTCTGGGGTCGGAGGCCGAACGCTATGCCAAGCGGCTGTCCTCGACGATGACCGAGATGCAGGCCTTCTACGACGCGATCACCGCGCGCGCGGAGGAGGCCATCGCCTACTGCGACAAGTTCTCGCTGGACGAGTTGCCCGAGGACGTGCTCAACCTGATGCATCTGCTGTACTCGATGATCCAGGTGTCCTTCCCGGTCGAGTGCTGGAAGCAGCCGAAGGTGCCCGATTCGGGGGCCACGACGCTCGACTGCGTTTCCGAACCGGTTCCGTGACGACGCGCACCGTCCTGCGCGCCGCGCGCTGGGCCGACGTCGAGGCCGGAGAGGTGCGCTCGCCGGCCGTGGTGGTCGTCGAAGGCAACCGCATCACGGCCGTCAATCCACCCGAACCACAAGATGATTCGGCCACGGAAATCGACCTCGGCGATGTCACGCTGTTGCCGGGCCTGATGGACATGGAGCTCAACCTCCTCATCGGCGGGCCCGGTGGGCCGGAGGGCTTGCCCAGCCCGATGCACGGTGTGCAGGACGATCCGGTCTATCGCACGCTGCGCGGGGCGGTCAATGCCCGCACCACGCTGGAGGCCGGGTTCACCACCGTGCGCAACCTCGGTCTGATGGTCAAGACGGGCGGCTACCTACTCGACGTCGCGCTGCAGCGGGCGATCGATCAGGGGTGGCACGTCGGCCCGCGGATCTACCCCGCCGGGCACGCGGTCACCCCGTACGGCGGCCACCTCGACCCGACGGTGTTCCAGCGGCTGGCTCCGGGCATCATGCCGCTGTCGGTGGCCGAGGGCATCGCCAACGGCGTCGACGACGTGCGCGCCTGCGTGCGCTACCAGGTCCGCCACGGCGCCAAACTGATCAAGGTGTCGGCCTCGGGCGGGGTGATGTCGCACAGCACCGCCCCCGGTGCCCAGCAGTACAGCGACGAGGAGTTCGCCGCGATCGCCGACGAGGCCCACCGAGCGGGTGTCCGCGTCGCCGCCCATGCGGTGGGCGACAGCGCGATCCGTGCATGCATCAAAGCAGGCATCGATTGCATCGAGCACGGCTTCCTCGCCAGCGACGACACCATCCAACTGATGGCCGACACCGACACCTTTCTGGTCTCGACCACCTACCTGACCCAGGCGATGGCGATCGACCGCATCGCTCCCGAGTTGCGTAAGAAGGCCGAGGAGGTGTTTCCCCGCGCACAGGCGATGCTGCCCAAGGCCATCGCGGCCGGTGTGCGGATCGCCTGCGGCACCGACGCGCCGGCGATCCCGCACGGACAGAACGCCAAGGAACTGTGTGCGCTCGTCGAAAGGGGGATGACGCCGATGCAGGCGATCCGCGCCGCCACGGTGACCAGTGCCGAGCTGATCAAGGCCGACGACGAATTGGGGCGCCTGGCGCCGGGATACCTCGCCGACATCATCGCGGTGCCCGGGGATCTGGCCCAAGACATCACCGCCACCCTCGACGTGTGTTTCGTGATGAAGGACGGTCACGTCCACAAGCACGAAGGGAACTTGGACGGTGGCTAGGCAAACAAACCCAGAACTGGGCATGGAACTGGGCGACAACATCCTGTGGCATCTGAAGCAGGCGTGGTACTTCGCGCTCACGGCGGTCAACGACGCGGTCAGCCAGCACGGCGTCAGCACCGCCCAGATCGGTGTGCTGCGCCAACTCTCCAATGAGCCGGGGCTGTCCGGCGCCGAACTCGCGCGCCGCTTGCTGATCACCCCGCAGGGGGTGCAGCTGGCGGTCAAGTCTCTGGAGCAGCGGGGACTGGTCGAACGCAAACCCGATCCTCAGCACGCGCGAATCCTCAAGGCTTACCTCACTTCTGAAGGACGTAAGGTCGCCGGCGCGGTCGTCAGCGATGCTATCGCCGCGCACGAAGCCGTTTTCGGCGTCCTCACGCCAGAAGAGCAGCAGACGCTGCGTGACCTGCTGGCCCGGGTGGTCGTGAAGGGCACCGGGCACACGATGGCCGACGACCACATCGGCGACTGATCAACTCATCCGTTGCCGAAACCGATGTGGCTGCGGATCAAAGGGAGATCGGCCATCGTCGCGAATCCTGCGGGCGCGGCGACGATCGCGGGCACCGCATTGAGTACCTGCATCGCCGTCGCCACGTTCGCCGACCGCACATGCTCGACCATGCTCGCGTCGCGACTGAAGCTGGCGAGGGAGAAGAAGTGAGCGCGCATCGAGGGATCACCCTCGATGGTCAGCGTCCAGCCGTGCTGTGGCTTCGGCCAATGCCCGGGGTATTCGTTGCCGACGGTCCACAGCGTCTCGATCTCGACCAAGGTCTGACCATCGCGTCGGCCCGACCAGGTCCACCGTTGCCCCGCCGTCGTTCCCGCCGCCAGCATCCGGTCGAAGATCTGATGGTCCGACATGGCCGGGACGGCGTCGACAGCGGCGGTCACCTCGTCGATGCCGGCGTTGAGCGCGTCGGCGATGAGCCAAACCTGCTCGCTGAAGATCGCGCTGTTGAACGCCAGGAAGTCGCTGCCCGTGGGGCTGATGGTCTCGACGGGTTCTCCGAAGCACATGTTGTCGAACGTGATGGCGGTGCTGTCGTAGACCGACCAGTCGGCGCGCTCCTGCAGGGTGACCTTGTCGATGGTGCGGCTCATCCCCGACAACGCCAGCGGCAGCACGCCGGAGAGGTTGCCCGGATTCAGGCCGCTGCCGTGCACGGTGCTGTTGCCGGTCTGGCACGCGTCCTGCAACCGTTCGCGGTCGGCGGGCCGGGTGCGCCGCGGGTGGAACAGGAATGCGGTCGTGGCCACGTTCTTACCGCTGGCCAGGATCGCGCACACCTCGTCGACGTCGGTGTTGCGTGGCGTGTACAGCACGCAGTCGGCGTCGACGGCGAGGATGCGATTCACGTCGGTGGTGGCGGCGACGCCGATGGGGTCGAGGCCGGCCAGCGTCCCGATGTCGACACCGTCCTTGTCCGCCGAATACACGCGCGCCCCGACGAGATCGAACGCCGAGCGGTTGTCGAGTACCGCGGTGATCATCTCGACGCCGACGGCGCCGGTGCCCCATGCGATGACGCGATGCGGTTGCATCCGGTCACGCTACGTCACCGGCGTACCCGGGGGCTTCAAGTGGTTGAGATCAATCGCAAGTACTTGATACTGTGGGTGGCGATGTCCGACGACGAGTTCGCCCCGCTGCGCATCAAACGCGTGGTGCCCGAGACCAGCGACGCCGTATCGCTGGTTCTCGATGTTCCGGCGGACTGCTCGGATCGCTTCGTCTACAAGGCGGGTCAGTACCTGACGCTGCAGATCAGGGTCGGCGGAGACGATCATCGGCGGTGTTACTCGATGTCGTCGTACCCGCACAACGGGAACGACCTGCAGATCACCGTCAAGCGCGACCCGGGTGGCCTGGTCTCGAACTGGCTCAACGACACCGCGCAGGTGGGCGGCGAGATCCACGCCGCGCCCCCCGACGGCCGCTTCCTGCTCGGTGACACCGACCGTGACATCGTCGCGTTCGCGGGCGGTAGCGGTATCACCCCGATCTTCTCGCTGATCGGAGCCGCGTTGGTGAGCACCCGCCGGCGGGTTCGACTGTTCTACGCCAACAGAAGCCACGATTCGGTGATCTTCGGCGAGCCCCTCGCGAGGCTTGCCGCCGACAACGCCGAACGCCTGTCGGTGACCAATCACTTCGACGACGAAGCCGGCGTCGTGCAACCCGCGGCGGTCGAGGCATTCGCATCGGCGTGCGGTGAGGTCGACTACTACATCTGCGGGCCAGGGCCGTTCATGGACACGGTGGAGAACACGCTGCTGGGCATGGGTGTGCCCCGCGAGCGGCTTCACCTCGAACGGTTCACGGTGGCACCGGTTCCCGCCGAGGTCGCCGCCACCTCCGAGCGAACCGAGGAGGTGGTCATCGAACTGGATCGCAAGACCACCACCGCGCCCTACCGGTCGGGTAACACGCTGCTGCAGACCGCGCGCATGGCGGGGTTACGTGCCCCCTCGTCATGCGAGACCGGTTCGTGCGGAACGTGTATGGCGCGCATCGTGTCCGGAAGCGCCCGCATGCTGAACAACGATGCTCTCGACGACGACGAAGTGGCCGAAGGTTGGGTACTGACGTGTCAGTCGCTGCCGACGAGCCGGACTGTCCACGTGAGCTATGAGTAGAAGACGAGGTCAAGTGATGACCCGTGTCGCGGTGGTGACCGGCGGTGCTTCGGGCATGGGGGAGGCGACGTGCCACGAGCTCGGTCGTCGTGGGCACAAGGTGGCGGTGCTCGACGTCAACGGTGAAGCGGCCCAACGGGTCGCCGAAATGCTGAGGGCCGACGGCGTGACGGCCCTGGGGGTGGCCGCCGATGTCAGCGATCGCTCGGCGGTCGAGGAGGCGTTCGCGAAGGTGCGTAGCGAGCTGGGGCCGGTGCACATCCTGGTCACCAGCGCCGGTGCCGTGGACTGGGCGGCGTTCACCGACATCACGCCGCAGGCGTGGCAGCGGCTGATCGACGTCAACCTCACCGGAACCTTCCACTGCTGTCAGGTGGCCGTACCCGACATGCTCGACGCGGGCTGGGGTCGCATCGTGATGATCTCGTCGTCGAGCGCGCAGCGCGGCTCGCCACGGATGGCGCACTATGCCGCCTCCAAGGGTGCGTTGCTGTCGCTGACCAAATCACTTGCGCGCGAGTATGGTCCGGCCGGCATCACGGTCAACAACATCCCGCCGTCGGCCATCGAGACGCCGATGCAGCACGCCGGTCAGCAGTCCGGGCACCTGCCCTCGAACGAGCAGATGGCCGCGACCGTCCCCCTGGGGCACCTCGGCACCGGCGACGACATCGCCGCGGCCGTGGGCTTCCTGTGCTCTGAGGAGGCCGGTTTCATCACCGGTCAGATCCTCGGCGTCAACGGTGGGTCGGTGCTGTGATGACCGCCTCGCTTTCCGCACACCAACCACGACACGGAGGTTTCGATGGCTAAGTGGCCCAAGCCGGCCGAGGGCAGCTGGACCGAGCATTATCCGGAGCTGGGAACCGGGCCCATCTCGTTCCGTGACTCGATCTCACCGGAGTTCTACGAGCTCGAACGCGAGGCGGTGTTCAAACGCGCCTGGCTCAACGTCGCGCGTGTCGAGGAACTGCCGCGTGTCGGAAGCTACCTGACCAAGGAGATCGACGCCGCCAAGACGTCGGTGATCGTGGTGCGGGGCAGGGATCAGCAGATCCGCGCCTTCTACAACATCTGCCGTCACCGGGGAAACAAGTTGGTGTGGAACGACTTCCCCCACGAAGAGGTCAAGGGCACCTGTCGACAGTTCACCTGCAAGTACCACGGGTGGCGTTACGACCTCAAGGGCGATCTGACCTTCGTCCAGCAGGAGAGCGAGTTCTTCGGCCTGGACCACGAGCGGCGCGGCTTGAAGCCGGTGCAGTGCGACGTGTGGAACGGGTTCATCTTCATCAACTTCGATCCCGAACCGCGGTGGACCCTGCGCGAGTTCCTCGGCCCGATGATCACCGCGCTCGACGACTACCCGTTCGAATTGATGACCGAGCGTTACGAATTCGAGGCGCGCAACAACAGCAACTGGAAGATCTTCGCCGACGCGTTTCAGGAGTACTACCACGTGCCCTCGCTGCACTCGCAGCAGGTGCCCAGCGCGGTGCGCCAACCCAACGCGACTTTCGAGTGCGGCCACTTCCAAATCGACGGGCCACACCGGCTGGTGTCGACGGCGGGCACCCGTCGCTGGCTGTTGGCGCCGGAGTACATGTATCCGGTCGAACGGGTCACGCGCAGCGGTCTCGTCGGGCCGTGGCGCACCCCGGAGACCCATCAGTCGGCCGGGCTGAACCCCGGCGGCATCGAACCCTGGGGCATCACCAACTTCCAGATCTTCCCGAACCTGGAGATCCTGATCTACCACGGCTGGTATCTGCTGTACCGATACTGGCCGACGTCGCACAACACCCATAAGTTCGAGGCCTACAACGCATTTCATCCCGCCCGGACCGTGCGCGAACGCATCGAGCACGAGGTCGCCTCGGTGGTGCTCAAGGAGTTCGCGCTGCAGGACGCCGGAATGCTCGGCGGCACGCAGGCGGCGCTGGAGTACGGCCTTGGCGAGCCGATAGTCGACGAATACCCGCTCAGCGACCAGGAGATCCTGGTGCGTCACCTGCACCACGAGGCCGTCAAGTGGGTCGAGGAGTACAAAGCCGAGCGCTCGCCGGTGGGGGTGTGACCATGACGCGTCTGCCCAGTGCGTTCGCGGAGTTCGAGCCGTTCGCCGAGAAGTGGTGCCTGCCAACCGAAGCCGAGAGGTGGGCGACCCGGATGGCCACCCCCATGCCGGAGATCCGGAAGTTCTATGACGCGTTCACGCCACGATTCGAAGAAGCTATCGACTACTGCGACAAGTTCCCGCTCGACGATCTGCCCGAGGACGCGCTGAACCTGCTGCACCTCATCTACTCGATGATCATGGTGTCAATGGCCGTCGAGGTGTTCGGTACACAAAAACCCGCCGACTCCGCCGACGCGGTGATGAACCGCGTCAGCGCGCCGGTGCCATGACCAAGGAGACGACACCATGAGCCTGCTGACCATCAACAAGCTCACCGCATCGGTCGGCGCGGAGGTGACAGACGTCGACTCCGAGGCTCTGGCCCACGACGACGCGCTGGGCGCCGCCATTCTGGATGCGTTGGAGGGCAACGGCGTACTGGTGTTTCCCGGACTCGGGCTGACTCCGGAGGCGCAGGTCGCGTTCTGTGCGCGGCTGGGCGAGATCGACCACTCGTCGGACGGCCACCATCCGGTTGCCGGCATCTATCCGGTGACACTCGACAAGTCGAAGAACGCCTCGGCGGACTACCTGCGGGCCACCTTCGACTGGCACATCGACGGATGCACACCCACCAACGACGAGTGCCCGCAGAAGGCGACCGTGCTCTCGGCCAAGCAGGTGGCCGAGACCGGCGGCGAGACCGAGTTCGCGAACTCGTACGCGGCCTACGAAGCGTTCACCGACGAGGAGAAGCAGCGCTTCGGGGCGATGCGGGTGGTGCATTCGCTGGAGGCCTCGCAGCGCCGGGTCACTCCCAACCCGTCGCCCGAGCTGGTGGCCAGGTGGCGGTCCCGCCCGACCCACGAGCACCCGCTGGTGTGGACTCACCGCAGCGGGCGCAAGTCGCTGGTGTTGGGCGCGTCGGCGGACTACATCGTCGGTATGGACCTCGACGAGGGCCGGGCGCTTCTCGCCGAGCTCCTCGACCGTGCCACGCAGCCGCACCTGGTCTACAGCCACCGCTGGTCCGTCGGCGACACGGTGATCTGGGACAACAACGGGGTTCTGCACCGCGCCGCACCGTACGACCCGGACTCGCCACGCGAAATGCTGCGCACGACGGTGCTGGGTGACGAGCCCATCCAGTGAGCGATTTCGGTGCTCTACCGATCGCTGCTCGACTGCTAGAGCACCGAGTCGCCCCGGGGTCTCGTTGACGACGCCGTGCCACTATGGAAATCTGATACCCAGATATGAGAATCACGTTCTCGTTGCTTGAGATCGTCGAAACGGAGGGCGCATGACCGAGGACCTCACCGAGGACATGACCAAGGTCGACTTCTTCCGGGACGGGCGTCTGACCGACGACCCGTACCCGTTCTACGAGGCTCTGCGCAACAAGTGTCCGGTCGCCCGTGAGGACCACTACGGCGTGACGATGGTGACCGGCTGGCAGGAGGCCGTCGACGTCTACAACGACGCCGAGACGTTCTCGTCGTGCATCTCGGTGACCGGCCCGTTCCCGGGCTTTCCCGTTCCGCTCAAAGGGGACGACGTCACCGACCTGATCGTCGAACACCGCGACGAGATCCCGTTCAGCGACCAGCTGCCGACCCTCGACCCGCCGACGCACACCAACCACCGGGCCTTGCTGATGCGGCTGATCACGCCCAAGCGCCTCAAGGAGAACGAGGACGCGATGTGGCAGCTCGCCGACGACATCCTCGATGAGTTCCTCGCGCCGGGGCAGGGCGAGTTCATCAGCGGTTTCGCCGGGCCGTTCACCCTGCGGGTGATCGCCGATCTGCTCGGGGTGCCCGACGAGGACCGGCCTGAACTGCTCGAGCGGCTGGCCCGCGGCACGCACGGCGGCGGGCTGGGCAACGCCGAGAAGACTCTGACGAAGACGCCCCTGGAGTACCTCTACGAGGTGTTCGCCGAGTACGTCGAGGACCGTCGCCGCGAACCGCGTGACGATGTCCTGACGGGGTTGGCGACCGCGACGTTCCCGGACGGCACGGTGCCCGAAGTCGCCGACGTGGTCCGCGTCGCCACCAACGTGTTCTCCGCCGGCCAGGAGACGACGGTGCGGCTGCTCTCGACCGCGCTGAAGGTGCTCGGCGACCGACCCGATATTCAGCGCAAGCTGCGCGACGACCGCAGCCTGCTGCCGAACTTCATCGAGGAGTGCCTGCGCATCGAGAGTCCCGTCAAGGGCGACTTCCGGTTGTCGCGGGTGCCGACGACGGTGGGCGAGCAGGCCCTCGGCGCCGGATGCACCGTGATGGTGATCAACGGTGCCGCCAACCGCGATCCGCGCCGCTTCGAGGATCCGGACAACTTCGATCCCGAGCGCAAGAACGCCCGTCAGCACCTGGCGTTCGGCCGCGGCATCCACAGCTGCCCAGGCGCGCCGCTGGCCCGGGCCGAGACCCGGGTCGGGCTGGAGCGACTGCTGGACCGCACCACCGACATTCGGATCAGCGAAGCGCATCACGGCCCCGCGGGAGAGCGTCGCTACAACTACATCCCGACCTACATCCTGCGCGGGCTGACCGAATTGCATCTGGAGTTCGACGTGGTCTCGGGTGATGCCGGATGAAGGTCACCGTCGACGAGGATCGCTGCGCGGGCCACGGCATGTGCCTGACGCTGTGCCCCGAGGTGTTCGAGCTCAACGACGACGGTTGGGCGGTGGCGAACCCGGAGGAGGTTCCTGCCGAGCTGGAGTCCGCGGCGCGCGACGCGATCGCCAATTGCCCCGAACGCGCGATCCGCGAGATCGACTGACAAGCACGCCGGCGGGTGCCGGCGATCAACACGAAGGAGCTCGAATGGCGAAGGCGTACATCCTCATCACCGAGGACGTGAAGGATCCGGACGGTATGGCGGAGTACGGCAAGGTAGCCAGCCAGACGATGGCGAGCGCGAACCTGCTGGCGTTCGACCAGAAGGCCGAGGTGATCGAGGGCACCTGGCACGGTACGCAGACCGTGCTGCTCGAGTTCGAGTCCGAGGAAGCGGCCAAGGCGTGGTACTACTCCGATGAGTACCAGGCCGCGGCGAAGCTGCGTCAGAGCGCTGCTGACTGCAACGGCGTCATCCTGCACGGGCTGGGATAGTCGCGCGCCCAGACCGACGTTTTGGCGGGAAAACAGCGGAAAAAGCCGCCAAAACGTCGGTCTCGGCGAAGCTTTCAGGCGGACACCAGCGGGCCGGTGGGCTTTGTCGTCGTGGCGTGCACCAGCAGTTCGGCGAGTTCGCGCGGCCGCGACAGAAACGGCGAGTGCGACGTGTCGATGGTCAACTGTTCGACGCCGAGGCGACGCGTGACCGTGTCGGCCAGCCAGCGCGGCATCGACTGATCCTGGAGACAACGAATGAAACTGCGGGGGAGATCCGCCTCCCAGAACCGCGGCACGGACACCGGCGTCACCGTCGTATCGCCGAAGCGCTCGGGGCCCAGGCGCTCGAAGGCCCAGCGCGCGGTGGCCTCGTCGCAATCATGGTAGAAGTAACGCCACGCGCCGTCGAAGTCTGCGAACCACATCGCGCCGTCATCGTCGAACTTCAAGTAGCCCAACATCTCTCCGACGTCGGCGTCGAAGTCTTCGCCTAGTTCGTCGCCATCGTCGCGCATCGCCATCGCTTCGGGATAGGTGCGACCCTCACGGGGCAGCGCCGCCGCGAGGTAGGTGATGTGACTGACCAGATGCGGTGCGGCGTCGGCCGCCAGCGTCGCGTCGAAGCCGCCGCCGGAATGGCCGACCAGCACGCTCTTGACCGAACCGGCTGCCCGCAGCGCCGCCACGATCGCGTCGCGGCGGTTGGCCAGCGTCGAATCCTCATCGACCCGTGCGCCGTGTCCCGGCAGATCCACCGCGACCGCGTCATGGCCCATCGCCGTCAGCTCGTCGATCACCCGCTCCCAGCACCAGGCGGCGTGAAAGCCGCCGTGCACGAAGACGAACCGCATCAACTCAGGGCGCGCACCGGAACATGCGACCAACCCGCGACATTCTGCATCGCCACGCGCCGGCAGTCGTCCCACAGCACTTCGTAACGGGGGATCAGATCGAGCAGCCGCTCCAGCGCGATCGCCGTCTCCATCCGCGCCAACGCCGCGCCCAGGCAACTGTGGATGCCGTAGCCGAATCCCAGGTTCTGCGCCTCGGTGCGGTTGCGGTCGATGTCGAAGGTGTCGGCGTCGGTGAAGGCCTCGGGATCGCGGTGCGCCGAGGCCTGTAGGAGGAACACCGGTTTGCCCTCGGGGATCGTCACGCCGTGCAGCTCGACGTCACGCATCGAGCGTCGCACGTTGTAGTGCACCGGCGGCTCGTAGCGCAGCAGTTCCTCGACCGCGGCCGGGATCTTGTCGCGGTCGTCGAGGAGCTTCTGCCACTGGTCGGGGTGGCGGGCGAACGTCACGGCGGCGTTGCCGACCAACTTGGTGACTGTCTCCGCGCCGGCACCACCGAGAAGCGTTGCGAATCCTGCGATCTCGAAGTCGTCGAGCGACTCCTTCTCACCGTCCTCGCGGGTGATCTCGGCGGCGACCAGGCGGCTGAACATGTCGTCCTGCGGGTTGGCGCGCCGCTCTCCGATCAGCTGGAAGTACAGACCCATGGCTTCGCCGATGGCCTGCATACCCTCTTCGGACATGTCGACCTGGCCGGGCTCACGATGCAGCGATTTGTCCACCCATTCTCGGACCTGCTGCCGGTGTTCCTCTGGCACACCGAGCATCTGGGTGATGACTTCGACCGGGAAGAACGCGGAGAAGTCGCTGACGACGTCGAAGTGGGCGGGGTCGGCCTTGGCGATGTACCTGTCGATGGTCTCGGTCACCATCGGCCGCATCGCCTCGATCGCGCGCGGGGTGAACACCTTGTTCACCAGGCTGCGCATATGGCGATGTTCGGGCGGATCCATGAGGATGATCATCTTCGCCGGCATTGGTTCGTCGGAGCGGATGGTCGCCAGATCCAGCCCGTACGCCGAGGAGTAGGTCGCGAAATCCTTGTAGGCCGCGGATACGTCCTCGTGCCGCGACAACGCGTAGAAGTCGAGTTCCTCGTTGTAGTAGACCGGTGCTTCCTCGCGTAGCCGCGCGTAGATCTCCCACGGTCCGTCGAAGTACTCCTGCGAGAACGGGTCGAAGACGACTTTCGACGTCGTCATGCGTCTTCGATCGAGATCGCCTGGCGCGGGCACTGCCGCACGGCTTCTCGGACCTGCTGCTCGTTCTCCGGCGTCACTTCTTCCTGAAGGACGTGCAGGTAGTCCTGCTCATCCAGATCGAACACCTCGGGGATGATGCCCATGCACACCCCGTTGCTCTCACAGAGCCCAAAGTCGACAATGATCTTCTGAGTCATGCGCGATCCCGCTCCGCTTCTCGCTGGGTCACTTCAACACCTTCACCGGGACGTGGTGGTAGCCGGCCACATTCTGCATGTGCACACGTTCGAGACCGTCGAAGTTCACCTCGTAACGCGGCATGAAATCGAGTAGATGCTCCAGCGCGATAGTGCTTTCCAGCCGCGCCAACGCGGCGCCCAGGCAACTGTGGATGCCGTACCCGAGACCGAGGTGCGGCGCCTGGGTGCGGTCGCGGGTGATGTCGAACGTCTCGGCGTTGTCGTAGGCGCGGGGATCGCGGTTGGCCGCCGCCTTCATCAGGAACACAGGCTTGTGCGCCGGGATGGTGCCGCTGGGCACCTCGGCCTCTTTCAGCGTGTAGCGCACGTTGTACTGCACCGGGCCGACGTAGCGCAACAACTCTTCGACGGCGGCGGGGACGAGGCTGCGGTCGTCGAGCAGCAGCTGCCACTGTTCGGGGTGGCGCGCGAACTCCACCACCGCGCTGCCCACGAGCTTGGTGACGGTCTCGGCGCCTGCCCCGCCGAGCAGCGCGAGGAATCCGGTGATCTCCAGGTCATCGAGTTGGCGCATCTCGCCGTTCTCACCGGGAATCTCGGCGCGGATGAGGCGACCGATCATGTCGTCCTGCGGATTGCCCCGCCGTTCCTGAACGAGACCGTAGTAGTACATGCCCGAGTCGATGTTGGCCTGCATGTTCTCTTCGGACAACTCGAGCTGGCCCGGCTTGCGCTGGAGGCTGATGTCGATCCAGCGCCGGACCTGCTGGCGGAACTCCTCGGGCACCCCGGCCATCCGGGTGATCACCTCGACCGGGAACGGCCCCGAGAAGTCCTGCACGACATCGAAGTTGTCGGGATCGACCTTCGATAGGTACTGCTCGACGAGCTCGATGATGGTCTCGCGCTGCGACTGGATGGCCCGCGGTGTGAACGCCTTGTTGAGCAGGCTGCGCATGTGCCGGTGCTCGGGCGGGTCCATGAAGATGATCGACTTGTGCGGACCCTCCTCGGAGCGCACCATCGCCAGGTCGCAGCCGCGCGACGAGGAGAACGCCTCGTGGTCCTTGAGCGCCGCGGCCACGTCGGCGTGCCGCGTCAGCGCATAGAAGTCGCCGTCCTCGTCGTAGTAAATCGGCGCTTCGTCCCGCATCCGTCGGTAGATCTCGTACGGGTTGTCGAAGAACTCCTGCGACACCGGGTCGAACACGAGTTTGGGCTTGGTCATGGTCTCCTCTTTCGCGGCGGGCTGTCGACCGCTTCCGTTACGCGAGGGCGCAATAATGTAACGCATCTAGTATGCCTCACCGGATGCGTCCTGGTAAGGGGAATCGCCGCTGTTTATGGCCGGATCCCGGCATCGATGACCCCGTCGAGCAGGCCCAGGTCGCTGCCCAGTTCGCCCGCAATCTGGCGAACCACCGCGACGTCTTTACCGATGAACTCTCCGACGTCGGCGACGAAGCCCTGAACCGAGCCCCGCGCGGCGACGAACTCGCCGACCCGGCTGGCACCGCTGCCGTGGGTGAGCGACGTGAGCAGTTCTGCCTCGCCGACGCCGAGCCGGGCGCCGAGGTCGACAGCGGCGCGCAGCAGGCCGATCTGGGAGGCGAACAGGCTGTTGTTGACGAGCTTGACGGCCTGGCCCGCCCCGAGTTCACCGACGTGCAGGATCGGGTCGCCGTAGCCGGCCAACACCGGTCGGGCCTTGTCGACCGCGGCGTGGGTGCCGCCGAGGAACAGCGTCACCTCGCCGGCCGCGATGTTGTGCGGGCCGCCGCTGACCGGAGCGTCGACGACGTCGATGTCGGCGAACTCGGCCGCCAGCTTTCGGGCAGTGGCCGGGCTTCCTGTCGTGTGGATGATCAGCACACTGCCCGGCCGCATGCGCGCCGCCAGGCCGTCGTCCATGCACACCTGCTGGACCTGCTCGTCGGTGAACACGCAGACGACCACGACGTCGGCCCCGTCGGCGACATCCGCCGCACGGGTTACCGGCTGCGCGCCGATATCGCGTAGCTCGTCGCATTTCTCGTCGGTCCTGCCGAGCGCGCGCACCTCGTGACCGGCATCGACGAGACGGCGCACCATCGGCGTGCCCATCCGGCCCGCACCGACGAAGCCGACACGCGTCACCGCGGATGGTCCATGTTGCGCAACGCCGTATCGGCCACCGTGAATACGGACCCCTCCGGTACCGACGCGGTGGCCGCGATGCTGGCCGCATGCCGAACATCCTTCTGCAGCAATGCACCCGCGATCGGGGCCAGCCCTTCGACCGTGCCGCCGAATATCGCAATGCTGCCCAATGCCTTGCTGGTGGCCGAACCGCCGTTGAGCACCTCGGCCAGGCGCACACGCGGAATGCCCAGGGACTCACCGAGATCGAGTGTGCTCAGCGCGCTGCCGAGATTGGCGGTGAACAGCAGGTTGTTCAGGATTTTCGTGACCTGTCCGCTGCCCAGGGGGCCGAGATGCACGATTGGGTCGGCGTAGGTCGCGAACACGGGGCGGCAGCGTTCGACGACGTCCTCCTCGCCGCCGACCATCACCAGCAGCTTGCCCTCCTCAACGGCGGGCCCACCGCCGCTCACCGGTGCGTCGATGACCGAAACCCCTTGTTTGGCCGCGACTTCGGCGATCTCCTTACAGGTGTCGGGATGCACGGTGCTGTGAATGGCGATGACCGCTCCGGAAGCAAGGCCGGCGAGCACACCGGTCTCACCGTTGAGGACTTCTCGCACGTCATCGTCGCCGACCACGCACAGGCACACCAGATCACTGGCCGCGGCCAACTCCGCAGGCGTACTCGCGATTTTCGCAGCCGTGCCCGCGTACGGTTCGAGGCTGGCCGCCCGCCGTGCCCACAGCGTGGTCTCGAATCCGCCCTCGACGATCCTGCGGGCCATGGGGCCGCCCTGGCTGCCCAGTCCGATGAATCCGACGCGCATCAATCCGCCTCCACTTTCTGCTCAGCCTTCTCTTCGGCGCCGCGTCGAGCCGCGACGCATTGCTCGACGAATGACAAGACCCTGTCGTGGTAGTCCGCGGCTGCGAACGACAGCGACAGGTTGTGACCGGCGCCGGCCTGTTCGTTGAGTACGAAGCGGGGCGCGGCGGCGAACGCCGCGGCGATGTCGGCCAGCGACTCGGGGTCGGTACGCCACACCCGTTCGTGTTCGGCGACGGTGAACTGCACCGGCACCTCGACCCGGGCGGCCAGTGCCGGAAAGTCCTGCCGCGGCCAGTTTTTCGTCACGTCCGACTCGTACGGCGCGCCCGTTGACGAGTTCGTGATGCCGGAGAGCACCTCGGGTGGATATGCATCCGCGGGTTCCCACAAAAGTTCGCGCAGTCCGACCGGTCGCCGGGTGAGCGTCGTCGTCTTCAAGATCTCGGCCGCGGCGTCCGCGTACCGTAACCCGGTGCCGGCCAGGCCGAGTCCGAGCACCCGCGCCTGTGCGGCACGGGCGTCGGCGGCCATGCGCACGGCCAGTTCACAGCCCGCCGAGTGGCCGAGCAGGAACAGCCCTGCGCCGCGCGGGTTCTGGCCCAGGACCTTGTCGACGGCGCCATAGGCGAGTGCCACCCGCTGCTCGGGTTGGTGCATAGCGTCGGGATAAGGTGCCGAACTGCCGTAGCCGGGACGGTCCAGCGCCACGACCGTGATACCGCGGGCCGGGCCGGCGCGTAACAGCGACAGCTCGGGATGACCGGGGCAGTCGAAATACGCTGCGGTGCTTGCGCCCCCGTGGAAGGCAACGACGACGGCCGCCGGATTGTCGGCCTCGGCGACCAGGCCGGACATGGGTACGCCGTCGACGAGGACGACGCGGGGGCGGGGAGCCGCCCCGGCGGCGACATTGGGGCCGGGAGCCGCCCCGGCGGCGACATTGGGGCCGGGAGCCGCCCCGCTCACCCGTCGGTCCGCATCAGGATCGCCCCGCTGGGTGTGAGCCCGCCGCTGCTGACCACCGCGACCTTGGCGTCCTTCACTTGCCGCTCGCCCGCGTCGCCGCGAAGCTGGGTGACCGCTTCGTGGATCAGACCCATCCCGTGGGTACGGCCGTGCGACAGCTGGCCGCCGTGGGTGTTCAACGGAATCACCCCGTCGCGGGCGATGGCCTTGCCGCCGTCGAGGAAGTCCTTGGCCTCGCCGATACCGCAGAAGCCGAGCGCCTCCAGCCACGACAGGCAGTTGAACGAGAAGCCGTCATACAGCTCGGCCACATCGACATCCTTGGGCCGCAACGACGTCCGGGTCCACAAATGGGCGGCCTGGCCGAGCACCTGAGGCTCGTGTGTCAGCGTGCTCTGGTCCCAGTCGGTGCGTTCGACGATCTGCGTGCCGACCGCCTCGAACAGCACCGGCTTGTGCGGCATGTCTTCGGCGGCTTCCACGGCGGACACGATGACCGCGACGGCGCCGTCGCAGGGGACGTCGCAGTCGTACAGCCCGAACGGTGTCGTGATCATCCGCGCGTTGAGATAGTCGTCCATCGTCATGGGGTCGCGGTAGATGGCGGTCGGGTTCAGCGTCGCGTTCGCCCGCTGGTTGAGCGCGATCCAGCCGAGTGTCTCGCGCGTGGTGCCGTAGCGCTCGAAGTGGCGCTGGGCGTTGAGCGCCAGCGTGTGGGCGGCCGACATCGCACCGAAGGGCATCTGCCAGCTCGAGGTTCGCGCGCCGCCCGGCGGTGACGCCTTGCCCTCCTTCATCAGCTGCTGGAACGTCGCCTCCCACAATGTGCGAAAGCACAGCACATGGCGCGCCATACCCGTGGCCACCGCCATCATCGCCGCGATGACCGAGCCGCCGGGCCCGAATGTGTCCATGCCGCCGTTGATCCACACCGGGCGGAGACCGAGAGCGCCCTCGAGCGCGGCGACGCCACCTTCGCCCATGCCCGCGATGTCCAACCCGGGATACGTCGACAGACCGTCGATGTCGTCGAACGTCAGACCCGCATCGGCGACGGCGGCCTCGCACGCTTCGATGGTCAGCGACAGCGGCGGGACCATCAGTCGCCGACCCAGCCGCGACGCGCCGATTCCGGTGATCGCCGAATGTTCTTCGAACCGTTGGCGACTCAGCGGCTGCCTGACGTGACGGGAGAAGTCCTGTGGCGCGATCTCGTCCTCGGCGGCCGGGCCGCTCTGTCCGTCGCTGCCGGGTTTGAAGACGGGCAGCCACACATCGGCGAGCTGTTGGAACTGCACCTCGACGAGTTGACCGAGTTTCAGGTCGTCGGGGTCGCAGTCAACGATGTTGGTGGTCAGTCGAACTCGGGGATCCTCGACGATCGCCACCTGGGCCACGACATACGGCGGCGGCAGGTCCGGGAAGCCGAACCGGTGGTTGACGGTGAACGCCGACAGCGTGGCCTTGCCCGAGACGTCGCGAACGCCCATGTTGCGGCTCCGGCAATACCGGCACACCGGTTGGGGCGGATGGATCAGCGCCGTGCAGTCACGGCACTCCTGGATGCGCAGGACACCGTCGGCGCCGGCGGTCCAGAAGAACTCGTTGAGTACCGTCAGCTCGGGTAGTGGTCTGGTCACCGCACGAATCCCGAGATCGCCTCGTTGCCATCGGTTCTGGGCTCCGGCTCGGGCACCTCGTGTGCCTCCTGATGCACCGCGGTGTCGTCGGAGGGCCGGTGTTCACCCATGTAGATGATCGCGTGCACGGGGCAGTCCAACAGTGCGCGCATCACCGCGTCCCTGTCCTTCTCCGGTACCGTCCCGTCACCGATGAGGGAGGCGTAACCCCAGTCGTCCAGGGAGAAATACCCCGGGGCGTGCTTCGCGCAGATCCCGAAGCCGTCGCACAGCGTCCGATCGAGCCGGATTCGCAAGCCGTCGCTCATGATTGGGCCACCGCCTCCACTTCGTAAGGCCGCAGGGCGGCGAACGCGTCGGTCCGACAGGCCGTGCAGTCGTTGGCGAGGTGGCGGGCCACCACCTGGGGGAACTGTCGCAGCAGGCTCGCCGCGACGTTGGTGGCGCCGTCGAGGGTGCCGCACGCGCCACGGCCGCGAAGCACGACCGACCAACGTTCCAAGCGGGTGACGTCCTCCTGGGTGGCTACGCCGTCGCGTAGCGCCGACGTGACCGCAGCCATGGCGGCGGTGCCGTTGAAGCAGGATCCGCACTGGCCCGCGTTCTCCCGGTCGAAGTACGACATCACCGCGGCCGCGACGGCGACGGGACAGTCGTCGGTGAGGATCGAGACCGCCCCGCATCCCAGACCGCTGCCGAGTCGGCGAACCGATTCGTGGTCGAGCGTCGCATCGAGGATGTCGGTGTTGACCAGGCCGGCGAAGTAACCGCCCATCAAGACGCCGGTGACCGCATCGTTGGTCAGACCGTGCAGAGCCAGCAGATCGGCGAACGGTGCGCCGTGGGGGATTTCGTACAGCGCGGCCGGTCGACCGCCGCCGGTGATGGTCGCGAGGAAGGTTCCCGGTGACATCGGTGTGCCCACCGACCGGAACTTCTCGGCGCCGTGCTCGTGGATGTAGGGCAGGTTGGCCAGCGTCTCGACGTTGCTGACCATGGTCGGAACCCCGTCAACACCTTCCTCGAAGGGCCGCGGCGGCTTGTCGGTCGGCTTGGCGGGTCCGCCGTTGATACGCCGGACCGCGGCAGTCTCTTCACCGGCCACATATCCGGGTTCGACTGTGACGACGCTGATCTCGGTCGCGCCGAATGTCTCCGACGGCACTTCGCCCAGCGCGGCCGTGACCGCGTCCGCGGCGGGCCCGTCGGAGACGTAGACGTATGCCCGACGGGCGCCTGCGACGGCCGTCGCCAAGCGCAGACCGTCGAGCACGAGATGAGGACGGTTGCGCAGAAGCCAGCGGTCTTTGACCGACGCGGGTTCGCCTTCTTCGCCGTTGGCCACGACGACGGTCTCCGAGCCGCGCTGGTGGGCATTGTGCACGGTGCGCAGTTTGGTGCCGATGGGGAACGCGGCGCCGCCGCGGCCCAGCAGGCCCGACAGATCGACCTGCGTCAGCAGCGCATCGGCGTCGATCAGCGGCCGATATCCGCCCGCCCGGGTGTATTCGGCGTAGTTCTCCGTTCCCGCCTCCGAGGGGCGCAACAGGCGCGGCGCGCAATCCGGCCAGGCGGCAACGGCGAGTTCGGTGGCAGTAGAGGTCATGGCTGGTCCTTCCGGCCCGCGGATAGGCTGACGGACATGAGGACTGCGGTCGTGCGCGTCGGTGTCGACTCGGCGGGCGAACTCGGCCCGGCCCAACTCGACGACGGCCTTGTTCGCCTGAGGGATTCGGCGGCTGCGCACGGCATCGAGGTGGTGGCCAACAATCTGGCCGGGTTGCCGCCGAAACGCCGTGAAGTCGAGTTGCTGATCATCGGCGAGGATCCCGAGCAGCTCCGTCGGGTCGCGCTCGAACTGTGCGGCAACGCATTCGGCACCACTCCGGTGCCCGGCGTGGTGACGTTCATCAGCCGCGGCACCGACGACGATGCGCACGGTGTGCTGGCTGGGCTCGGGCTCTCCGGGGAGATCGAACGGGTACCCGGCGACGACGGATGGGACGTCGTGTACGTGACGTTGCGCAGAGCCGACCTCGACCGGGTGCCCGAGAGCCGGGTGCACACCGCGCTGGAGGCCTCGCTCAACTGCGAGGTCCACATCCGCACCACGTGAGCCGACGCCACGAGCGCGCGCTGGTGTACGCGACACGCCGAAGCGGGCGTACAAGGATGTGCGTCCCCTACCGATGTGGGGGCCCACGCGGTTGTGGTGGACTCGGCCATCAACTGTCCAGGAATTTCAGGATCGCGGGTGCCGCCTGCACCCACGTGTCGAACAGGCAGAAGTCCTTTCCGCCACTGGCCGCGAACTTCTCACCGGCCCGCTCCCAGGCATCCTCGGGCCAGGGCGGGTCGATCAGCGTCGAGCCCTTGATCAGGCAGCTGACCTCCAGCGACGTGCGCTTTGGATGGTCCCAGTCGTTCTCGCCGCCGCGGATGATCAAGGTCGGCACCGTGATGTTGTCGAACATCTCGTCTTCGACACCGGGAATCGTCTGACCGGGCTTGGGTACGAAGGCGTTGAGCCAGCGCAACATCACCTTCAGGAACTCGTCGACGTCGAGGGCTCTGAACCGCGCCTCGTTACGAGGATTCTCGGCGATGCGCTCCTTCCACTCGGCGACGTGCAGCACGCCGTCGATACCCGCACCGCGAGCGGCCAGGATGCTCGGCACCACGTAGTGTCCGCCCAGCACGAAGGACCCGTAGACGCCACCGACGATGTTCCACACCACCAGCTTTCGCACGATCTCCGGATACAGCATGGTGGTCAGCATCGAGTCGCGCGCGCCCCCCGATCCGCCGGCGATGATGCACTGCTCGATGCCGAGTCCGGTGATCAGCGCGTGCAGAGTTTCGGCGCGCATGTGAGATTCGCTCTTACCGTAGAACTGCACGTCGGATTTGCCGCAGTTCGGCCGATCCCACAGCAGCACGCGGTAACCGCCCGAGGCCAGCGCCTCCGCCAGTGGCCGTAGACCGGGAATGTCCTTGCTGAACCGGCCGCCGGGCGTCAGCGCGATGAAATCGCCTTCCTTGCCGAGGATCTCGTAGACGACGTCGCCGCCGTTGATCTTCATCGTCTTCTCGCCGGGCTTGAGATCGGGGCCGGCGGACTCCGTCGTGGTCATCGCGAGCCTCCGCGAACGTGCGCAAAGTGCTGATTTTCCGCGGCGAGTCGGGTGCAGACACGCACATCCCCAGCTGACGCGGGGGCCCACGCGGAAATGAAGGGACTCGTGATCATGCCTGTACCAAAACCTCGTTGCCGACCACCCGCACGGGGTAGGTCCGGATACTCCACTCGGGCTTGACCGCCGTGGTGCCGGTGGCCAGTTCGAAACCCCACTGGTGCCACGGGCAATAGATGTACTCCATATCGCGGACCATCACCGAGTCACCGGGGACGCTCTCGTCGACGATCGTGCGGCCGCGGGCGCGCCCGGAGCACAGCGGTCCGCCCTCATGCGGGCAGTAGTTCGCGATCGCGTAGAACGTGCCGTTGACGTTGTACACACCGACGCCGTGGCGTCCGATCGGCACCAATTTGTGCTTGCCGGGCGGGATCTCGTCGACCGTGGCGACGACGTGCTCACGCCCCTGGGCCAGCCGGGGCGTCTTCTCCTGTTCGCTCAACTCAGAACACCCGCACCTGGCCCTCGAGGGCCGGAACCGTGTCGGGAAGGTGATACGTCGCGATGCCGTTGCGGAACATCACCGCTTCGCGGGCGTGCTCGGGCAGGTGCTTGACCAGCCAGCGCGGATCGTCGAACGTCCAGTGCGGGTAGTCCGACGAGTAGAGCAGGATCTTCTCGCACTCCATCCACTCGAACGCTCGCGAGAGCTCCGTCTTGTCCTCGGGGTAGTCCAACGGCTGGGTGGTGAACTTGATGTGATCCTTGACGTATTCGGACGGTTTGCGCTTGATGTCCAACCACGACTTGCGGGCCTCGTAGATGGCGTCCATTCGCCACATCAGCGGCAGAATCCACGTGAAAGCGTGTTCCACCAACACGATTCGCAGCGTCGGGAACCGATCGAAGAGCCCGTCGAAAACCATGCTCATCACCTGGTTCGCGGCCAACAGCGAATAGGTGACCATGAAATCGTGGTTGTAGCTGGGGAATCCGACCGGCGGGATCGGCAACTCCTCGTGATGGCTGCGCGACAGGTGGCAGCTCACCGTGATGTCGTTGCGGGTCGCGGCCTCCCAGATCGGGTTGTACTTCGGATCACCCCACGCCGGGCGGGGTTCGGCCTTGATCAGGATCTGGCCCATGTAGGGGTGGCCGGCCCAGCGCTCGATCTCGCGAGCCGAATCCTCGGGCGCCTCGATCGCCACGCAGATCGATCCGCGCCACCGCTCGTGCCAGTTGTTCTTGCTGTCGAGCCAGTGATTGGCCTGCCAGTCGTTGAGCGCGACGCTCATCGCATGGTTGACCTCGGGGAACCGCGCCGGATAGGCGGCGGGCTCCAGGATCGCGATGTCGGCGCCCGCCTCCATGATCAGCTGCTTGAACGCCAGCTCGGGGTCACTGCCCGCGAAGTTGCCGTCCGACGGGAAGGTGTCGACCCGCATCGCGTACGCGTGGGCGTAGTCGGGTGCGTCGTAGTAGATCTGGTCGCCGATCCGCCGCGTCAGGAAGTACTTGCTGCGCCACGGCTCCGGGATGTACGGCGTCAGCTCACCCGCTCTCGGGGTTGGATGAACGTCGGAGTCGACGCAGCGCACCGCGACGCGCTCCGCGGCGGGCTTGCGCTCTGTCACTGTCACCGTCATCGTGGCTCCCTGCCTTTCAACTGCGTCCCACGCCCTATCACTGTGCGCCCACTGCGGCTCCGACGTCTATGCCGTAGAGCTCGGCGGCATTGCGCCAGCACAGTTTGTCGCGCTGCTCGTCGGAGTACGCCGAGGGCACCGTCAGGTCGTTGAGCTGCCAGTGCGGATAGCTCGACCCGTACATCACCATGTCGTCCTTGCCGGTGAAGCTCAACCATTCGCCGGCGTACTCCACATCGCCGGGCCCGTCCATCGCGCCCTGCACGAAGTAGGTGTGGCCGGGCAGGTAATCGCTGGGCATCCGCGGCGCCCACGGGGTCTGCTCCAGATGCGGGCGCCCGAAACAGTCCATCCGCCAGATGAACGGCGTCAAGAGGTCCGCCGCCCCATCGGCCCAGACGAATTTCAGCGTGGGCATCCTTTCGAATACCCCTTCGACGATGAGATTCATCAGGTGGTACAGGTAGTTCAGCGCCATGAAGCTGACGTAGTTCTCGTAGGTCCTGGGCACACCGGACGGCGTCGGCGCGTACTGGACGCCCGCTCCCACTTCGATGTGCACCGCGACGGGCAGGTTCGCCTCGTTGGCGGCCTCCCACAGCGGCCAGTACTGCGGCTTGCCGTACAGCTCGCGGGACTGCAGGGGCACGCCGATCTGCACGACGCGGGGATGGTCGGCGTATTTGGCGATCTCGCGCAGTGAACCGGTGACGTCGTCGGGGTTGATCCGGATGGTGCCGCGGAACCTCTCGGCGTACGGGTTGTCCTCGAGCCAGCGGCTGACCAGCATTTCGTTGTGCCCTGCCGCGATCGCGGTGCCCAGATGCCGGTCGGGCATGATGCCGCGGGTCATCGGGTGCAGGATCGCGACGTCGACGCCGCGCTCGTCGAACAGCTGGGCGCCGACGAAGTCGGGGTCTGAGCCCGGGTAGCGGCGCTCGCCCTCGGTGCCGGGCGCGTATTCGCCGCCGGGCGCGCCGTACCAGTCCATCTCGTAGTCGGGGAACCCGCGGCTCTTGAAGGGCTCGCGAAGGAAGCCGCGGAAGTCCTTGTTCGACTTGCTGAAGATGTGCACGCTGGCATCGATGACGGGAGTTCGCGTCCCGTCCGGGTTCTGCATCACCAAGGCTGTTCCTCCGATGTCATCCGGCCCGTCGGCAGGCGCGGAAGAGCGCTGCGCGAGCGCCGAACACCTCCCAGTGTAAAGCGTTGTTCTTCAATCGCAAGAATCCAGTTCTCTACAAAACGCTTACTTTTGCGCAGGTCAGGGTGTCTGCTGGTCAACTGCATGACACGCGGCATGTGAAACGTGGTAGTCACATCGGGAGAACGGTTACGCCTCGATTGGAGAATGTTATTCTCGCAGCGACGCGTTGCCCATCTTCGAGGCCTCGGGAGGCTTGGTGCTACTGGAGTTCGACGCCGATCAGCGGCTCTGGCAGGAGACCGTGCGCGACGCGGTGACCAAGCAGTGCCCGGCCTCGCTGATCCGCGGTATCGCCGAGAACGGGGTTGACCCGTCGCCGCTGTGGAAGACCTACGTCGACGCCGGCTGGACCGAGCTGGCCGACGCCGAGAACGCGGTGGAACTCGCCATCGTGCTCGAGGAGTTGGGTCGCGCCACCGATCCCACGCCGTTTCTGGCGACGCTGACGCAATTCGCGCCGTTGGTCGGCGACCGTTTCGACGCCCAGCGGGCCGGCACGGCCGTGTACGACGGTGTGGCCGCCTACCGGGTGGCCGAGGGGTGGGTGCTCGACGGCACCGCTCACCACGTGCTCGACGGTGACCGCGCCGAACGCTTCGCCGTCGTGACCGACGCAGGTGTCTTCGTCGTCGACGCGGATCAGGTCACGTCGAGGCGCAGTCCCGTCTTCGACCCGGTGCTGCATGTCGCCGAGGTGTCGTTCGCCGACGTACGCGTGCCGGACACGGCGCGGGTGCCCGCGGACGCCGAACGGGCCCGCCACGTCGCGCTGACCGGTATGGCGATCACCACGGTCGGTGCCTGCCAACGCATCCTGGACCTGGTGCTGGAGCACGTCAAACAGCGCCAGCAGTTCGGCGTCGCGATCGGTTCCTTCCAGGCGGTGCAGCACAAGGCCGTCGACATGCACGTTGCCATCGAACGCGCCAGGGCCCTGGCCTATTTCGCCGCGCTGACCATCGCCGAAGACGATTCGCGACGACGTCTGGCCGCCGCCATGGCCAAGGCGTCGGCGGGGGAGGCGCAGGCGGTGGTGTTCCGGCACGGGCTGCAGCTGTTCGGCGCCATGGGATTCACGTGGGAGAACGACCTTCAATTCGCGCTGAAGCGGGCGAAAGCCGGCGAGCTTCTGCTCGGTGGCGCCGCCGAGCATCGCGCGGTGATCGCGGCGGAGTACAGGACCAACTGATGCAGCTGACTTTCGATTCCGAGGTCGAGCAGTTCCGCGCGGAGTTCGCGGCGTTTCTCGACGAGCATCTGCCGCCCGAGTCGCAGACCCTGGAGCGGCCGAAGTCGGTGTCGCACATGCCGCAGTGGGCCCGCGACTGGCAGCGCCTGCTGTTCGACAACGGCTGGCTTCTTCCTGCGCAACCGCCCGAGTTCGGTGGCCGCAATGCGACCGTGGTGCAGCAGTTCGTCCACCTCGACGAGCTCTGCCGGCGGCGGATCTACCACAGCTTCAATCCCCAGGGCGTCAACATCGTTGCCGCATCGCTGATCACGTTCGGCTCCGATGAGCAGAAGCACCGCTGGGCGGTGCCGGTGCTGAAGGCCGAGATGACCGCGTCGCTGGGCATGAGTGAGCCCAGCGCTGGTTCGGATTTGGCGTCGCTGCGCACCCGAGCGGTCGCCGACGGCGACCATTTCGTCGTCAACGGTCAGAAGGTCTGGACGTCGGGGGCGCACGACGCCGACTTCCTGTTGACGTTCGTTCGCACCGATCCCGACGCGCCCAAGCACAAGGGCATCAGCGCGCTGATCATTCCGACCGACACACCCGGTGTCGTGTGTCGTCCGTTCGCCGACATGACCGGTGAGGACAACCTCGACTTCAACGAGGTGTTCTTCACCGACGCGCGCGTACCCGCCGAGAACCTCGTCGGCCCGCTCAACGGCGGCTGGGGCGTCGCGAACGGCTCGCTCGGCCATGAGCGCACGATGATGTGGCTGGGCTTCGCCGACCGCATCGACAACATGATCGCCGACTTCCGGCCCCGTACCGAACTCGAACGTGACCAATACGCAACGACGATCATGGATTATCAGGCGTTGCGGGCGATGGGCTCGGCGGCGTTGGCGCGGGCCGCGCGCGGAGAGATGGACACCGCCTCGGTGTCGGTGCTCAAACTGTTCGGATCCGAAGCCGAACGTCAGGCCATGGAGAACGCGTTGGCCGCCGCCGGCGCCGACGGGTTGATCCACCCGTCGACCTCGGGACCGTACGAGCACATGAATCTCGATCACTACTTCGCGAGCTGGTTCGAGCGTTATGCGCGCAGCTTCGGCGGCACCATCGCCGGTGGCACGTCGGAGATCCAACGCAACATCATCGCCACGCAGGTCCTCGGGCTGCCGCGGCGCTGACATGGACGCCTGGATCGTCGACGCGGTACGCACACCGAGGGGTCGTGGCCGGGCAGACGGCGCCCTGCACGGGATCCACCCGCAGGCGCTGTTCGCCCAGTGCCTGCAAGCATCATGTGCCAGAACGGGTTTCGATCCAGTCGATGTCGACGACGTGGTCGCAGGCAACGGGATCCTCGCCGGCGAGCACGGCGACGACATCGCGCGTCTTTCCGTCCTGCTCGCCGGCTGGCCCGAGACCGTGCCGGGCATGACGCTCAACCGGTTCTGCGGTTCGGGGCAGCAGGCGATCACGGTCGCGGCGACCGGCGTGGCGGCCGGGGCGCAGGATCTGGTGGTCGCCGGCGGTGTCGAGTCGATGTCGCGGTGGAAGGCCAGCGTCGGGGTGCCGACGATAGACGGCGACAACCCCGCGTTCCGTCAACTGCATCCCACGGTGCCGCAGGGTATTTCGGCGGACCTGATCGCCTCGCTGGAGAAGTTCGGTCGCGAGGACGTCGACGCGTACGCCGTGGAGAGCCAACGGCGCGCCGCCGACGCGATCGCCGAGGGCCGCTTCGATCGTTCGGTCATCGCGGTGACCGATGGCGCCGGTGACGGCGCCCTCGATCATGACGAACACCCCCGGCCCGGCACGACTTCCGAGAAGCTGGCCAAGTTGCCGCCGGCGTTCGAGAAGATGGGCTCGGCGCGCGTCGAGGGTGAATCCGCCACATTCGACGAGATCTGCCTCGCCCGGTATCCGCAGTTGACCGCCGTCGACCACGTCCACCATGCGGGCAACTCGTCGGGCGTCGTCGACGGCGCCGCCGCGGCCGTTGTCGCGTCGCGGCGATGGCTCGACGTCAACGGCGTTGCCGCGCGGGCGAAGATCCGGTGCACCGCGGCGATCGGCAGCGAGCCGGTCATCATGCTCACCGCGCCGGGACCCGCCGCGCAGCGGTGCCTGGACAAGGCCGGGATGGCCGTGGCCGACATCGATCTGTGGGAGATCAACGAGGCGTTCGCGGCCGTGCCCTTGAAGACCATCCGCGACCTCGGGCTCGATCCGGACCGGGTCAACGTCAACGGCGGGGCGATCGCGCTCGGCCACCCGATCGGGGCGACGGGTGCCATGCTCATCGGCACGGTGCTCGACGAGCTCGAACGCCGCGACCTGGCCACCGGCCTGGTCACGATGTGTACCGGTGGAGGAATGGGCACCGCCACCATCATCGAGCGGGTCTGACATGACCGAGACGTTGGTCGTCGACCGGGACCGCGCGGGCGTCGTTGTCCTGCAACTGAACCGGCCCAAGCAGCTCAACGCGATCAACGAGGTCATGCGCGACGAACTGTCGCACACCTTCGCCGAGATCGGCGCCGACACCTCGGTCAACGTCGTCGTGCTGACCGGTGCCGGGCGTGGGTTCTGCGCCGGGATCGACGTGCGCAACTTCGGGTCGCCCATGAAGGCGTCGGCCCCGGCGATCGAACGGATGCGGTTCCAGGAGGCGATGGCGGCGCTGCCGCAGGCGATCCGGGCGCTGCCGCAGCCGGTCGTCGCCGCCGTGAACGGACCGTGCGTCGGCGCCGGGCTCGCGCTGTGCCTGGCTTCTGACATCCGGATCTGTTCGACGGCAGCGACTTTCGGTAACGCCGCAATCCTGCTGGGCCTCTCGGGCGCCGAGATGGGCATGAGCTATCACCTGCCCAGGATCGTGGGCACCAGCGTCGCAGCGGACTGGATGTTGACCGGCCGCACGGTCAGCGCCGAGGAGGCCGACCGCCGCGGGCTGGTCAGCGAGGTCGTCGCACCGGAGCGGTTGACCGAGCGCGCCCGGGAGATCGCGGCGTCCATCGCCGACCTCTCCCCGCTGGGTGTGCAACTGACGAAGCGGGCGTTGCAGACCAACACCGACGCTTCCGGTCTCGAGGCCGCGATGGAGCTGGAGAACCGCAATCAGGTGCTCAGCCACGCCACCGAGGAAGCCGCGCAACGCCGGCGGAAGTGGTCGGATAGCTGAAAAGCGGACGGAAGGACGAACAGTGGCCTGGGATTTCTCGACCGACCCCGAGTGGGCCGAACAGCTGGCGTGGGTGGAGCAGTTCGTCCGCAGCGAATGCGAACCCATCGATCTGATCGTCAAGGAGTCGCACGATCTCAACGATCCGGTGCGACAGGCGCTGATTCCGCCGCTGCAGCAGATCGTCAAGGAACGCGGGCTGTGGGCCACCCATCTGGGCGCGCACCTCGGCGGCCCTGGCTACGGCCAGGTCAAGCTGGCACTGCTCAACGAGATCCTCGGCCGGTCCGAATGTGCACCGATCGTGTTCGGTTCGCAGGCACCGGATTCCGGTAACAGCGAGATCCTCGCCCACTACGGCACACCCGAACTCAAACAGCGGTATCTGGAACCGCTGCTGGACAACCGGATCGTGTCGTGCTTCTCGATGACCGAACCCCACGGCGGCGCCGATCCGAAGGTGTTCACCACCACCGCCACCCGCGACGGCGACCACTGGGTGATCAACGGCGAGAAGTGGTACTCGTCGTTCGCGTCGATGGCGTCGTTCATCATCGTGATGGCGATGACCGACCCCGACGCGCCGCCGTATCAGCGTTACTCGATGTTCGTCGTACCCGGTGACACGCCCGGCATCAACGTGCTGCGCGACGTCGGCCTGGGCTACCAACCCCTCGGCGGCGGTGGACGGGAGGGATACGTCCGCTACGAGAACGTCCGCGTACCCGACGATCACATGCTCGGTCCCCGTGGCGGAGCCTTCGTGGTGGCCCAGACCAGGCTCGGCGGCGGGCGGATTCACCACGCCATGCGGACCGTCGGTCTGGTGCGGCGGATCTTCGACATGCTCACCGAACGCGCGGTCTCGCGCCACACCCAGGGTTCGATGTTGGCCGACAAACAGATGGTTCAGGAGATGATCGCGGACTCCTGGATGGAGATCGAGGCGTTCCGGCTGATGACCTTGCAGACCGCCTGGAAGATCGACCAGTACAACGACTACAAGGCGGTGCGCGCGGACATCTCGGCGGTCAAGGCGATGATGCAGAAAGTGCTGCACGACGTTTCGGCGCGGGCGCTGCAGCTGCACGGGTCGCTCGGCACCTCCCACGAGATGCCGTTCGTGCAGTACCTGACGGAGTCGTTCGTGCTCGGGCTGGCCGACGGCCCGACCGAGGTGCACAAGGTGACGCTGGCGCGGCTGCTGCTCAAGGACGTCGAGCCGGCGCCGGACGTGTTCCCCTCCGAACACCTGCTGCGGCTACGCGAAGCCGCCGAAGCCAAATTCGCCGACAAACTCGCGGGCATTCCGCGAGGCTGACGCCAGGAGGTCCCACAGTGTCGTGTGACGGCAAAATCGCGCTGGTGACCGGCTGCAGCCGGGGGCTCGGCAAGGCCATCGCGCAGCGACTGGCGCGCGAGGGCGCGACCGTCGCGCTGACCGCGCGCACGCTCGAACCGGACCCGAAATACCAAGGCTCGCTGCGACAAACCCTCGAGGAGATCGAAGCCGCCGGCGGATCGGCCATCGCGGTGGCTGCGGATCTGTCCGACAGCGAGCAGCGCACCCGGTTGTTCTCCGAGGTGGTCGACAGGATCGGCGCGCCCGACATCTTGGTCAACAATGCCGCCGTCACGTTCCTGCGGCCCCTCGACGAGTTCCCCGAGCGACGGGTCCGGCTGATGGTGGAGATGCACGTCATGGCGCCACTGCATCTCACCCAGATGGCGATCCCGGCGATGCGCGAACGCGGGCGCGGCTGGGTGCTGAACGTGACGTCGGTCGGCGGGGATCTACCCGAGGGTCCGCCCTTTTCGGAGTTCGACCGCACCGCCGGTTTCGGTGTGTACGGCACGGTCAAGGCGGCGCTGAACCGGCTGACGAAAAGCCTTGCGGCCGAACTGTACGACGACGGTATCGCCGTCAACGCCGCCGCTCCCACCAATCCGGTCGCCACCGAGGGCGCCGGCGCGCTCGACCTGGCCAAGAGCGACACCGAAGACATCTCGCTGATCACCGAGACCGCGTTCCGTTTGTGCACCGGCGATCCGAAGACGTTGACCGGTCGCATCGCGCACACGCAGTCGTTCCTGCGTGAGACGGACCGGTCGTGATGCGCGGGTGTCCAGTCGCGACGCGCGAGTGTGCAGCAGTGACGCGCGAGTGTGGGATTGTGTCACGCCATCCGGCGGTTCGATGTGACGGTAACCCACGTTCGGCGCAACAGGGAGGGGGCGGCGAGTGAGGGTTCAGCCCGCCGCGTACCTGCGGACCACGCTGCCGCTGGACCTGTCGGTGCTCGACGACCTCGACAGCGGGCGCTACCACTCGATCTGGATGCCCGATCACATGGTCAGCTTCTGGCCCGACTCGATCTGGACGCCCGAGTTCACCGACCTGGCAACGGTTTCGCCGTCACCGCACCGCCACCTCGACGGTATGGCGGTCGCGGCGGCCGCCGCGGTGCTGACGACGAACGTGCCGCTGGTGACCAGTGTCGTCGACACCGTGCGCCGGCACCCATCGACGTTGGCGCAGAGCGCGCTGACGATCGACCACCTGGCCAAGGGGCGCTTCGTCCTCGGCCTGGGCAGCGGGGAGACCGAGAACACCGTGCCGTACGGCTTCGACTTCACGACGCCGGTCAGCCGCTTCGAAGAGGCACTTCAGGTGATCCGGCTGTTGTGGGACAGCGACGGCCCGGTCGATTTCGACGGCCGGTTCTATCGGCTGCACCACGCCCGCCTCGACACCGAACCCTACGAGGGCCGCTTCCCGTCGATCTGGATCGGCGGCAGCGGTCCGCGCACGCTGGACATCGTGGGCCGCTACGCCGACGGATGGTGGCCGACCGGTGCGTGGTCGCCGGACGACTATGCCGAAAAGCTCGCAGCCGTCCGGCTTTCCGCGGAGAGGGCCGGACGCGACCCCTCTGCGATCACGCCGTGCTTCATCCAGGTGTGTCTGGTGGGCCGCGACGACGCCGCGCTGGCCGAGATCCTCGAGGCGCCCCTGGTGAAGTCGTTCCTGCTGCAGGTGTCGGCGGAGGTTCTACGCAAGGTGGGCTTCGAACATCCGATGGGGGAGAACTGGCGCGGATACCAGGACATCGACCCGGCGGTGCTCACCCGCGAGCGGATCGTCGACTTCCTGGATCGGGTCGAACCGGAGATGATCCTGGCGATGGTCCCGCACGGTACGCCCAAACAACTCGCCCGCGTCATCAAGGACTACGTCGACGCCGGACTGCGGGTGCCCAAGATTATGGATTACGGCGCCATGGCCGGCCTGCGGTACACCGCCCAGTCGGCGCAGAACGTGCGGGAAGTCGAAGACGAACTGATGACACTGTGTGGGGACATCCGGTGACCGCGCGGTTGGTGGCAGAGGACATGCTCGCCCGCGCGCAGGCCGAGACCGGGCTGCGCGACTACGGCGATCTCACTCTGCCGCAACGGTTCTCGTTGGTCATCGACCACCTGAACACGATCGGGATGGATGCCGACGGCAGGCGGCGCGCCGCCGAGGTGTGCCACTGGCTGCTCACCTCGCGCCTGGAGTTCTTCGAGGACCGCCGGCGCCACCCGGTCGCCGAGGAGGTCATCGAGCGGCCGATGTTCGTCACCGGTGAGCCTCGGTCGGGCACCACGCTGATGCACGCGCTGATGTCCGTCGACCCGGACTCCCGCGCGCTGCGGTTCTGGGAGGTGATGTATCCGTCCCCGCCGCCTGGCACCGTCGCGGGCGACGACCCGCGTCGCGCTCGGGCCGATGCCGACTGGCGCGAGATCAACGCCAAGCTGTCGAAATGGCTGCACAGCCACCCGTACAACGACATGTTGGGCGACGGGTTGCCCGAGGACGAACGGACCTGGGCCTTCGACTTCCGGGTGCTGACCCCGACCGCGTGGTGGCGTGTGCCGATGCAGACCGTCGTGGGAGGGCTGCCGACCGACCCCGCCGCGCAGTACCGCATCCACAAGGCGATGTTGCAGCAGTTCCAGTACCGTTGTCCCCGAAAACGGTGGGTGCTCAAGGGGTTTCACGGGTTCCGGCTCACGGAACTCTTCGACGCCTATCCGGACGCCACGCTGATGTGGCTGCACCGCGACCCGGTGCAGGTCGCGGCGTCGCGCACGATGATGATGGCCGACATTCTCGAGGGCATCGTGGGACCGGTCGATCTGCATGCCGCGGCGAAGATGCACCTGGCGCTGACCCGCGAGAGCATCGCCAACACCATGGCCAGTCCGCTGGTCGACGATCCTCGGATCCTGCACGTGCGCTACGCCGACTTCATCGCCGACCAGGTCGGCACCGTGCGCCGCTACTACGAGTTCTGTGGCCGAGAGTTGACCGTCGAGGCCGAGGCCGCCATGCGGCGATACCTGGCCGACAACCCGGGCGATCGGCACGGCAAGTTCCGCTACTCCACCGCGCTGCTCACCGACATCGGTGAGGACCTCGGCGCCCTGCACGACGAGTTCCGCCCGTTCCGAGAACGTTTCGGCGTGCCGATCGAGAACCGGGGCTGAGGTGCCCGACGAGCGGCTCTCGGTACACAGCGTCACGTTCTACGGGGCGCCGCTGAGCGAACTGGTGCAGCATTGGCGAGCGCTGGGAGTGCGGCGGCTCAGCCTGATCGACTCGCAGCTGTCCGAACCAGAGCTGCCGACGGTGGTTGCCGGCGAGGGATATTTGGTGGAGACGGTGTACCACCTCTTCTCGTCGCGCGACGCGCTGCTGCGGGTGCTCGACGCGGCCCACGCCCTGGGTGCGCGGGCGGTGTACATGCTGACCGGCGGGCGAGGCGACCTCACCTGGGAACAGGCGGCGGACCGGTTCGGCGAGGCCGTGACGCCCTGCGTCCAGGTGGCCGAAGACGCGGGTGTGGCTCTGGCGATCGAGAACGCGTCGAGCCTGTACGCCGACATCCACATCGCGCACACCCTGCGCGACACGATCACCCTCGCCGAGGCAACCGGACTCGGCGTCTGCATCGACCTGTTCCACTGCTGGGCGGAGGCGGACCTGACCGCGCTGGTGCAGCGGGCCCTGCCCCGAACCCAGATGATCCAGTTGAGCGACTACGTCCTCGGCGATCGTGCACTGCCCGCACGCGCCGTACCCGGCGACGGCGCCATCCCGATCGTGCCGTTCCTCTCGGCGGTACTGGGCGCGGGCTATCCGCACGGTTTCGACCTGGAGCTGATCGGGCCGCGCATCGAGAAGGAAGGTCGCTTCGAAGCGGCACGCCGCGCCTGTGACGTGGTATCGACCATGCTGGAAGAACTCGACGGCTAGGGGAACCGAATGGCGTTCGGAGACGGCCCGGATGACGCCGCGCTGAGATCGGCGTGGGACGCCTTCTGCGATCGGCTGAAACAGGCGGGGGAGCGCGTCTTCAAGGACCACAATGCGGCTTCCGCCATCCACCGGGCAGACGGTTTCCGCTTTCTCACTCAGAATCTCGGGCAGGCGTTCGACCTCGCGTTGGAGACCCGCAACACCCGGTATCCCGAGATCCACACGTTCTGCCATCCGGGTCGCAAGCTCGGTGGCGACTGTGCGGACTTCCTGTACCAGCAGGCGTGGATCGACGGGACGTCGGTGTACCGGATCGTGGGAGAGCGCGGCACCGCCCCCTTCCTCAACATCACGGTGCAGGGACCGCGCCCCGGCGGGCCCGGCGTCCTGCACGAACCGTTCGGGGATGTGCCGGAAGCGAATTTGACGGGGACACAACTGCTTACCGAGGAGAATGGAAGCTTCGAGATCTACATCGGGGGGTCGCGACGGGGACCGAACTGGCTGCCCACCACCGCGGGGTCTCGAAAGCTGTTCATCCGCCAGGGCTTCGACGGCTGGGAGGAGCGACCGGCCCGCATGCGCATCGAACGCGTCGACATGGCCGAGCCCAGGCCGGTGCCGAACCCTGCGGAGATGATCTCGGCCATGGAGTGGGCGGGTGGCTTCCTCACCCAGATGATGTCCGACTGGCCCGAATTCCCGTTCACACTCGGCGGTGTCGACGCCGAGCACCCCAACCGGTTCCCCGACATGGCCGCGACCGGCGCCGACGCCCGGCGCGGCCGCGCGGCGGTGAACATGCACTGGCGGCTGGCCCGCGACGAATCGCTGATCGTCGAGTTCGACGCCCACGACGGATTGTGGATGTTCACCAACATGGGGCCGTTCTTCACCAGCATGGATTACCTCTATCGCCCGGTGAGTTACACGCCGAGCCGCGCGAAGGCCGATTCGGACGGCAAGGTGCGTCTGGTGTTGTCACACGACGACCCCGGTTACCACAACTGGCTGGACACGCAGGGTTTCGAGCGAGGCAACCTCACCTACCGGCACATGCTCGACGGGCATCCCGTTCCTTTGCGCACCCAACTGGTCAAGCGCGCCGACCTCGCCGACGCGCTGCCGCCGGACTGCCCGGTCGTGACACCGGCCGAGCGCACCGCACAGATGTGGGCCCGTTTCAACGGGATTCGTCGACGCTACGGTTGGTAGGGCAGGGCTTAGAGCCGCTGCAGCTTGAACGTCCAGAACTGCATGCCCGGCGGGCCGTTGAAACAGCCGACGTTGTAGTGGGACTCGATGGTGCCGACCAGCGACACCTCGTCCCACGAGTACGTCTCGCGGGTGGGCAGCACCTGGCCGGGACATTGCAGACCGTCCGGTACGTCGACCGTCATGGTGTAGCGGCCATCGACCAGTTGGGCGGGGCCCTCGTAGTAGGCGTAGAACTTCAGGCGCGGGCGCGCGCTCACATAGACACAATCAAGGGGTCTGTCGGGCAGGCAGGCGGTGATGAACCACACCCACGACGCCCGGTTGTACCTGTTGGTGAGCAGGTCGTAGTTGCCCAGCGTCATCATCGCGTTGGCGGGCGGCGGCGCGATGGTGCCCGCGGCCATCACCAGCGCGGCCGCGGCGACGAAGACCTTCCAGCGCTTCAACGTCGTTCCTCTCTGTCCCCGCCCGCTGCCCATCAAATCACCTTTGCGCCCGTGGTGAGCGCGGATCAGGAGATGACTGCGGCTTCCTTGCGTTCCGTGATCGGCCGGGCCAGTTCCTGTTCATTGCAGATTCGCTGAAGCTTCTCCAACGTCTCGTCGAGACCCGGTCCCAGCGGCTTGCTCGGAGTGAAAGTGGCGGGCAGGTTCCGCATGCCCTGGATCACCCCGATCGTGTCGTAATGAACCGTGCCCTCCGGATCGCACACGTAATCCGGCATCCGGTCCAACACGGCGGTCAGCATCGACTTGAAGACCGTCCGTGCCACATTGGATCCCACGCAGCGATGCACACCGATGCCGAAACTGAAGTGGCGGTTGCCTTTCCGGTCGAGCATCACCTCGTTCGGCTGCTCGAACACGGCGGGGTCACGGTTGGCCATCGCCCACGACAGCCACAGTCGCTCATACTTCTTGAACTGCTGGCCCTCGACCTCGACATCCTCGGAGAACGTCCGGCCGTCACCGGGCGCCGGCGTGAAGAATCGCAGAAACTCCTCGGTGGCCGGGTGCAACAGCGTGTCGCGTTCGCGGCTGAGGCGCTCCCGCTCATCGGGGTGCTCGCCGAGCCATTCCAGGGCGTGCGCGGTCAGTGCGGTGGTGGTGTCGAAACCGCCGCCGATGATCAATCCCAGGTTGCCCAGAATCTCCATGTCCGGGGCCGGTTCACCGTCGATGCGCAACTGCAGCAGTGCGTTCACCAGGCCCGGGCGCGGGTTCTCCCGGATTTCCATCATGTTGTTGATGAGGTCGATGCCCATCTCGCGGTGCTGCTCGTTGATCTTCTCCCGTTCGGGAGCGTGTTCGGGCGTGTACACCGAGGCGTGGGTCGGCTCGCTGTAGACGTTCCACTTCTTGAGGTCGATGCCCATCATCGCCAGCGTGAACACCGCCGGCACGACGTTGGCGAGGTGCTCGACGAAATCGATGCGGCCCGACTCGATGTGCTCATCGAGTGCGGCGCGGGTGATCTCGTCGACGAACGGCTCCCAGCGTTTGATGGCCGCAGGCGACAGATACGGGTTCAGCGCACCGCGGTAGGCGCTGTGTTCGGGTTCGTCCATCTCCAGGATGCCGCCGCGAACCACGGTGGCACGACTGGCCTTCGGGATGGTGATGCCCTGAAACGGCGTTTCGCCGGTGATGTCGTGGTGGTTGGATACCGCGGGGCAGCGGGCCAGTTCGAACACGTGCTTGCTGTCCGCGGCGACCCAGTGTCCGTTGTAGGTGTCCGTCCACGCCATCGGGCACCGAGCGTGCATCTCCTCGGTGATCTTCTCGAACTGCAGCCGGTATTCGGGGGTGTGCCGGTCGAAGTGGTATCTGTTCTTCTTGCGGTCGTCGTCTCCGGTGGCTCTTCGCGCCAGCGGCTCATCGCTGTGGACAGTCACGGCGGTGTCTCCTATTGCTTTTCGACGGTCTACGCGGCCCGCGTCATTCGATGACGATGGCCTGTTCCGGGCAGGAGTGGGCGGCCTCCCGCACCAGATCCTCCTGGTCCGGGGGAACCACTTCGTTCACCGCAGAAGCGTGGCCGTCGACGTCGTCGAGTTCGAACGAGTCGGGTGCGATCATCGCGCACAGGGTGTGGCCCTGGCAGCGTGTTCCGTCAACCCAAACCTTCACTGTCACAACTCCTTTGCTCAGTTGTGGTAGTCATACCACTTCAGGTAGCCGCCGGCGTCGACGCGCAGCTGGGCGCCGGTGACGAAGCGGGCTTCGTCGGAAGCCAGCCAGAGCACCGCGTTGCTGATGTCCTCGGGCTCTACCCACGGCACCTTCATGGCCTGCTGCACGTAGAAGACCGGCTCGGCGTCCTTGAGTTCCGGCTTCTCCAGATCGGGCCTGAATGACCGGTACATCGGCTCGCTCTGCAGCATGTTGGTGTTGCAGTTGGTGGGATGCACGACGTTGGCGCGGATCCCCCGGGGCGCGAGCTCGGTGGCCAGGTCGTGCACGTAGGCCGACAGCGCGCGCTTGGAGTGCACGTAAGCCATGCCACCGGGGTCGTTGCCCGGGTCGTTCTTCTCATGGGTGTCCATCAGCGCCGCGGTGGAACCGGTCGCGATGATCGATGCGCCCTCCTTGAGGTGCAGCAGCGACACCTGAATGGCGTTGATCGTCCCGATGAGGTTGGTGTTGATGACGTCGATCCACGCCTGCAGGGGCGGTTGACCTTTCATGCCCGCGACACCGGCCTGCGCGACGACGATGTCGAGCCCGCCGAGTTGCGCGATGCCCTCCTCGACCGCGGCCTTGAGCTGTGCGGCCTCGCGCACGTCGGCCTTGGCCGTGTACACACGCTGGCCGGTCTTCTCGATGAACGCCGCGGTCTCCTCGAGATCCTCCGGCGTGGCCATCGGATAGCCGATGGTGTTGATGTTCTCGCAGAGGTCGACCGCGATGATGTCGGCGCCCTCCTCAGCCAGCCGTACCGCATGGCTGCGTCCCTGCCCACGAGCCGCACCGGTGACGAATGCGACCTTTCCCTGTACGCGTCCCACTGAGGATCCTTTCCTTATTATTTGTCGCCGCTACGTGTTTCGGCCGCCGTTGACGCCCAAGATCTGTCCGGTGATGTATCCGGCCTCCTCGGAGACCAGAAATGCGCAGGCCGCCGCGATGTCCTCGGGCTTGCCGATGCGCCGCACCGGTGTCGAGTCGATGTTCTGTTGCACCACCAGGTAGCCGCGCTCCTCGGACTTGCGAAGCATCGGGGTGTCGATGAACCCGGGCGGTACCGCGTTGACGGTGATGCCGCTGGGCCCGTACTCCAGCGCGAGCGACTTGGTGAGCCCGTTGACGGCGGACTTGGCGGCCACGTAGGGCGCCATGTAGGGCTGACCGGAATGGGTGCTGGACGACGAGATGTTCACGATGCGCCCCCACCCGGCTTCGATCATGTCGGGCAGGACGGCCTGGACGCAGTGAAAGACACCGTTGAGGTTGACGTCGATGACGCGCTGCCAATCCTCGAATTTCAGATCCGTGAAGCGCTTGAACTTCTCCAGCCCCGCGGCGTTGACGAGCACCGTGATCGGGCCGAGCTGCGCGCGTACGGCGTTGAGTGCCTCCTCGACCTGGCCACGGTCGGTGACGTCGGCGGTATAGGCGAAGTCGGTGTCCGACGGGTTGATGTCGATGGTCGCGACGTGCATGCCGTTGGCGCGCAGACGCTGCGCGACGGCCAGCCCGATTCCCGAACCGCCCCCAGTCACGACGGCGTTCTTCATGCCGTTGCCCGAGCTTGTGTCATTTCGCTCCCCGCGTGCGTGCGCGACGCCATCAAGAATCGTCCTTTCGATTATGAGAACCGTACTCTCGCGTCTCGCAACTCCGCAAGACACGGGGGCGTGGCGATTCGCACTGGTGAGACGTTCGACGGAAGATTGTCGCACCGTTATGTGCAGGCAGTGGCGATTCCGATCATTTCCTTGAGTTCTCTTCGTGCGAATGTATGATTCGCCGGGGATGAGAATGAAGTTTCCATCACGCCACGAAAACCCCACATCTGAGGAGGATGATGCAGGAAGCGACCCTCGTCTCGAGCTCCGAACTTGCCGCAGGAACAGTCGGCGTCGATCGCCGGTTGCTGATCGGCGGACAGCTGCTCGAAACCTCCCGGACGTTTCCCTCCATCAACCCGGCCACCGGCGAAGTGCTCGGGCACGCACCGGATGCCACCGTGGCCGATGCCGAAGCGGCCGTCGCAGCCGCGCGTCGCGCCTTCGATGAGACCGAGTGGTCGACCGATGTGGATCTGCGTGTCCGGTGCCTCGAGCAGTTTCACCGAGCGCTCGTCGAGCACCGTGACGAGCTCGCCGCGCTGACGATCGCCGAAGTCGGCGCCACCGAAGCGCTCTGTCAGGGTGCGCAGCTGGACCAGCCGATCGAGATCGTGCGGTACTACGCCGAGCTGCTCAAGACCTATCCGATGACCGAGGATCTCGGGAACATCGAAAGCCGCGGTATGCAGCACCACCGGTGGGTGGAGAAGGAAGCCGGGGGCGTGGTGGCCGCGATCATCGCCTACAACTACCCGAATCAGCTCGCGCTGGCGAAGCTGGCACCGGCGCTGGCCGCCGGCTGCACGGTGGTTCTGAAGTCGGCGCCGGACACTCCGTTGGTCACGCTGGCTCTGGGTGAGCTGATCGCCAACCACACCGACATCCCCGCCGGTGTGGTGAACGTGCTCAGCGGCGCCGATCCGGAGGTGGGCGCCGCTCTGACCACCAGCGCAGACGTCGACATGGTGACGTTCACCGGGTCGACCCCGACCGGGCGCCGGATCATGGCTGCCGCCAGCGAAACCCTGAAGAAGGTCTTCCTCGAGCTCGGCGGCAAGTCGGCGGCGATCGTGCTCGACGACGCCGACTTCAACATGGCCGCATTGTTCAGTGCATTCAGCATGGTCACCCACGCGGGTCAAGGCTGCGCGCTGACGTCGCGGCTGCTGGTGCCGCGCACGCACCACGACGAGATCGTCGAACTGGTCAAGAACAACTTCGGCCTGGTCCGCTACGGCAACCCGGCCGAACCGGGCACCTACATGGGACCGCTGATCAGCGAGAAGCAGCGCGACAAGGTCGACGGGATGGTCAAGCGCGCGGTCGAGGCCGGCGCCAAGCTGGTGACCGGCGGCGAGAAGGTCGACCCCGGCTACTTTTATACGCCCACGCTGCTGACCGACGTCGACCCCGACAGCGAGATCGCCCAGGAGGAGGTGTTCGGGCCCGTGCTCGTCGTCATCGCCTACGACGACGACGATGATGCGGTCCGAATCGCCAACAACTCCATCTACGGCCTGTCCGGCGCGGTGTTCGGCAGCGAGGACCGCGCGCTCGCGGTCGCCCGGCGCATCCGCACGGGAACGTTCTCCATCAACGGCGGCAACTACTTCAGCCCCGACAGCCCATTCGGTGGTTACAAGCAGTCCGGCATCGGTCGCGAGATGGGCAGGGCGGGTCTCGAGGAGTTCCTGGAGTCGAAGACGTTCGCGACGGTGGTGGGCTGATGTGGGCCGTGAAGTGGGGTCCACGCCGCCAGGCAGGGGAGAGACAACTGTGAGTGGACCATTGGACGGCATCCGCGTCCTGGAAGTGGCGATGTACGGGTTCGTCCCCTCCGCGGGTGCGGTGCTGCGGGAGTGGGGCGCCGACGTGGTCAAGGTCGAACATGCGGTGACCGGTGACCCGCAGCGCGGGCTGCGGCAGACCGGGTTGCTTCGCGTCGAAGGCGACCCCAACCCGAACATCGAACACGCCAACCGCGGCAAGCGCAGCATCGGCCTCGACATGTCGGTGCCCGAAGGCAAAGAAGTCCTGCTCGAACTTGCCCGTCGGGCCGACGTCTTTCTGACCAGCTTCCTGCCGGGGCACCGGCAGCGGTTCGGCATCGACGTCGACGACATCCGGGCCGTCAACCCCAAGATCATCTACGCCAGGGGCAGTGCGCTCGGCCCGCGGGGCGAGGAGTCCGTCAAGGGCGGCTACGACATGACCGCATTCTGGTGTCGCGCGGGCACCGCGGCCACCATCACCCCGCCCGGCACCCCGGGCATGGTCGGCCCGCCGGGACCCGCCTACGGGGACACGATCTCGGGCACGAACCTTGCGGGCGGAATCGCCGCGGCGCTGCTCAAACGCGAACGCACCGGCGAGCCGTCGGTGGTCGACGTGTCGCTGCTCGGAAGTGGACTCTGGTCGCTCGGGCACACGGTCGCACTGACCAAACACCTTGGCCAGCGCATGGAGGCCTTCCCGCCCGGTGTCCATGGGTCGCCGATCAACCCGCTCGTGGGGCTGTACCCGACGGCCGACGACCGCTACATCTCGTTCGTGATGATGCAACCCACGAAGTTCTGGGCCGACGTCTGCAAGCACATGGGCCTCGACGAACTCGCCGACGATCCTCGCTTCGCCACGGCGGAGTCGATCGCCGAGAACACCGAGGCGGCGGCGGAGATCCTCAAGGAGACGATGTCGAAGCGTCCGCTCGCGGAGTGGAGCGAGCGGTTCGCGACGCTGCTCGGGCCGTGGGCGCCGGTCCAGGACACGCTGCAGGCCGCCGAGGACGCCCAGATCCGCGCCAACGACTATCTGGTGCAGGCCGGCGAACTTGAACTGGTTGCCAATCCGGTCCAGTTCGATGTCAGCGCACCCCAGAGCGGACCCGCCCCGGGGTTCGCCGAGCAAACCGACGAAATATTGCTGGAACTCGGCTTGGATTGGGACCGCATCATCGAACTGAAGACGGCCGGCGCCGTCACCTAGAACGCGAAAGACAGCCCATGCCCTACGTCGCCTCGATCGGCACATACCTGCCGTGCTGGGGTGCGCCGCTACACCGCGAACCCGGTGACGACGAGGACGCGATCACCCTCGCCGTCGAGGCGGGACGGGCGGCGCTGCTCGCCAGCGGGGCGGTCGAGCGCGTGGTGCTGGTCAGCCGCGATCTGCCCCTGCTCGACAGCAGCAATGCGGCGGTCCTGCTGGCCGGGCTCGGGCTGGACCCGGAACTCGAGGTCGACGAGCGCCTCGGCGGTGCACCCGCGACGCTCGACGCCGTCAGTTCCGCGCGGCCGCGCACGTTGATCATCGGCACCGACCTCGATCCGGCCGGAGCGGCGGCGATACTCACCGCGGAGCGGGGGCTACAGGTGCGCACCGCGGCCCGCGTGGCGCGCAGCCTTCCGGTGCGCACCCGCAAGGCCACCGGTGACGTGCACGACTACGGCGACCCCCGGCTCCTGCACGAGCGCGGGCTCATCGCCTCTCTGGAGGCGGCGTGGCTGGACACCCCGGCGGCGGTCGCTGGTGTCGACCATTCGTGGGCGGCCGAGCTGACGATCGGGGATCCGCCCCCGCTGCCGACCACCGGCGCGAGCGCCGGGTTGTTCGCGTTGGCCGGTATGGCCGAACGGAATACGACGGGCCCGCTGGTCGCCGTCGAACAAGCGAGCCTGTCCGGAATCACGGTCACCGGTGGCGTCGCGGAGCTGAACCGGCGCGAGCCTGCCGCGCGCCCCCAACCCGCGGGCACCATCGTCGGCGACGCCCAGATCCCCATCTCACTCGCCGCATACGAGCGGGCGTTCGAGGCCAAGGTGCGCTGGGAGGCCGGCCGTCACCCGGGTTCCGACGAGCTCGACTTCCCGCCCCGGTACCGGCTGGCCGACAATGCCACGCTTTCGAGCGGGTATGAGCTGATTCCGTTGCCGCGCACCGGAACCGTCTACACCGAAACCACCGTGCACATCCCGGTGCCCGGTCTGCGCTCGCCCTACTCGCTGGTGATCGTCTCGCTCGACGGTGTCGGCGTACGGGCGCTGGTAAAGGTGACCGGCGCCGAGCCCGGATCCGTGGACATCGGCACGCGCGGGCGACTCGCGTTGCGCCGCCTCGCCATTCGGTCCGGAGTACCCGACTACGGGTACATGTTCGAGCCGGAATCGGTGGCCGCCGCATGAGGCGGGTCGCGATCGTCGGCGCCGGGATGACCGCCTTCGGCGAACATTTCGCGCTTGGGCTCAAGGATCTTCTGCCGATGGCCTTCGCCGAGTGCGCGGCCAGCGTGGACAAAGGCTTGAAGAAGTCGGACCTGCAGGCGGCGTGGTTCGGCGCGATGGGCACCGCCGACGGTTTCCCGGCGGGCATCCTGGCCGACACGCTGGGCCTGCCGGACCTCCCCGTCACCCGCGTCGAGAACTCCTGCGCCACAGGCAATGACGCGATCCGCAACGCGCTGTTCGGCGTCGCGTCCGGGGCGTTCGACGTAGCGCTGGTGATGGGCGCCGACAAGTTGCGCGACACCACGTCGCGGGACATGTTGTGGGAGTGGGAGGCGATGGCCCGCGACATGGCGTGGGACTACCCGCTGGGGGTGGTCTCGCCCGCAGGATTCGCGTTACACGTCCGCCGCTATCTGCACGAGGCACCGGCGACACAGGAACACTTGGCGATGGTTGCCGTGAAGAATCACCGGCACGGGGCGAACAACCCCAAGGCGCGACTGCGATTCGAGATCACCGTCGAACAGGCGATGGCCGCACCCGTCGTCGTGACCCCGTTCCGGCTCTATGACTGCGCACCGCAGAGCGACGGCGCGGCCGCCCTGATACTGGCGTCCGAAGACGTCGTCGACCGATTCACGAACCGCCCGGTATGGATTCGCGGAGTCGGGCTCGGCCTCGATTCGGTGATGCACCAACACAAGGCGGACATGACCACGATGCCCGCGACCGTCCGGGCCGCCAAACAGGCTTTTGAGATGGCCAGTCTTGTTCCTGGCGATGTTCATGTGGCTGAAGTTCACGATTTCTTCACGGGCATCGAATTGATCAGCTATGAAGATCTCGGATTCGCCGAGAGGTTCGGGGGCCACAAACTCGTCGAAGCGGAAGAGACGACTATCGGCGGAGGGTTGCCCGTGAACCCGAGCGGAGGGCTGAAGTCCAAGGGGCATCCGCCCGGCGCGACAGGAGTCGCGCAGTGCGTCGAGCTGTTTGCACAGCTTCGCGGCGAAGCCGTGAACCAGGTGGACGGTGCTCGGATCGGCCTTGCCCATAACATTGGCGGGCCAACGGCGGTGGCGGCGGTGACCATCCTGGAAGGAGACGGCAATGGCGCAAGCTAGTGGCCCGGAAAGATGGTCGGCGGGTCTGCCGCCGTTGCGGAATTTGGCCGGGCCGATGCAGGCGGTTGGGGCGTTGTTTGCGATGTCGGCTGATGCGGTGCGGTTTGTGTTTCGCCGGCCGTTTCAGTGGCGGGAGTTTTTGGAGCAGTGTTGGTTCATTGCTCGGGTGTCGTTGGCGCCGACGTTGTTGGTGGCGATTCCGTTCACGGTGTTGGTGTCGTTCACGCTCAACATTTTGTTGCGCGAGTTGGGTGCTGCGGATTTGTCGGGGGCGGGGGCGGCGTTTGGTGCGGTGACCCAGGTGGGCCCGAT